>PABV01000034.1 GCA_002699425.1 Methanobacteriota archaeon
TCCTGTGCCATCGAGAGCCGCCATCATATAATCGTTAAGAGGAGCGTCTATAGCGTAGTATTCAGACAATCCGTGCTTCTTACCGCTTGCAGCAGCATGCTGAGCAAGTGTCTTCATGCTTCCATCACTCTTCTCAACGTTTGAACCATTTTGGTAGATAGCCTTGATACCATCCCAATCAAATGTTTCGACTAGTGCTTTAATGTCACAAACATCGTGAGCCATGTCAGCATAGACTTGGACATCGGACGCGTAAGTATATCCTCCATCAGAACCGAAACTGGTTTTATCTTCTGTTTCACTACTTTCTACATTATCGTTGTCACTCTCTAAACAGCCAGCAAGCGCAGCGCTGCACATTAACAACATCATAAGCATAGATTTTAATCTCGTTTTCATCATGAACACATCCGTTTTAGGTCGGCCGAAAAGACTTACCTACATAAGATTTAGGTCACCCTAAATTTTGATATTGGTGAATATATTGAGAAGTAAAACAATAAATTTCACAATTTAATGTGAAAAAGAATGGAATTGGATCTAATTGAGATTGTAAATATATCATATTCAAGATGGTGTTAGTATGAATGACAAGGCATTTGCGTTTTTCAGTTTTTTAGCAACAAAGGCGTGTATAACTCTTCTTAGGAGCGTTTTAAGGGTCTCCAGTCTTTGAAAGCCAAGTGGGCAGGAGGTGTTCCCGATCCCTCGTTTTCATATTCAATAACTCGGTCTGCAAGCCAAATAAACCATTCCATGTCCTTGTTACTTTGCTCTTCGCGAATGGGTTCAAAGTAGAACGCAAAAGACTCATAAGTCTTGATAATTACTCCTGAAAAAAGGTCATAGAAGGCATGGAAATCCATATCGCCGCGATGAACTAGTACACCTACACTCTCCCATGTAGTTAGAACTGTCATAACTTTGGTCCAATCTTCTCCGAAATATTCCTTAAACGCTTCATAATTCTCTTTACGAGAACCTTGTTCAAACTTACTTGTGTCTATATCCATGTTCATAATTGCTGTGAGTCCGATAACGAAATCTTCATTCTGAAAATTTGCTGCCAAACTCATTGCTGTCACACTGTCTCTTGAACGGCGTAATTCTTTGATCTGATACCAAGAGTATATTGCAGCGCCGAGAATTGTAACAAGGCCCAAAACTTCAGCCCAAGATGCAGCGGTTTCTAAGTTCATACAGGGGCATAAACAAGTTGTAATCTTAAACACATCGCTTGTTCTTCATCAGTTATGAATACTTTACAAAGAAGAGANTCAGACAAACAGCAACAGGCTCAGAAAAATGTCAANCTCAAGCAGACAGCAGGTGNAGCAATNTNGATTGAGTCTAGAAAATCAAATTCTGAAACTAAAACGGAAGGTTCCACCGGGGCCATTGNGGATATTCTTCTACATCAGTAACGATGATGATAACGTTTCTCTTCATGTTACTCAGCAATTCATCAAGAGGTGTTTGTGTTGAAGGAGGTATGACTCCTCTTCGTAAATCTACAGCCAACCAAGCGGTGGGGTATTGTCTCTCCCAAGCATTGAATTCAGCCATGATTCCTTCAGGAGGAACNCCCTGACGGACGCTAGCAAGGTAACCCCAATCACCAGGTATGGCTCTGTCGGAATCTGACCAAAGAAAGATGTGTGGTTTTGTGGGCAATTTTTGAACATAACTAACTGCGTCGAATTCTGTAACCACGCAAGGTGAACCTGGCATAGGCATCGGTTGGGTATGAATCCAAGCATCAGTATCCATGCGGCTCATGAGACCCAATCAACTCAAGGTTTCATAATTTTTGATTATCTGTGAGGTAATGTTCAAACATTTTGTCTTGCAGGACTTGCTATGAGCGGTCAGGCTGGTCCACCCCCTCCACCTGCAGGTGGCTCCATGATGCTCATGTTTTTGTTCATGATTTTGATGACATTCTTGCTCCTGTCATCAGGATTCAGGGATTCACTTGGAGGTATGGCCGATCCTTATCTATCGCCATGGTTGCCTGATGAAAAATGGTTTGTTCTAACGGTATTTGTATTGGGATCAATCTCGATGTTTGTGAACACAGTGTTGAGAAATCTTCTCACAGATCCTTTGAAAATGGCGCATAATGGTCATCGTCAAGGCCAAATTAGGAAGATGATGAATGAAGCAAGAATCGGACGCGATACGATTCTACTCGATAAAGCTCAAACCATGCAACAACATATGATGCCAGAACAATTTGAAACCCAAATGGCCATGATGAAGCCAATGATGTTCACGATGGTTTTCATTATTGCAATTTTTGCGTGGATGGGTTCCATGGTCAATGGTTACAAAGTAGATTACGTCAGTTTACCATGGTCTCCAGAATGGCATTTAACNGATGGAAAGTTTTTGTTCTTCCCGGCATGGATTTGTGCATATATTTGCATGTCCGCACCTCTGGGAAGNGTGGTAGACAGACACCTCAAATTGTTTCGATATCGAACTCATCCTGTTGTATTAGCCGGTGAATCACTCAAGGAACCACTTTTGTCTATCGTAAATACTCCTGCAAAGAAGTCTAAAGCTGCAAAAGCAAGAGAATCTCGAGCAAGAAGCCGTCAGCGAAATGGTCCTCGAAAGACCAAGTCCAAAGAGCCTCAACCTCAAGTACAATCTAACAATAAATTTTCATCAGGACAATTTTGTCCGGAATGTAACGGAGATTTCATCGAAAGAGATGGACCTTCACTTAATCGTTGCAAAGTGTGTCGGTTTGAATGGAGATGAAGGTTTGATACAGGTGAGTATTTCGGGCCATCCTGGATCTGGAACAAGCACGCTTGTTCAAAAATTAAGTGACCATTTTGATTGGGATTTCATGAACGGGGGCGATGTTTTCAGAAATGAAGCAGCGAATCGNTCTCTTTCTCTTCCTGAATTTGCCGAGGTCTGCAAACAAGATGAAAGCGTTGATCGATATCTCGATGAGTTGTTGAAGAAGGCGATGNTAGAGGTGGATGGTCCTAAGATTTTTGAAAGTCGATTGGCTGGTTGGTGGGCGAAAGAAATGTCTCCGAGTTGTTCAAGAATATGGATTCACGTCGATGATGAGGTACGAGCAAGTCGAGTTGCAGAACGTGAAGGCATTTCCATAGAAGAGGCGCTGAAAGCAAATTTCGACCGAAGTGTTGCAGATTCAAAGAGATTCATGAAAATGTATGGGATTGACATAGACTCAAAAAGCCCTTACACACATGAGATAGATGCCACAAGTCTTAGCAAAGAACAGGTCTTGATGGAAGTCCTAGGACATCTGGAGGTTGCGAAATGATTACCTTTGATGACGAGATTCAAACGAATCCTAAATACGGGAAATCACCAGAAGAACGGTCTCTTGAAGAGCGATTAAAGAGAGGCTTTATGATTTTAGACAAGACTAACGGCCCAACATCTCACCAGGTTACTGCTTGGGCTAGAGAGATGCTAGGATTGGATAAATTAGGACATGGGGGCACTCTCGACCCATTTGCAACCGGTGTTCTCTTGTTGCTTTCTGGAAAGGCGATGAAATTAGCACCAACTGTACTCGCTCATGACAAAACATATGTTGCTGTAGTCAAATTCCAAGAAGAGGTAGATGAATCCACACTTCGTGATACATTGTCTCATTTTTCCGGGACAATTTATAATGTGCCACCTGAGATTTCTGCTGTTAAGGTTCAAGTTAGAACACGAAATATTCACAAAATTGAGTTATTGGAATCAGATCACAATCATGCTCTCATTCATGTTGAATGTGAATCAGGGACGTACATCAGAACCTTAGTCAATGACCTGAGCCTTTGGTTGAACGTACCTGCAAAACTCGTAGAATTGCGCAGACCAAAATCTGGTCGTTATCAATTAAATCATTCAATCACTATGCAACAATTGGCTGACGCCTATTGGAGATGGCAAGAACTTGGTGATGCTTCAGTTCTGAAAAGTCTCATCTATCCAATTGAATGGTTAGTAAAGGGCTTACCAAAACTTGTTATCAAAGATTCTGCAGTGGCTGCCGTTTCTAGAGGTGCTCCATTGATGCGACCTGGCTTGGTATCGATAGAGGATGAGGCTAAACAAAATCATGATGTTGCAATTATGTCAATGAAAAATGAACTTGTAGCAATCGGAAAATTACTCGTCTCACCATCTGACTTGCCCAGTATGATTTCAGGAGAAGTCTCCATACCAAAGCAGGTATTTATCGATGAAGACACCTATCCCAAGGGATGGGTTCGATAACTTATGCTTCAACGTATTCTTCGAAAATCCATTCATCTGTTTCAATTCTAATTTTGAGCTCACTCATGGTTCCACAACCTACTTCCCCAGCATGCTGGAGGTCCCCACAACCCACGGAAGTAACTAAAATTTTGTCACTTTCGTTATGAATGTTCAGGTGGATTATGTGATTATCCGTCATATGGTGCCGGATTTGAGTATTAATCCAACCGCTTGATTTTACTCGGTCCAAAGAGGACAAATAAACCGATGATGAATATCACTCCAATAATGCTAGAGCCATAAGCGATACCAGGAGGAATATTGATACTAGAAACATCCTCATTATTGGCGTTAACATTGTTGTGATTAGTCACTTCAATGAGTAGTGATTTCTCGTTGTTGTCTTCATCACTTTCTACAATTTCTTGTCCGCTGTCCACAATGGCGGTAATGCGAAGTACATTATCTCCTTCGAGGATTTCAGATGTACATGTTACTGAACCCAATGATCCAGGATCCAAACTGGGAACTGAGGCTATGTCTGCTATCCGATTATCAATCAAGCATCGGATTGAAGAAAGGCTAGCGAGATTTTGACCGGTATTTCTCACATTAACTTGTATCTCTAATATATCTCCTGGCTGAGGATTTTCCGGTTTGGCAAAAATATCTTCAACAACCAAATCAGGAAGTGCTCTTATCTCTAATTCAATCACAATACTGTCACAACTAGCCTCATCACAAACCTCGACTAAAATCGAATTGAAACCAGCGATTGGGGGCAGAATAGTGAGCAATGTGCCAGTGTTGTCTATATCTGCCCAGCTTTTGTTCGTCGTAATTTCCAATGATGAAAGAGATGTATCGGGGTCTTCAACATTAAGCGTGATTGACTTTGAAACTCCGATTTCAGCAAATTGAATGCCGGGTAAACGCTCAATAACAGGGGGGTCATTGATTTCTTTAACCACAACATCTACCTCCTGTGTCCAAGAATTTCCTGCCTCATCGATGACTGAAATATCGAAATTTGTAGTTCCAGACATTTCTGCTTGTGGAATGACTTTGATGCTTGAGTCGTCAAGAGTTACTTGGATGAGGTTTTGATCATAATTTGAAAAATCAATTTCTAATGCCTCTTTAGGAGAACGGTCATCATGACATCCGTTGAAGAAAGGAACAAGAATACCTCCCCCGTCTTCATCAATTTCGATGTCCTCAACAGTATTACAATGTGGATCATAGTCCCATTCAATATGAAATCCTCCAGAAATAGAGATGTCTTGAACTTGCATCACCAGAGATGATGCATTTCCACTTGAATTCCAAGAAAACCATGCCTTGATTGAGATTTCTAATTCTTCAGATGTAAATGCATGTCCAATTGAAGACTGGATTGAAAAACCGCCTGTATTGGTAATATATTCATTGAAAATAGTAATGTCGTTGACTTGTACAATCCATCGAGAGTAATCTTGGTCCAATCCGTCAAGACTTCCGGAGAATGAGCCTGTAATGGAGAGTGTTGGGTCATTAAAATCAACCCAAACTCTTTCCAAACAAAAGTCCAAATCCATGATTTTTATCTGTACATATGCCTTATTCGGTAAAATATCTGAGGCAAGAATTTCAACCCATTCATCCCAAGTCTGATTGTCCTCGCTCGTACGGACGTTTGTTGACGCGATTGAATTACTGTCATCACTTGTCAACCAGTGCCATCTACCCATGTCTTGTGATTCAGGACGCTCGATCACTTCAGAAATCCATTGAGGATTTGTGCTTCCCTCTTCTGCCTCTAACCCACAAGCGGTTAGTGCTAACTCAACCATTGTTCCTGATGACAAATTCAACTCGAGAAAGGGAAGATCTAGGCTATTTACGGAGGAGATGGCTTCTGCGCGTTCCGTTCCGAACCATGGTGTGAGGAAGGATACTTTTACGCCAACTGCGTCAACTTGTAACTGAGAATCGTCAGGGAGTCCTGAACCAGCATCCTTGCCTACATAATCCAAATCAACTTCCATTCCCTGAATGGCAGTCCAACTTGAAATGCCATGTTCGAAGAGATTCGTAGTCCAGTAGGGCTGATTGAAGTAATTTGTAGAAGACTGTGTGTGGCTCCATTCTCTGATGATTTCAAAATCAGAACCAGATTCTATAGAAAAGCGCACACTATCTTGTACAAGTGCATCTGGAATTGAAAAGGCGATTACAAGGGATGCAGATAGTAACTGATATTGATCAACTCCTGATGTATCAAAACCACTGAGTGAAATCATAGGTCCCGTGGACCAAGTGTAGGCGCCATCAGGTACTCCCATGCTCGCATTGCTATCAGTAGATGTGAATGTTGCCCAAAGTGATTGCTCTTCACTATTTTCGGGTCGATCGTGTGTGAATGACAGGTGTTGATCTGAAATCATCACAGACGTGTAATCTGACGGAGATTCTGAAAATGCCATCTTATCTGCCAAATCCCAGTCTTGATCGTTGGTGAAGTCTCCTTGAGGGAAAAAATCAACACTCTCAACGCTATGAACCGAGACTGCGCTAATGATTGGACTTTGCATAGTAATGCAAAAAATCACGATACAAATCGTTACCTTTCGCATAGCATGTCCAAGGAATCCCAGCACTTCAACATCTTGGTTTTATAATTCAAAATGGAATCGTTGAAATATCGAATCTTGTTGGACTAGATGTCGATGGCTGTGATGGTGTAGAGGTTAGCACGATAGGTTGTGGTCCTGTCAGCCCGGGTTCAATTCCCGGTCACGGCCCCTTTTAGTTAAAACCAACACATAGGAGGGGTAATCCTTCCCAAAATTCATAACCTATTGATACGTTTTGCTTAACGGATGGGATGCGAATGGCGGAGCGTAAGCAAGATAGTTTAAACAGAATTTTCTTTGAAGGATTGATAGAGCAACAGAAGGAATTTCATAATTCTCCAAACCACGAAGAGAACGTAATCAATATTGATGTGATTGAAAAACCGGTTCTCGGATCTGATAGTTATCTTCACCAATTAGCTGGTAGAATCGTTGATGAAGCGACATCCATCACTCCAAAACGCTCTGCTAGCGATGTATTATTGCGAGCAGGCATCGATACCAAACAATTCACAGGACAGCCTGAAGAAATAGCAGGACATATGCAATATGTTGGAAAAAGAGCAAAAAAAATGGCCGTCCGGCAAAATCAACGCCGCGTACGCAAAGTCGTGAAGCGACCAAACGCTCGTCCTCCTCTTGGATTTGAGAATATGCCAAGAATGAGGGCTCGGAAGATAAGAAGATGAACACCTCCATAAAGAGGGGACGTTCCGGGTTCATTGGGCCTGCTTATGGATATAGCCAATCCCACCGATGAACACGCAATGCTTAGAGAAATGGTTCGCTCTTTCGTCACTGAAAGAGTTGAGCCCCAAGCCTTGGAATACAATAACCGTGAACGCTTTAATCTAGAATTATTCAGAGAATTAGGCGAAATGGGTCTCTTGGGAATTACAGTTCCAGAAGAATATGGTGGCAGCGGTATGGATGCGATATCAGCCGTAATTGTCCATGAAGAACTCTCAACAAGCGATCCTGGTTTTGCTCTTGCTTACCTTGCTCATTCAATGCTTTTTGTTAACAATCTCGCACATAATGGAAACGCTGAGCAAAAACAACGCATTCTTCCCAAAGTTTGCAGTGGTGAATGGGTTGGAGCCATGGCAATGAGTGAACCTGATGCAGGTACAGANGTCCTAGGCCTCAAAACCTCGGCTGCTAGAGATGAANATGGAAACTGGGTTCTAAACGGAAGGAAAATGTGGATTACGAATGGTGTTGTAGATGAGGATGGTGAACCTGCTGATGTGGTCATTGTATATGCACGAACGGGTGAAAAAGAGAACGGCAGGCCAGAACTTTCAACATTTTTGGTTGAAAAAGGATTCTCTGGTTACTCAGTTGGTCAAAAGATCATTGACAAAACAGGCATGCGTTCTTCAAACACTGCAGAGTTAGTTTTCGATAATTGTATTATTCCNNCCTCAAACCTAATCGGCNATTTAGGGGAGTCGATTACTCACATGATGAAAAACCTCGAAATCGAGAGNCTTACTCTTGCGGCAATGTCTCTTGGTATTGCGCGTAGATCAGTGGAAGAGATGAATCGGTATGCTAGTGAGCGCCAATCATTTGGTAAAGACATTCGAAGTTTTGGTCAGATTCAGAAGCATATTGGCGATTCTTGGGCGAAGTATCGTGCCATTAGGTCTTATACTTACGATACAGCTCACTCCATGAACCTAGGTGNAGGCAATCAGAGATTAGATAGTGATGGCATCAAACTTTTTGCATCGACTGCAGCTAAAGAAATTGCAGATTCGGCCATTCAGGTCATGGGAGGATATGGCTATGTGGCGGAATATGTCGTAGAACGACTTTGGAGAGATTCAAAGTTACTTGAAATTGGTGGCGGAACAATTGAAAGTCATCAAAAAAACATCACAAGAGATCTAGAAAAGAATCCTCAAGCAATTTTGGATTAATACGCAACAACTTCCTCATCGAGATGCCTCCATAGGTACCAACTCGCAGCGGTTTGGTATGGACTCCAGTTGGATTCAGCGAAATGTAAAATATCTTCTTTCAGTTGTAGATTTGGAGCAAGTTCTCTNACNGCATTAACCAAACCAATATCGCCAATCGAGAAAATATCTGGTCGCATGAATGTGAAAATAAGTATCATTTCCGAAGTCCAAGGTCCTATTCCCCAAAATTGACAATAATATTTGATGAGTTCCTTGTCACTCATCGCTTCGTAATTCCTTGGAATCAATGGTATTTTTGAGTGTGTAAGTTCAAAAATACATCTGGCCTTATTCCGAGTAAGCCCACATTGAGCAATTTGTTGTTGGCTAAATTTCTTCATAACGCCTTGTGAAAATTCACCAACTAAATCCAATAATTTTCCTTTGATACTCGAAGCCGCTTGGACTGAAATTTGTTGACCAACAACTGCATGGACAAGGGATGAAAAAATATCACCTCCTCCCTCTAAATGCTTATCTGGATAGTGCNATATAAGGGGTCCAATAATCGGGTCATNTTGCAAATGTGCAATGGCAGNGTCCCACCATTTGGGCTTACCTGTCTCCATACGAAACGCAACGCCCATAATCATTTGATTCTTGGCATGAGCATGTCCATGAAGCAGAGGCTCATGCTAAAAGAAATTCAGAGGACTGGTTGGGTGAGGGCTGGCGTTCCCAAGTCAGAGAGCGTTGCTGCTCATTCTTGGGGGATGGCAATGCTTGCGATGAAGTTCTGCCCCAAGCACCTCAATCGTGANAGAGTGCTAGAGATGTGCCTTATCCACGATCTCGCAGAGATTATTGTGGGTGACTTAACGCCGATGGATGATACTTCAACCAAGATGGAGGATGAAGAAGCAGCCATGAATGTCCTCGCACCTGAATGGCTTTCTATATTTCAGGAATATGAATGTGGTCAAACACCTGAATCAAAATTTGTGAAACAAATGGATAAACTTGATATGAAATACACTGCTGAAAATTATCAGAATATCTACGGCTTGGATTTACAAGAATTTATTGACTCGGCAGACGATTATTTGAGCGATATTGATTTTTAGTAGATTTGACTGGCGAAGCAATAGCAGTCTTGTAGTGTAGTGGTCCATCATCTCGGGTTTTGGTCCCGGGGACCCTGGTTCGAATCCGGGCAAGACTACCTTAACCCCAATGCTCATCAACATGCTCGGTTTGCAATGGACATGAGCATTGAATCAATCGCTGTAATTGGCGCAGGGCAAATGGGTAATGGTATTGCACAGGTTGCAGCCTTATCGGGATATAATGTCGTAATGATTGACGTGAAGAGTGAATTCATCCAACGAGGTATGGACANCATTAATTCTTCACTATCTAAATTGGCTAGTAAAGGAAAAATTACCCAAGAAGATGCAGATTTAGCATTGAGTCGGATTGATACCTCAACAGATATGCAGGGTGCTTCNGATGTTGATCTTGTAGTAGAGGCCATCCCAGAAATTCCAGAACTCAAGGCTGAAGTTTTCTCAAAGTTAGACCAAATTTGTAAATCAGGTGCAATATTAGCCTCAAATACTTCAAGTATTTCAATTAACGAAATCGCCTCATCTACCAATAGNCCAAATCAAGTGATTGGGATGCATTTCATGAATCCTGTTCCCATCATGAAGTTAGTTGAAATTATCAATGGTGAGCATACCTCTCAAGAGGTAACAAGCTTGGTTGTTGAAGCAGCAGAGAATATGGGGAAAACTGCACTCGCGTGTCAAGATTCACCAGGTTTTGTTTCAAACAGAATTTTGTGTCCAATGATTAATGAAGCCATTTTGACCCTCCAAGAAGGGGTAGCAGAGCCCGAAGCGATTGATGGGATTATGAAGTTAGGAATGAATCATCCCATCGGCCCTCTCGCTCTTTCTGACTTGATCGGTAATGATACTGTTTTGCACATCATGAATGTATTGTATGATGGTTTCAAAAATGAAAAATATGCTCCTGCAAAACTACTCGTTGAGATGGTTGAAAAAGGAGAACTAGGTCGGAAGTCTGGTAAAGGATTCTATCAGTATTAGTACAAAGCCATCTTTGATTCATTGGATAGGGCAATGGTCATAAAGTTGGACTTTGAGGCTTCTTTGAGCAAACATGCCTGGAACAACAAGAGTAGAAATTCGAACACTAAAAGTTGGAAGATATTGCTGTGTAGATGAGAAAGCCTACAAAATTAATTCAATATCTAAATCTAAACCAGGTAAACATGGTTCTGCAAAGGCAAGATTAGAACTTGTTAATATTTTCACAGGCCAGAAAATTTCTCACGTTGGTTCGGTAACTGATACCATCAACGTTCCTCTCATCGAAAAAGGAACAGCCATGGTGACTCACATCGAAGGTCAAGAAGTTCATGCCATGAACATGAGAGATCATTCCATGATGATATTACCTCTAGAAGATGAATTTAACATTGAAGCGGGTAGAGAAATTATGTGGATGGAAGCTCTTGGATTATTTAANATTACAAGAGACCATTGATGATTGCAAAAATCTTCGTGATAGTTAATCACGGTGTTCTAGCGTAATTTCACCACAAATATAACTAGTGGTTGATTCTANTCATNGTCATGGCCACAACAGTAAACGCGAGTTCTGCAAATTCTGAAATGACTGCTAAAGAACTCATAAATGGCATGTCTCCTGATGAAAAAGAGGCCCTGAAANGTTGGTATTGGTACGATTGGGCCAATCAGGCATATGCGCTCACGGTNATGACTGTAATNGTTCCTGCTTTGATGGCTAATTTGTATAANACCGCTACTGGAACTCAAGGCGGTGCTGGTTTCTATGCATTGATTTATGGTATTNCGATGTTAATGGTCGCAGTNACTGCTCCCGCTCTTGGTGTGATNGCAGATCGTATGCCAATTAAGAAGAAACTATTGTTNTGGTATACCTTAGCAGGTNTCATATTTTGNGCTGCTATGGGTGCAGCNCCNTACTTCGGNTCCAAGGCTTACATGGTGTTAGCAATGATGTATGTCTTTGGCTCGATNGGNTTTTCTGGCGGAAACACCATCTATTATGCTTTCATGCCATATCTTGCTCCAAAAAAGGCCATGGATCATGTATCATCATGGGGATATGCGTATGGTTTTTTGGGAGGATCNATTCTCCTTCTCTTTCATCTCATCGTTCTCCTTTTGTCTCCATGGGATTCAAATTTCAACCTAGCCGTTGTTTTCGTGACCTCAGCTCTTTGGTGGTGGGGCTGGGGTGCGCTGATGTTTTTCAAGACCCCTGAGCCAGAAATCATGAATGANATGGCCTATCCTGGNTTTGTGGAGTCAACTAAATTTGCNTANAAGCAAGTTTGGCAAACGCTCAAAGAAATTCGTAGATTNANNGTCCTCTTTCTATTCATNATTGCNTATCTTCTATTCTATGACGGCGTGAATACNATCAACGGTATGGCAAGTGCATTTGCNGANTCNGTTCTTCGAATCAATCCAGTNATGAACATCGCATTATTGCTNACGGTTAATTTTGTTGCAGTNCCNATGAGTATTGTATTTGGTAAATTAGCAGACGTGAAAGGTACTAAATTTTCCCTCATGCTTGCNTTGTTGATTTATTGTTTTGCAGCCGTTGCAGCCGTAGGCTTTGCTCCGCTTGANCTTAAAGATGACCACGAACGTTATGACTTCCAATACGAGTATGATGAATCAACAAATCAATACAATCTGACCATGCTTTATGGAAAAGAGGTGAGNGGTTGGGTCTCAGCAGATTCTGANGGAGACAAAGCCTTCAGAGATGCTTTTGGTGATTATGTCGAATTTAGTGAANAAGAATCGGANTCAGAAGGTGCATTTTCTTATCTTGAGGGAATGAGTGCTTTACTAGTGATTGGTGTTGCAACTCTTGGCGTAGGGGGTTCGATGATGTTCATTCTAAGAAAAGGAAGTGGTTGGAAAGGAATGATTGCTATATTCCTCATCACATTGATCGTGATGTTTGGTCTTTCTGCACTCACAGTAGATGATAAAGAGGATCAATCACAAGTATATTCGCTTACAGAAGAAGAAGCCAGAGGCATGATACGTGCATATGATAATGTTTCAGATCATCGATTTTCAATCCATTTCCTTGGTGGACCTTCAGATATTGATGGTAAGGCTGAAGTGGGAGACGGTCACCCTACGAAGTTAGACCAAGGTGGCTATTTGGATTGGTGGCCAACTCTTCTGAGAACTTATGTNTGGGCTCCATTAGGGATTAGNGTTAGCTTGCAGTACATCATNCTTGGATTCCTTGTTGGATGNGTAATGGGAGCCGCAGGAGCCCAATCAAGATCGATGTTCACCATGCTTATTCCAAAATCCAGAACTACNGAGTTTTTCGGATTCTTTGGTTTCATTGGTAAAGCAGCAGCGATGATGGGTCCTTTCATCTATGCCGCTGCAGCAGGATTATTTGATGATAGGATGGCNGTAATTTCGATTGTAGTCGTCATATTAGTAGGTACTTACTTATGCTCTAAAGTGGATTTGGAGGAAGGAATACGCATGGCAGATGAAGAAGATGCAAGAGCGTACGCTAAATTGAATGAGGAGTAATCTGAATGGTGAAATTATTTTCACTCATTCAAACAGTACTATCTATCTTTATGATTGGAGTGATGGTATTAGCTTGGGGATTGCCTCTCATACCTGCATTTATGTCATNTGATTGGATCACTAATCTTTACACTGGCACCAATTCTTCGNTAATTTTATTTATNAAAGCAATGGCTTGCGCTCTTGGATTTTTGATTTGGGGCATATCTCTTTTGGTTTTGTCAGGAAGTTTACAATTTTTATTGCATCTGCGCTTCTCTTCTCGCCTCGAGGCTCCACTTGCGTCNTTGACTACAATTCGCTGGGCTATCTGNGGTCAGTTACATCGTGCAACAATGCCGTTNCTTAGGCATGCTGTGCCATCATTCCTTGGAAATACCTATTATCGCTTGGCTGGATGTAAAATTGGTAAAAATGTAAATATCAATTCCTGTCGATTGAACGACCCTTCTTTGATTGTTATTGGTTCAAATGCAGTCATCGGAGGAGAAGCAGTCATCAATGGTCACCTCGTTGAACAAGGCAAAATTGTGCTAGAAAAGGTTGTGATTGGCGAGCGTGCATTGATCGGAGGTGGAGCCTTTGTTGGCCCAGGTGCCAAAATTGGTAACCGCAGTACGTTGGCTTCAAGGTCAGTCCTACCAAAGAGAAGAGAAGTTCCAGACAATGCAGTGTGGGGAGGTATCCCTGCTCGTTCAATAAGGGATGAGAGTGAATGAATNCAGAGTGAATGATTTAGGCAAAATGGTCATGAAGTGTGGTGGATTGGATTCANTTCACGGGGGTTAATTGATGGGCGTCAAAAAGTCAGCATATAGGCAACCCGTGACACCAGAAGGTCTCAAAGCCATCGAAAAAGGGACTCTCACTTGGCTCGATGATGAGATGTACAACAACCTCAATACAGGTGTCCTTGAACAATATCTGGAAGAAAAAAACCTCAAAGAATCCTTTGAAGTAAGCCATTGGGATACAAAAAAAGTCCTTGTTGGTGTTGCAATTGGTGGNATATTTAGTGGGGTTACCGCTTACATTGGCCTTAAACTTGGATTGGCAATTTCAGCCGCATGGTACATTGCCTATCTATTAGGCATGGCATTGAAATGGTCACCTTCGGAAGTGAACATTTCTACCTCGGCTACTACTGGTGCTACGCATGCTTGTACTGGCTTTATTTTCACATTCCCGGCGATTTTTCTTCTTGCGACGAATGCGAAATATGAACTGGCTAGTGGTCCATTAATTACTCTTGAGGATGGAGAAGCCTTACGTCTAGCCTTTGTTGGAATTGTTGCGAGTATGTTTGCAGGTTTTCTCGGTGTGATGTATTTTATCATATTTCGTAGGGTTTGGCTTGTCGAAGATCCGCTTCCATTACCTGGTTTTGAAGCCACTCTCAAAATGCTCGATATTTCGAGTGATGTGAACACTGGTGCGGTAAAACACGCAAGAGACTCATTGAAGACAATCGGGGCCTGGACTGGTTTCACCATGATTGGTTTGTTCCTGATTGAATATCCATTGATATGGGTTGGAGAGCGTAAACTTGCGCTTATGGACTGGATTGCTGAAATGCTTACTGCAGACACATTTGGTTTGGCATCTTTTTATTCACATGGTAAAATCCATCAGCCTGCGGAAGTCATAGACGGAATGGCACAAGGACCTGCTCATTGGTCTGCTGACGCATGGTACAATCCCTTTGCCTATACCTACGTTGGAGTTGCTCTCACTCCTTCGATGTTTGCTATAGGGTGGTTTATGAAAACCCGTGTTGCTTTTTTGGTTAATTTAGGTACGATCGTGGGCTGGTTGTTTTTAGTTCCGTTAGCAGTTGCTATGAATTTCCCGATTTATGATGCCATTGCTCAAGCCAATATCCCCCTTCAGGAATATTCGAGTAATGGAAGAAGTGATGCATTGCAGATGCTTGCATTCACGAAGGTAATTCGTACCATAGCGATTGGTGCAATCGTGGGTGGAGGTTTGTTTGGTCTTTTGAAAATGTGGAAGACATTTTCGAAGATATTCACCGATATTCGTCGAGCCTTCAAAGGAGAAGGTGGTCAAGAGTTTATGGAAGGAAAGGGTTGGTATGAGTGGCCTCTGTCCCATATTCCCTTGTTCATGGTGCTTACTTTCATATCAATGATGATCATTTTTGCTCTAGGTGGTTTTCCAATCATTGCATCTCTGGTTTTCGCTGTTGTGTTGCTGAGTACGACCTTTCTACTGGGCGCTATTGCGGTTCGTGTCATGGGCGAAACAGGAATTGAGCCTGTCAGTGGAACTTCCTTCATCGTCCTTCTGATGCTTCTTGGTGTATTCTTAAATTTCCAGGGTTTTCTCGATTTGACCACAGAAGAAGCAGTTTTGCTCGGATTGGTTGGAACAACCGTTTTTGGTTCAGCAATATCGATGTCTGGAACGGTCATCGGCGATTACAAAAACAGTTTGTACATAGGAAATCGCCCATATCATATTTCTAAAGGTAATATTTTGGGGGTAGTCCCTGGAACGATTATTGGTGCTGGAATTGCGATATTCCTATCCATACAACTTGCAAATGGAACCATCGATCTTATCGCACCACAGGCGAATGCATTTGCAACATTTTCTGTAATTTTTGCCGAAGGTCAAGGTGATCTCTACTTGTTAGGTCTGGGTTTCTTACTCGGTATGTTTGTAGAATGGGCCACAGGAATGGGTACTTCCTTCGGGCTAGGTATGTATCTCGATGTGCCTCACACTTTACCTATGCTTATCGGGGGCGTTGCTCGAGATAAGTGGGAAGAGAAGAAGTTGAAGCCGAGAATAGAAGCGATTAAAGAAAAGGAAGGTACAACCGCTGCTGAAAAAGAAAGAGCTCTCATTTTGTTGGGTACGTTTATGATTGCAGCTGGATTACTGACTGGAGAAGCCTTCTTTGGAACGGAAAGCAGTGTATTGTCGTTTATTGATTCACTCATAGCAGAAAGTAGTCCCGAGTTTGCAAGTAGCGCGTCTTGGTATGTCCTTCGAATGGCGGGCTTTATTTTGCTTAATGTTACGATAGGTGGCATCATCTACATCTTATTCAAGAGAGCCGGTGTAATTGGGAATGGTTCCTCGGAAAATGACACAGATCCCGTGAAATCCTGAGGTAAAAGTGTGAAGCAAGCCCCGGTATGGGTATGGGCCACTTTGCTTATCGCTGTTTTTGGTGTATCGAGTGCAGGTGCAATCTTACAACACTTGAATGAAATACCACCCTTAATGAGGGCTTCATGGAGATTACAAATTACTGCGATTTTACTTATGCCAATGGCTATTTGGCAATGGTCAAAGAGTTCTGAAGAAGTGAAGGAAAAATGCAAGTCCTGGTCTTCTGTGAAGTTGATATTACTTAGCGGGTTGGCATTAGCGATTCACTTTGGAGCTTGGGTTTGGAGTCTTGATTTGACAAGTCTCACGCACAGTCTTCTTTTCGTGACAGCCCATCCATTAGTGATTGTTTTTGGACTGATGCTCTTTGTGAGAAAGCCAAACAAACTAGAATCATCAGGTGCTGTGATAGGATTTGTTGGAGCATGCGTGACTCTTCTCGATGTATCCTCTGACGGTTCAGTCTCTATATTAGGTGACATGCTTGCTTTTGCGGGTGCCATAGCGGTTGTAGGCTATATCGTAGTTGGAAGGATATTGCGTCCATGGATGCCCCTGTTTCTCTATGCAACACCGGTAACTGCCATAGCAGCAATTCTACTGATTCCAATGTCGGTCATCTTTGGTGAATCGACAGAACCATTCGGGTGGATTCAGTCTGATCTTTTCTTCTGGTTTCTTCTTTTAGCAATATTTGCAGGTATTTTTGGCCACACTGGTCTGAATGCTTGCCTAAGATACCTCTCGCCGTTAACCATTTCAGTGGCAGTGACTTTCGAACCACTTCTGGGTTCTTTGATAGGATGGGTATTTTTTGATACACCTTCACCACAAATTTGGACACTACTTGGTGGTCCTTTGCTGATTACTGGGATGATTCTTGTGATCTTGGGGGGAGACAAACATCAAAGTTCAGAAGTTAACGTCGTTGAACATGCCCAAGCAATGGATTCTCATGACCAATGATGACGGCGTTGAATCAAAGTCCTTGTTGGGTCTTGGTAAGGCATTGTCTGAGCAAGGTTTGGGTGTTGTCATTTTTGCTCCCTCGGACAATCAATCTGCGACGGGAATGAAGCTCAATCTGATGAAGCCTCTATCTTTTATTCATCGGGCCGATCTAGAAAAAGAATGGTTTTCAAATTTAGATTCAGTTTTCGTATATTCTTTGGATGGAAGTCCATGTGATACAGTAATCGCAGCCCTTGATGGCGGGTTGAACAAAATCATACCCGGAATCAGGCCTTCTATGCTGATAAGTGGAATCAATCTTGGACCCAATTTGAGTCAAGACGTTTACCACAGCGGTACGGTAGCCGCAGCAAAAGAGGCAGGCTTGTATGGCATGCCTTCGATTGCGTCATCATGGGCAAGTTTTGATCCAGATGGAATGGAGATTGCGATCGAAGCAACGGTCGATATTGTTCTAAAATGCTTAAAGGTCTTAGATTTAGAACCGCCTCATGTTTTGGAAAGAGAAAATAGAATTGGTAAAGAATATCTTTCATCATGGCCTGAACCTGAGAATAAAGAATGTCTTTCATCACCCTCAAATTCAGTTCTAAAAGCCTTTCAATCAGGAGAATTGTTTCTGAATTTGAACATACCTCCTCATTGGAATGGATTGTATAAAACAACACGTTTGGGCATGCGGTGGTATCGTAATGCGGTAAAAATTGGAGATGATGACTCCTCTACATTCACCATTGGCGCTGCCACAATTGACCATACGCCTGTAGAAAAGGGAGATTGTGATGTCGTGGATCAATGTTTTACAAGCATTTCATGTCTTCCTTCTTGGCCCCAAGGACATCCACTTAATTTGAATCCACAACTCTTGGCCTGGATCTTGGAGAATACCGAAAACGGCTTACCTATTTGGCTTCATTAACATTGAAGGGTCCATGTCAAGAATAAAATGACAAATACTAATGCAAGCACTTCCCTGTAACCACTCACTTCCAAGAGAGATTGGGATTGCATATTCTTTATCGAGAGTTTGGTCATCACCTAGAATAAATCCAATAGAATCTTCCTCTTTTTGAGATGTGATATACTCCCAAAGAGGCATTCCATGAGCATTCATTTGTATCCAAGAATGATCATATTTGGTCATCAGTTCTTCGATAGTACCTGTGGAATCATAAACACCTTTTCGCCTTTCAACCCACCGACCTTTTGGAGGCATTGGTATGGAAATCACTTCACCTATAATGCCAGCAACGGACCGAGCATTTGCGTGTAATCCCTTGATCTCACTTCCCGAAAATTTGAGGATTCTTTGTGGCCCTGGTCCTCCATTCAATGCGAGAAAAATTTCTACATTTTCTCGAATACCGTGGCTTGTAAGGAGCCCTGCCATAAGTCCACGTATCAGAACATCGAGTCTACCTGCTGAACCTGCTAAATCGTTAAGATTGAGTTTACCTTGTTTTTGGGCCCGTGATCCTATGATTACAAATCGTCTCATTAAGATCCCTGCCTGATGAGGGATGCAATGGCTTGGCACATATCAAATTCAGTTTCCAAAACAAAATGTGCTCCATGCCGGTCAACAAGATAACCTCTTGGCTTATCCTGCTTTTCTAAATCTTCCAATCGATTTGCAATGGTTGCAGTTAGGTTTGCACGTTCATTTTGAGCGATGGCTCTGTGCACCAAATCCTTGGTCTTGATTCCAGATTCCAGTTTAAACCCAATACGAATAGCCTTTTTTGTAAGCGACTCAAGTTCATCCAAATGCTTTGAAGTTGGAACTAAATCAACGGATATGCCATTTTGTTGGGAGGCTAATTTCCCTTCCGCAGGATCTTTGACTACGTAATCTAAAACTGCTGCTGCATGTACCCAAGCATCGATTTGGTCATGAGATAACGCTTTGAGTTCTAACAACATATCGTTTGGATCTGGACTAAAAATAACGAGAGGTAAAAAATCTGGTATATTCACAGATATTGATCCAGCCACACATGTCACGTCCATTCCATCTCGGTAAAGATACTCTGCAATGGAAAAACCAGTCCTACCGCTACTTCTGTTTTGGATAAATCGGACATCATCGATTGATGATTTTGTTGCACCCAGAGTAATTACGACTGCCATTTCATTTTTGTTGAGTAGGTGACATAATTTGGCCACAATAAATTGCACATTAGGATTTTTTCTTTTTCCTTCTTCAATTGGTCCCCACTCAAGATTGAATCCTTGATGTAATAGTTGATCGCACAGTCTGCTTGTAGATGGATCATTAGCCAAATCAAGATGCATGGATGGTACAATCATGCATGGTGTTTTCCTCGTCCTAGCAGAAGATATTGCCATAAGCAGCGGTCCATTCATCATACCATTTACGATAGATGCGATGAGATTTCTTGTCGCTGGCATGATTAAAATAGCATCAAATGGTTTCAGTCCTTCTAGATTTGATTCCCAATCAGTAATGACGAGGCCTTGGCTAGACCATTTCACTGATTCAGGGGAGATGATTTTTTGTGCAGATTTTGTCATGAAAACAGTCACTTCCGCTTCATAACGTCGCAATTCACGACAAACGCGAATTGTATCGACTGCTGCAATTCCCCCGCTCACTCCAAGAAGAATATGTTTACCTGCAAGATGGGGGCCAAGTATGGCTACGTCCGTATCCCGCATGTACCTCGCAAGTCTCATCTGATTTTGGATTATCGCCGACATCATGATGTGATGTGGGATGGTGGAGGGGACATGAACCGAGCAGAGGAATTGATTCCGGCTGGTTCAACTCCGAAATCTCAAAATCCTATAGATGCGATGCATCAGCGTCAGAGTTTGCTTATCTTTGTGGATATATTGGTCATAACCTATCTTACATACATCTTCACCGGGATATGGGTTTTACAGGCTGTAGTTGGATTGCTTGTCTGGAGCGGATATCGAAATCGTAGGCCATGGGCTTATCAAGCTGGAATCATGGTTCTTCTTCTTGCATCGTTATTATTTGCAGTATTTGCGTTGTTCAATGCATATATTTTCATTGCCGACAGTGATATTTCAGGACTATTATTCATGTTTCTCATGGGTTGGGCTTCACTGAGTTCTTTACGTTATGTAAGACTTCATTTTCATCCATATTATCGATCAATTTATTTCGGCACAGAAATGCAAATGTCAGGAATACAGCAATCTGAAATTTTGGCAACTTGTCCCGGGTGTATGGCTATTTTAGCCGTTGACCCAATGCAGCTCTCACCAAAGGATAAATGCCCACAGTGTGGGACAAACCTCGTTAGCAAAGAAACCGCTGAAGCCTACGGATTCGATTTTGGCGAAGATGAGTAAGGACTCATCTTGAAGCGAGTGTGAGATTACTCCACATATCTTCTGGTACTTCCATGGCGAGCCTTAATCCGCCCATGGCACCCAATCGAACAGGATCGTCAACGACGTGAACAGTTACATCTCCCATGTCTGATAGCCTTCTTTCAATCAATGCGCCTAATCCTTTGATACCGGAGCCACCTCCAGCGAGAATCATGTTTCTCCTGAACTGATCGTGGTATTCAGGGTTAGAACCCGCAATGAGAACTTTCACATTTTCAACGATTGGATCGACGATGGATTCGCAAGCCTTTTGCACACAATCGGTGATATCCAAAGACATTGCTTTTCCTTCGATTGAAAAGTCCACTACAACTGGTTCATCAGGAACCGAAGCAGATGTGAATGAATATTGTTCTTTCCAGCGCCTTGCCATATCCTTGGTGATTTGGGCACCGTTGTATTTTCTCTGAATCTCTTTGATCAATTGCGCATCAACAAAGTCCCCAGCGTGACCAGTATGCATCTGGTCTCCAGGACCTGGAATGGTTCCATACACTCTGCACAAATCCGTTGTTCCTGCACCGATGTCAATCACAAGGGTATGTTCAATCATGTCAAGAGCATATGCAACAGCAAATGGCTCAGAAATAATCATAGCGGCATTGACAGTTCCTGATGCTGCATCGAAAATAGCAGTTTTGTCGACGTGACTTGCTTCGGCAGGTGCTCCGATAACTGCAATAACTCGGTCGTAATCTTCAGGGTCAGATAACGAGATAAGGTGATTGATAAAATTTGCAATAAATTGTCTGTCTTCTGGTGTATCTTTGATTACTCCAAGTTCAAGAGGTCTGAAGAGGTTTAGTGCTAATCTATTCTTTAGAGCCTCTTCTCCGAACAGAACATCTCTTTTGAGGAAATTCTTAGCAATCTGGTCCTTTGGAGTTCCAATCACAGTCAATTCTTCTTCTTCATGTCCGTCGCTTGAAACCATCACAGAACGGAACGTTCCAAGGTCAATACCGATGTAAAGTACTTCTTCAGCCATAAATCTCGCCAACTTGCTCCAATCAACTCTTGTTTATGAAACATCCCTAAGGAAAGAAATATCCTTATGAAAGCATACATCTATAGAAGCGCTAACACCAAGCCTCACAAGGGTGGCAATACCATGCAGCATACTCAGGGTAGAGTTCTGCCATTTTCCCACACCCTGTGCATTCTTTCAGTGCGTGATCTCCAAATAAATTCTGGATTATTTGTACATGCATATGCTCATCAATTCCTAATTGTTGCCTCATGGCCCAGAGCATTTGATCTTCTGAAGGTGAAATAATACCATCTTCCAATACAATTTGCATGACATTCTTGTAATCCTCAATCATTGTAACTTGACGGGGGTCCATAGTCACACCTCCCTTCTCTGCCACGATATCGGTACCACCAGGGTCATCGACAAAGACTACCAATGATGATGGGTCGAGATCTTTACTACGCATTTCCAATAGAATGTGAGTCCCGTCTTGATTAGCATACACAATTGATGAGAAACGATTGATAACATGTGTAATGGAACGAGCGGTATCTTCAGCCTGCCTTCCCTTTCTCCATCCAGTTTCAGACGCCTCATCGAATACGTAAAATTCTGTACCTATTCCTGGAAATTCAATTCTTATTTCTTCTCCTCCATCGAAACCGTTGGCGACAATACTGATACTTGCTACGGTCGTGTCAACAAGATTATCGTTATCATCAAAGCTGAACATCAACGGCTTCCTCTCCTCTGAAGCCGCATTGAAGTGACCACTCATGCCAGTGAGCCATTTATCTTCCAAGCGTTTGAGACTCGCTTCTTGGGCTCCACTGAGTCCTTTATCAATTCCCAAAACTTGACTTAATTCACCAGAAGCCATTTCTTCATTGAATTGTTGAATATATTCTTGGTCTTGTCGATGTGTCGGCCTGTTAATTTTCCTCTTGCTGCCTGCACTAGGATCTTTCCATTCGTAGTGACATCTCGAACAAGAAAGATATGAATCCATGGATGATGGTTGAGCTTCCCCTCCACAACGTGGGCAATCTCCTTCTTCATGTACCTCTAAATTCTCTTTGGCTTGACGCTTTCCTTCTCGTATACCGAAGCCCGCCATGGATGCCGTTGCTGAGAGGAGTCTAAGAAGGCTTTCATCCCTTTAGAGGAATGGCCTTCAGTCCATATCTAATCCAACCATCTTGAGCGTAAATTCTCCGAATCACCAGTTCCACTTCGTCATTGATTGAAACCGGATTTTGGTGATCATCAACAATGAGAAAAGTACCAATGGTTCCTTTTTCAAATTCGACCAATGCGGTTGTTAGTCCTCCAAGAATCGGTGAACGAAACGCAAACTCTGATGGAGAACCTGCTGCCGTGGTTTTTGTCCATGAGATTATTTTACCAGTTGGTTCAAGTGGTATGATTTGCTCTTGATCATAGTGAAAATTCATTGGCCAAATAGTGGCATGATCTTCTCTTTGTGCCATGAGGTTGATTCTCTGGTCGAGGGACCGGATATACTGCTCTCGACTCACATAGGCTCCTTGTGATACAGAGCGAAGTTCATTTTCCCATGCTCGTTGAATTTCCTCCATAAACGTGGGATTCGTTTGTAGACCTCGTGGTGCAGGTTCAAACAGTTCACCAGATGGAGAAAATGATACCCATGCATCTCTTGATTTATTGATGATATAATCTGCTTGTTCAGATTCCGATACAAAGTTGAATCCAATAGAGGAAAGAACTTCCATGTCTAATTCTTGAGTATCTATGAACACTGACAGGTTTTTATTTTTGAGATATTGCAAGCCAGAGGCTACAAGGCAGGTGAAGTCAACATCAGGTCCAAATACCGGCGTGTTGTTATCAGAATGTTTGGAGTAAATAACGAAACCATTGTTGAATTCATCAACAAGATGTCCTTGAAATGGAATGCCGGTTTTATCATTCAAACGATCTCCCTCCCAAAAATATGCACGGCACAAGTCGCTCCACTTCCTCCAACATTGTGGGTGAGTCCAAACTCAGCATCCCTAACTTGGCGCTGAGATTCAACATCTCCTCTCAATTGGTTGAAGATTTCCACAATTTGTCCCGTTCCTGTTGCTCCTAAAGGATGACCCTTTGACTTTAATCCGCCACTAGGATTTACTGTGAGGTTACCATGATTTAACAGACCTCTATTTTCACGAGCGAATAGACCACCTTCCCCTTTATCCACGAAGCCTAAGTCTTCAATGGCCAGCAACTCTGCGATTGTAAAACAGTCGTGAACCTCTGCGATATCGATGTCCTTGGTTTGCAAGCCTGATGCTTCGAATGCTTGTTTAGCAGCAATTTGTGTTGCATCAAGAGTTGTAATATTTCTCCGATCATGGAGGGCGAGGTAATCCGATCCTGCACCGCTACCGTTGACCCAAACCGGTGTATCTGTTAGGTCCTGAACCACATCTTCTGCAGCCAATATCACACACGATGCACCATCAGAAGTAGGACAACAATCATACAATGATAACGGGTCTGCAACCATTTTTCCATTAGCGGCTTTTTCAAAAGATACTTCTTTTTGGAGGTGCGCTTTTTGATTGAACAGACCATGCTTGTGATTTTTTACAGAAATGTGAACCAAATCATCATGTGTTGATTGAAAGTCATGGAAATATTTTCTTGCCATCAAGGCGTATGTTGCAGGAAAAGTCAACCCAGCCATTCTCTCCCATTCAGTATCTCCGCTTACGCCAAGCCAGAATCTTTTTCTCTCAGACTCTAAATCATTCATTTTCTCAATGCCTCCCGCAATGGCTATTTTTGCGGCTCCGCTTTTGACTGCCATCCAGGCATCTCTGAATGCAAATCCAGAAGAAGCACATGCATTTTCAACTCTTCTTGTCGGAACGCCAACCATGCCGCTATGTTCGGTCATTAGTGCCGCTGTATTACCAATTTGACCACCACCAAAAGCCGTTGAACCAATATATGCCTCGTCGACTATGTCAAGAGAAAAATCATGATCGACAGATTTTATTGCCTCAACGGATGCTTCATGCCACATACCTTTCATTCCAAGGGTGTGTGTTCCGAATTTGGTTTGTCCTGCACCGACAACCGCGACGTTGACCATGGTACACCCAAGAGGAGGAAGGTGTTCAATTTCTCGGTCATGCAGCAAGGATTCAAGAAGTGAACCTGAGTCGGTCAAGCGATTACGATGTTGCGTCAATGCCGAACTCATGGAAACTTTCGAGGTACAAATTGCCCTGAATGCAACGCTGAAGGGAAATTTATCATGGCTGATAGAGAAATGAATAGCATTGGAAGAATCCTAGCACTTGTTTTGCGCCATGCACCAGAAAAATTCAACGTCGATATGGATTTGAACGGGTGGGTGAATGCTAAAGATTTGTCATTCTCCATTCAAGAAAAGCGACGTGGATTCCACTGGCTCCGTCCTTGGCACCTTAATGCAATCGCTGAGACAGATGAAAAGGGGCGCTACCAAATGGAAGGCGACATGATTCGAGCCACTTATGGGCATTCGATTGAATTAGAATTGGATTTGCCGACGGACAATATTCCAGATGAGTTGTATTGGCCTTGTGATCCCGAAACTGTTAGCACGCATTTGGAGTATGGCATCATTTCAGGCAATAGAAAGCACATTCACCTCTCAAAAACCATCGCTAATGCAATGGAAGCAGGGCATGTTCATCACCACAGACCAGCAATTATTGAGGTCGATACTGCTCGAGCAGTCGCTGAAGGAACCACCATTTGGCGAGCTGGAAAAACCGTCTTCTTATGTGAAGAGATGCCACCATCCTTCATCTACAAGGTTGAAGAAGATGACCCAATCATCCAAGAAATTGTCTTGGGATGGGAAGAGGAATAATCAAATCTCTGAGTTTACTTGTAATCTAGCCCAAGAAATTGCTTGGAATTAGAATCTTATTTTTGAGATAGACTATTTGATTGATAGGACTCGCGAATCAATCTTTAGGACGCTATTTTTGGATATGACCGCATGAGGAACAAAAGTCAAGATCAGATTCAAGAGGATTCCCGCACTTTTGGCAACCGGTTAATTGAGAGGCTACAGGAGTGTTTACGCGTCTCTGCTGTTCTTGCTTAACGATAGATTCTACAATTTTAATAGGGTTTTTTCCAAGTTCAGCAATACGTTTCCATCTTGAAGAAAAGGCAATTGCTTCTTGCAAGGATGCTTCTATTTGCCACTGACGTTGTTCTTGTTCAACGGGGTCAACAATAGACTCTGATAATTCAAGTTCGGCCTGCAAGTGACGGATGAATTCATCCAAATTTGGCTGGTCGCCCATAGTAGCGGGAGTAGCCAATCCCATTTCAACCAAATGGAAGTTCTTTCAACAGAGTCTCTTACCATCATAGTGATGCGAGATACGGTTGTCGTAAAGTGGGGCGGTGGTCTCATTACGAATAAATCCGTTCCATGCTCTCCTGATTCAGAGATAATTAGCAAATTAGCAGATGAATTGATGTCATATGTAATGGAAGGAAACGATGTGATATTGGTTCATGGAGCTGGATCATTTGGTCACCTTAAGGCAAAACAACATCGAATACATTTGGGATATTCGGGTGAGATTAAGCAAATGCTCGTTGTTGACGAAATTCGTAAGGATATGATGGCTTTGAATGCCTTAGTAATGGCTTCAATTACCTCTGTTGGTGCTAAGACATTCCATCCACATCGATGGGCGAAAAATACAGGTTCTGATTTTCTGGGTGCATTACCACATTCTTCTCCTGTTACAGTGGTTCATGGTGATGTTGTACCGACGGACGATGTGAAAAGATTTGGCATTCTGTCTGGTGATCATCTTGTGGAAAGATATGCGCTTGAGAAAAAAAACGTAAAGAGGGTGGTTTTTGCAATGCGAGGTGCTGATGGAATTTTGGCAAGACCTCCTGATGTGGCCACCGAAGTGGATTTAATCGAGGAGTTCGATGTCAATATGTCTTTTCAATCAGTTCACCATGAAGAGATTGATGTTACAGGAGGAATCGGATTGAAGGTTTCTTGTGGGATAAGAATTGCTCAATCAGGTACTGATGTTCATTTCATTAATGGTGATATTTCTCATCGATTAGGTCTTGCTATGCGTGGATTACCAGTTAGGGGCACCATTATTCACGGTGGAAATAATTGAAGACTGGTAAACATTGGCGAGGATGAGCACGATGGTAAAATATGGTACATCTGAAGTCCCAACACTGACGATAGAAAGTGAATTGCTCAGTGATTTGGACCAAAGTGATGACTATCAAACCTCATTGATGGAAGAGGCCGTTATTTTAGTAGATGAAAGAGACGAGGTTGTTGGAAAGGAATCCAAAGCGAAGGCACATCACAAGGCTGGCCTCCTACATCGAGCATTCAGCGTCCTTATTTTCAATTCAAATAGAGAATTACTTATTCAGAAAAGGGCCCAAGATAAAGTTACATTCCCAGGTGTTTGGGCCAACTCATGTTGTTCTCATCCTCTCTCGTATGATGATGAACTTGAGGAAAGTGTTGGAGTTAAAAGGGCAGCAAAAAGAAAACTTATTCAAGAATTAGGCGTCAAAGCAGAGTCAATCTCTGTTGATGATTTTCAATTCATAACCAGATTCATGTACTCAGCGAGAATGAACGAGATCTGGATAGAAAGAGAAGTTGACCATGTTTTATTGTATTACGGTGACGTTGAAATAAATCCTAATCCGAGCGAAATTGATGATGTGCGCTGGGTTGATGAGGCTGAATTGGAATCAATGTTGATCGATGATGATGAAATCATTGCTCCATGGTTCCGAGTTATCGCTGCAAGACTAATGGATGACTCTTGGTGGGAAAAATCAGCTACAAGTGATGAAATAATCCATGATATGGGAGATATCTCCCACATGCTCCCATATGCCGATGGTGCCGGGCTGAGTACGAGTATTGCAGAGGTAAAGCCCCAAGTAGAATCGAGGATTGAATCAATTCTAACATCAAATACACACTCTACGCTCTCCAAAGCGATGATGCATTTGGTTCAAGGCGGGGGAAAAAGGCTACGCGCCACACTGCCTTGGCTTGTTGCCAAAGCAGTTGGAGATACGAATTCAGCGATTCTTGATGTTGGAGCAGCCATAGAAACAATCCATAATTTTACACTTATTCATGATGATATAATGGATGATGACCCTATTCGAAGAGGACGAAACGCTGTGCATATCGAATACGATGTTCCTACTGCAATCAATGCTGGTGATGCAATGCTTGCCATTGCTTTTGAGAGCCTTGCTAACGCGGAAGGAATCAGTCTTGAGAATCTACCAATTCTTGTCCGTAGATTGGGGGGAATGGTCCGTCAGGTTGCAGAAGGTCAACAACTTGACATCGAATTTGAATTAAAGGGTGAGGTCACTGAAGATGAATACCTGAAAATGATTCAAGGCAAAACAGCAGTGATGTTCCAAACATGTGCAGAAGTCGGTGCATATTTGGCTGGGTGTGACGAGGAGACGGTTCAATGCTTGAGTGATTGGGGACTCAATTTGGGATTGTGTTTTCAATTAATGGATGATTTGATTGATGTAGTTTCAGATTCAACAACTTTAGGCAAGCCATCTGGTAGCGATATTGCCCAAGGGAAAAGAACCTTGATGGTAATCCATGCACTTAATCAACCAGATTCCGATATCAAAGATAACTTGCTCAACGTGTTGGGATTGCAAGATGATGCTGATGGGGACAAAATCGCAAAGGGTATAGAAAGTCTACATGAACTTGGATCTATAGATTATGCAATGAATCTCGCGAAAGATTTCCATAAGAAGGCCCACCAATGTCTTGATGCTCTTCCTCCTTCTCCTGGTATGAAGGCCTTGAGGGAATTGACTGATTACCAACTCAATCGATTGAGTTGAGTCTCAATTTCTTGAACAAATTAGAGAATTAGGTTGAATCAAATATGGATTGGGAAGCAAGGTTTTTGCAAAAAACACCCGGAGAAGTTGCGGTCAATACTACACCAAGAGAAGTACTTCGTGCCTGCTGGGTAGGTGCTGAACCAGAAAAGCACGCAAACACTTCATTAATCAGTTGGACTGACTCAGTTGCAGCAATGTTCGGCATTCAAAAGGCACGTCATTTGGAGTTTGCAGGTCAAAAGATTGTGACTGGAATGCAACCTTTCGCACATTGTTATGGAGGACATCAATTTGGCCAATGGGCAGGTCAATTAGGTGACGGTCGTGCTATTTCAATCGGTGAGGGAAGAAATCAAATTGGGACTTATCATGAATTTCAGTTGAAAGGTTCAGGTTTGACAGCCTTTTCACGTCGTGGTGATGGAAAAGCAGTACTAAGGTCTTCTATCAGAGAATTTCTCTGTAGTGAAGCCATGCATGCATTGGGCGTCGCATCAACACGAGCCTTATCTTTGCATTTGACAGGTCAAGAGGTTATGAGAGATATGTTCTATGATGGTAATCCTGTCATGGAACCCGGTGCCATCATTTGTCGAGTTGCACCAAGTTTTATTCGATTTGGCTCTTTTCAAATACATACCTCAAGGGGTGATTTGGCTACACTAGAATCATTGGTTAATCATACAATTTCTGAACATTTTCCTCACATTAAAGATGAAAGAAATCGCTTATTCTTATGGTTGGATGAGATAATTGATAGTACTATTGAGATGGTGATAGATTGGATGCGCGTAGGATTTGTTCACGGGGTCATGAACACGGACAATATGTCAATACATGGTCTTACTATTGACTACGGACCTTATGGATGGATCGAGGATTTTGATCCGAATTGGACACCTAATACTACTGATGCAAACACGCTCAGGTATCGCTTTGGTCATCAACCAAGGATTGTTTTGTGGAATATAGCACGGTTGCTTGAAGCAATTTCTCCTCTTGTGGAAAACCGTTCAATCTTACAGGAAAAAATCAATGCTGCTCAAGATAAGATGGCTCATTCACATGAAAAAATGTGGGTAAACAAGCTCGGTTTGAAGCAATATGATGAGGAACTTATCCAGCAATTAGTAGAACTCATGTATCATGATAAGGTCGATATGACGATGTTCTTTAGGCTGCTATCATCTTTGTCTAAGCCTGAACTACATCAACTTGAGCCTGCATTCTTAGACATTCATACGGCAAACCAAGTTGATTGGAAAATTTGGCTAAAGAAATATCTTGAACAAACTTGTGATGAACATCGTGCAAAAATGAATTTGATCAATCCGAAGTATGTTTTGAGAAATTGGATGGCACAATTGGCCATTGATGATGCCGAGAAGGGAGACTATGCTAAAATTGAGTTATTAGCAAATCTTCTTTTGAATCCATATGAAGAAGGCTATGAATTCGAGAAGGATTGGTTTCGTCGTAGGCCAGAGTGGGCCTTGAATAGGCCTGGATGCTCGATGTTATCATGTTCAAGTTGAACATTGAAAAATCAGCATCAATCTCTGTAATATGCTTCATCCGGAGGAATTTCTTTCAAGCCTTTCCTTTGTCGAATTGAGCCGACGACCTTGTTGAATAGTTGTGGGGGTAAGATTTCAAACCCAATGTTTTCAGAATTCCACACCGCTCTACCTTGGCTAGCAGCACGGATATCATTAGAAAATCCAAAGGTTTCTGCGATTGGTAAAGTGCCGATTACAGTTGTAACTTCTCCGTCAGCAGGCATGTCTTCAATAATTCCTCTTCGGTTGGAAACCTCTCTCGTAACTTGTCCAAGCCAGTCATTTGGCACAGAAATGTGTGTTCTCTGCATTGGTTCCATCAATACGGTACGTGCTCTGAGCATGGCTCCTTTGATTGCATTTCGTACAGCAGGGATTGTCTGTGCAGGTCCCCTGTGAATAGCATCTTCGTGGAGTTTAGCATCGACTAATCGAACCATTGTTCCCATCACCGGTTCGTCAGCAATTGGTCCTCTTTTGCATACTTCATTGAATGCTTCAATAATCAGTTCTCTTGTTTCGTGGAGATTTTGGATACCCTTGGTGTCATTAACTAAGACACAAGTCCCGTTGATGGCATAGGTTTTTCTCATCAAGTCTTTGTCCATTCCAAATTCTGCGAACTTTCGTCCCACTTCTTTTGCATCACCTGGTCGAATGGTTCCACTACCAATGCTTCCATCTCTAAGTCCTTTAATGGCCTCTTGAGATAGTGGTTCGACTTCAATATAGAATCGGTTGTGTCTGTTTGGTGATTTACCTTCAAATGGATTGGATTTGTTGTTGGATTCGACACCTTCTCGATATACCACAATGGGGGGCGATACACTGACTTTGATGTTCTGTTCTTCTTGAAGTCTGTAGACCGTGATCTCCAAATGAAGTTCTCCCATCCCTGCCAAAAGTGCTTCCCCTGTTTCTTGGTTTGTCATAACCTGTAGGGATGCATCAGATTTAGCAAGAGTGCGTAAGGCATCAAGGAATTTTGGTAAATCTTTCATGCTTTTTGGTTCTACAGCCACGGTTACTACTGGATCAGAGTAGTGGCGAATGGCCTCAAAAGGAATAAATTCTTTGTCATTAGCTACAGTCACACCTGCAGCAGCACTTCGAATACCAGTAACGGCTGCTATATTTCCGGCTACGACAGTGGGTACAGTAATCCTGTCTCCACCTACCATCATACTCACTTGCTGAACACGTTCAGCCTTATTTGCGCCGATAGCCCAAACCGATTCTCCTTGGTTGATGGAACCGGAGTAAATACGACCGACTGCTACCTCGCCAGCATGAGGGTCCATCCAGATTTTAGTAATCATCATTGCAAGATCTCCTTTTGGATCGCAACTAATCATCGCTTTTCCTATTGGTGATTCAAGATCTCCTTGCCAGATGTTTGGGATTCTGTATGTTTGGGCTTCAACTGGGCCGGGTAATTTAGTAACGGCCATGTCCAAAAGTACTTGGTGGACAGGTGCTTTTTGGGAAAGTTCACGTTGTTGTTCGTTGTGACAGTGTTCAAAAATATCTTTGAAGGAAATGCCGGTTTTTTGCATGAAAGGAACGGTGATTCCCCAGTTGTGATATGCGGAACCAAAAGCAACAGTTCCATCGCCTACGCTCACTTGCCACTCTTTCTTTTTCTCTTCAGGTGCAAATTGCTTGATGAGTCTGTTCACTTTGGTGATTGTTCCTTTGAACCGCTCCATCATGTCTTCAGGTGTTACTTGAAGTTCATTGATAAGTCTGTCAACCTTGTTAATAAAAAGAACAGGCTTTACTTTTTCTTTTAGGGCTTGACGCACAACCGTTTCAGTCTGTGGCATAGGTCCCTCAACAGCACAAGCTAGGATGAAGCAGCCGTCGACAGCCCTCATTGCCCTTGTAACGTCTCCACCAAAGTCTACGTGACCGGGTGTATCAATGAGATTGATTAAAAAGTCAGACCCATCTACGGAGTGGACCATCGAAGCGGAAGCAGCATTGATTGTAATCCCTCGAGCACTTTCTTGCTCATCAAAATCGAGAACACGACTTTTTCCTGCCAATTCTTCGGACATCATCCCCGCACCAGCGATTAAGTTATCCGACAGTGTCGTTTTTCCGTGGTCAATGTGTGCAGCAATGCAAAGATTCCTAATTTGTGGGAGTTCATGCATCACTTCAGTGGCTCGCTTTATGTTGTCTTCCTTTCGGCCCATGGCTTCACCTTCTCAACGAACCGGCCACCGGCAATGGGTTTATGAAACCGACTACACAATGAAGATGTATACTACAGATGTATACGTATTATCGGGCAGATGCTGCAATGCGTTGGACTTCTTCTTTCTTGGAAACTGCGAATGATGTTACATCACCTTCGCTAGCTTTCATGATTTCTGTAACGATGCATTGGGTGAGAGAACGCTTGGATTTCTTTGTACCTTGTTGTGCTCCCTTTGCAAGATTGCCCAGAGCAACATCGAGTCTTCTTGAGGGAGATGAATCAACAGCTTTTGGTTGAGATACCGCTCCAAATCGAATTCTAGTAATTTCTTCCATCGGAGCAGCATAACAAACAGCATCTATGAACACTTGGAGCGGATTACCTGATACACGATCAGCAATAATATCCAGAGCACTTTCAAAGGCTTTCATGCTACCTTGCTTCTTACCGGTATATTTTCCTGTACGCATGAGTTTGTTGACAAATCGCTCAATGACAGATAATCGGGCCTTTCCAAACCAAGAGTTTGCGTGCCTACCGCCAGTGTGAGGTACGCCTACGGTGGAGAGATTGATGTAAGGGCTGATTCCCGGATCCCTGCAGGTTACTTCAGAAGCATCCCACTTGCCAAAAACCAAAGTCCCAATGCCTGCAATCGGCTTAACTTCCTCATTTTCAGGTTGTTCATCGACGTTTTCTTCTGACATGAAATCACCTTACTGGTTTCTCTTTACGGCCTCTGACCATCTCATCGAGAGATACGCCGTTAACTTGAATGACTTTGTAGCGGACACCAGGAATGTCACCGTAGGAACGACCCTTACTTCCGCCAATTCCTTCGACCATTACTTCGTCGTGTTCATCAATGAAATTGATGGCACCATCTCCAGGGGCGAATGCAGTGAGCCTGTTTCCGTTTTTAATCAGAGAAATTTTTACAGCCTTTCTAATTCCTGAGTTTGGTTGTTTGGCTTCAATGCCCACTTTTTCTATTACAATCCCTTTTGCTTGTGTAGAACCTGCTAGGGGGTCGTGTTTTGCTCTGCTCTTGAGCATTCGCTGCTTGTACTTCCTTTCTGACCAACGGGCACGCTGACGGTCTTTGGCCATTTTCGACCCTCCAAACAATCCTCGTCCCATGATGTACACTCCTTGAAGCGTGTCTGCGACCTGCACTTCATATTTGATGGTGCCGATGATTGAACATTCTTACATTACCATGCCAAGGTTCAAGCCTGTCTTTTCTTTGGCGGACATGATGGCCTTTAGGGATTTCTTAGGTTCTGCCAGACATGTAGATAATGAAGTTTCAGCAATCCATGGTATGTTTTCTTCTTCTAGGGCCAATAATCACGATTTACTCTTGTTCAATAACATCAAGGAGGCTCCTGGTCATCGTAGTGCTTTGAACCTCATGACAAGATCTCGTTTATGCAATGTTTTGGGTATTGCTCCAGAATCATTTCTTGATCTACTCAGATGGGCCATGAATAATCCAATTGAGCCAGTGATTATTGAATCTGGAGTAGTCATGGAACAGCGACAAGANCAGGTTAATCTTCTTTCGATACCCATCCCCCATCATTGGCCTGAAGATCGGGGAAGATACATGTCAGCCAGTGTCATCATCGCCGAACGAAATGGTGTCCGAAACATGAGTTTTCATCGTCAGTTCTTGCGTGATGAAAATCATACCGTTGCGCGACTCGTTCCTCGACACTTGAGGACCATCACAAATGAGGCATTGAACGATGGAGATGAAGTGAAAATTGGTATTGTGAATGCACCAGATCCAACGGTTTTGCTGGCAGCAGCCATGTCTTTCGATGAATATCTGGACGAATTAACAGTGGCTGCTGCACTTCACCAAAGGGTTCACAACAAGCCNCTTGAGTTAGTCCGTTTACCAAATGGCGTCCATGTGCCTGCTGATGCAGAGTATGCCATGTGGGGTCGAATTACAGCCGAACTCGATGACGAGGGTCCATATGTTGACATTACTGGTACCGTTGACGATATTCGCCAAGAACCTGTCATCGCCATCGATGGGATGTATCATCGCGAAAATCCTATTTTTCATGCCCTCATTCCAGGAGAAGCAGAACACAAATCACTGATGGGTTTGCCACGAGCACCAACGATCAAAGAAGCCGTATCAGAGGTCTGTGAATGTCTCGATGTCCATCTCACGCATGGTGGGTGNGGTTGGCTATCNGCGGTTGTAAAAATAAAGGTTCAACATGAAAGNGATCCTGTTAAAGCCATACATGCTGCTCTAGATGGTCATCGTTCTATGAAGATGGTTACCGTGGTTGATGAAGATATCGATATTGAAGANCCCGTTCGAGTAGAGTGGGCTATGGCTACGAGATGGCAACCAGATAAAAATACGATAATTCTAAGCAATCAAAAAGGAAGTAGTCTTGATCCTTCAAGGGCTAAAGATGGTACTACTTCGAAAGTTGGATTTGATGCGACCATTCCTTTAAGTTATGAACGAGAGGGCTTCGTCTCAGTTCAGTAGGGATAACATGTCTACGACAGATCTTCTTCAACATCCACGGCGTAACTTGGGCATTCGATATCGAACCCAAGCGATACGTTTCATGAAATTGGCCAAAAAAGACGTTGAAAGAAAGCATGAAAACCTTGAATGGGCAGAGAACAATGCGAGACAATCTATTTTGTATGATTTTACGGACCAAGAGAATTGGCGCTGTCTCGCCCAAGTTAAGGTTGAGAGAATTGACATGGAAGGTATGGAGTCCTTATTGATGGACTTGTTCCAGGTATTGGGTAGAGATCCNGATTTACTCGTTCAGATCAAGAAAGCTGATTTGATNGAATCTGGCCAAGAATTNTTGGAGGCTATTTTTCTCAATGATCCTCTCGATGCNGATGTTTGGTTTGATAAAATGGGCGATAATGAAATCACTAAATTTGAGTCAAGATGTCGGACNTTGAATTTTACCGATCAAAGAGCCAACATAATCTTTGGTCGAAGAATTGAACGTTTGCTGAAAGCTGGCAAAGAAGACTTGTTCATCTCACTTGTTCCTCATCTGCTAGCCCATAGGCCACAAAATCATGAATTATGGTTGCAACTAGGAAGATTACATGAACGTAGAAAAGAAGTCGCTCAATCTTGGCTATGTTATGATCATGTTCAGGCTTTACTTCCTCATACACTTGAGAGGGACCGTTTTCTTTCACGAATGAAAGGGAAAATGGATGGAGAAGATNTCAAGCCATGGTCTGCACCAACNGTTTCAGATCGCAAATCCTTTCTTGAAAAAATGCAAAACCTTGCTAGGTTACCCAGTGAGATTGAACCGGNAGATGAATTGGATTCATCACCCCNTACTCTTTCTGATGAGGAGAAAATTACGATCCTTGTTGATGAAGAAAAATACAGTGAGGCGTTTTTCATGGCTCGTTCATTGGCAGCCAATGGAGAACAATGGGCTTTAGAATGGGTTGAAAAAATAAGGGAACTGATTGCATGAATCCTGATTTCTGTCTAGCCATTATCACAAGGGAAATCGACCATGCCATACTGCTTGTAAGACATCCTGAGAGAGGTTGGGAATTGCCAGGTGGGCATCTTGAACAAGGAGAAACTCCAATGCAATGTCTGGAAAGAGAAGTGAAGGAAGAAACAGGTCTCAGTCTCTCTGTCATGTCCTGGAACAAGAAATATTACGACCGGGGCTATGTAGGATGGATGCAAGTTCCATCCGTGATTACTGAATTCAATTTTGATGACCCAAATGTTGTTGATGTTTCTTGGTGGAAAGATAACCCGGTGATGAATTATTGGGATCCTCAAGAACTTACTGATCTTCGTCGATGGGTGCTAGATCTGAAGAAAGCTCAAGAATTCTAGACGCCCATTGTTTTTTGTCATCAACAAATTCAATACACAACTCAGCAAGTTGTATGTCGTCTACGAGCTTTGGGGATTTGAGTAAATCTTCGAACAAATTTGTCTGATTGTATGTTTTTGCCAACATGAGCATTGCACGAATGTCAGGGCGGTCTATTCCACCAAAATCTCGCAATACTTGGGATGTACACCAACTAAAAACACCCTCTGTATCTTCCGGATGTATTTCTATAGAATGTTCTTCTTCGCCAGCACTCTTTGGTTTAGCGTCCTCGACTTGTTTGATCATTCTCTCGGCAGATTCATTCTGATATGGCCAAGTCAATTCCACAAATATTGCCCCTGCTTCAACAGACAAATCGATCAAACCTGCCTTTATTCCATATACATGAGCATTGAACAGGTTACGAATTGCATCATATTCTTTACCAAAGTTCATGAGAATTCTTCCTGCTTGTAGGCGGGATATCGCAATGGTCTCATTCGCGTGACCGGCATCTCTTGCGATTTCGCTGTATGTGTGTAATGCCATGAATGGTTCACCTATTGATTGGTGAAATGCTGCTTTGTTGAGTAAAGATAAATCATGATTCCTAGAGGCTTTTGCCACACTTTTGAGGCGTATCTCCGCCCAATCAAAATCACTGCGAGCTTTTTCGAAGTCACCCGCTTCAAAATGATGTAGTCCTCTTTCCATTCTCAGTCTTCCTTCAAGTACCAAGTCCCTTGATTCAGGGTTTCTTGCAATATCGATGGCTTCTTCAAGTTCTTCGAAGTATGATTTCCCGGAGAGTTTTAATTTCATAAGTTGGACAACAGCCAGTTCACAAGTGGTCAATTCCTTTGAAATAAATTCTGCGAACTCTGGGAGTTCTAATAGTGATAATTCAGCGATGGGTAGCCAGTTATCCCAGCCCTCTTCATCCCTTATCTGTTGGAGAATTTCTAAGTCTCTTTGATCGTCACGAAAAGCCAACAACACATTATTCATGCATCTGCCTCCATTTAGCGAGGGCATTGATGAATGCAGATTCTGCTGCAACTGGGTCTAGGTGACTTGTCCAACCAGCAGCGCCATCATGTCCTCCTCCCTCTCCACCAACCTCTTTGGCCAACTCTTGCAACATAAGCCCTAGGTGAACTCCTGACTTTGTTGCCTTTCTTGATGCTCTGGCAGTGACTCGTGTCGTCCGATCCCGATGCCTCACAGCCATGGCAACATCAGCCCCAATCCCAATCAATGAAGAGCATACTCTTCCCTCAAGTGTTCCACAATTCGTGTGAATAAGTCTCAAATCTCCAATTTCAATCGATTTGGATCTCTTGAAGGCAGAAAGCATCGCTCCCGTATCAGATGAACTGTATACTACACTCTCGATTGATTCTACAAATGATTGATACTCAAATCCAGCACCATCCATCAATTCTGCTCCACACATTAGCGCATCTTTGTCAGCATGCCTAAATCTTCCAGTGTCGGTGATAAGACCTGCCAACAACATTTTTCTGACCGCATCTGTAAGGCATTCATGATGTTTATTTTTCAAGTACTGGAATATGATTTGAGTTGTGGATCGCAAAGGGACCCGTCCATCAAAATCACCATCCCCCAGATTCCACTCTGTTGTAGCATGGTGATCGATAATACAAATTGGGATGTCTGGTGGTATGTTTATTCCAACTTGATCTGGTCCTGCGCTATCGACGATAATCAAACCACCAATATTTTCAGGCCATTGGGTTTGATTGCCTAATATTTTGAATGGTGCATTAAGTTTCTCTACGAGTTGCTTTGCGGTTCTTCCTAAATGTTTTCCACATGCCATCAATCGAGGATTTGTGCTGGCAAGCGCAATTGCAGAACCAACAGTGTCCATATCTCCGTTTCTATGTGTCAAAACTGGAACTAGGCCTCTTTCTTGAGCCTTGGAAATCCAAGTTGAAAGGTTGTCGTGCACGCCTATTCCTCAATACTCTTCTTGAGAGATTCATAGGCCTCGATTAATTCCGCTTCCCTTGCTTTAACCATTTCAAGCGCTTGCTTCATTCGATTAAGTGTATCGCTAAGTTCAGTAATGAGGGCATCTCGGTCGGTAACCTCAATCAAAACGGCTCCTCTTTGTTGGTGAAGCGCTTTATCTTCTGGATGAGCTTCTATGGCTTCAAGCGTCAATTCTATTTCTTTTATCTGTGACGTCAATGCTGCCACTTGTTGGCGTGCATTTTGGACTTCAGCGACAACCATCTGTAACTGCTGTTGGTCAGACATGGACATTCCACAATGACATTATTCAAGAATCCATCACTTCAATGACAGATTGACTAACTACTAAAGAACGCAATCTTGTATTCCACATGGCTCGCAAATCTTTTGCACGAGGTTCTTCAAGAATAATTTCCGCAACCTGGTCATTAAGGATGACTTCTTCTTCAGGGGTGAGACTTGATGCATACACTTCAGCATGCTTTGATTCAATCCTGAGTAGGATTTTCCACAAGATTATTCCTCTTCATCCACCGTGCGTTCATATTCCATTGCTTTTTGTTGGGCTATGAAAGCCATGTCAGCAGTGGTTGCTCCTTCAATGGATCTTCGGATGATTTTGGAGTTGGCTTCGCTTGCTCTTGTGTAGGGTTCCCATGCGCCGCCAGCGAAAGTGTGACCGCATTTTCCACACTTCCAAATACCAACGGCTTGTTGCTTTACTTTCTGATATTGACACACAGGACAGGTATACTTGGCCTTTTTCTGAGCGAGTGCTTTACCAGCATTTCGTCGTACGCTCACACCATAACGTGCTCCGAACCTAGCAGTTGCGCCTGCTTTTTGAGTGCGTTTTGACATCTAATTCCCTCCTGCGGATTCAACCATTTTTCTTAAAACATCACACTGATTTTGGGATACCTCAAGAATCTCGGCGAATTCTGCGGGCGAGAATACTCCCTTTAACCCCTTCTGTAGCGAATGAAGATGACCATCATCACCAAGAGTAATGTGTATTCTTTCATCTCCACCCAACTCTTCATCGGCGTTTGCATCCATGACAAATCTTCCACCGACTCTTGTAAATGAACACATGATTGGTGTTTTTGTAATTTTCAATGGGTGGTCTTCCCCTGTGTCAAACTTGCTAGCGGGAACGATTGTTGTTCGCAAGGCTGCAATGGCTGCAAGAGCAGATGCATCAAAGATATTTCCTGAGTCACTAACCACATGAATATCGACCATCACTCCATATACCGATTCTCCAGGAATCACGCATAGAGATCCAAGATCAATACAACCAGATTCTCGAATTCCTCTGTCTACGACTCTTCCCAATTCTATGGATTCAGGTGATGGTGGCCCGGGTTCATACTTTTTCCCAGCTATTGGTCGAAGTTCTGCACCGCACATTAAGGACCCTTCACTCGGTCGGTCAGGCCATGGTTGTCGAATTTCAAATTTAACACCGGCGTAAACTATGGTATCTCCCCAAGTTACTTTCGCACTTCCATCAGCATTGTAAAGACAGTCAACTTCAAGTTCAATATGTCGAGATTCCCATTGACTTCGACCATCTCTTCTTTTACCCATTGCCGCAAGATCAGCGAGTTCTTGGCGAAGAAGTTGTGGAACCAATTCAACCATTAGGCTCCCTCCTCGTATTTTTCTTTGAGCGCTTTTATCATGACTTCATGAATCTCCTTGGCTGCTTTTTGGTTGTATTCCATGCATAGATTAAATTCGTCAGGTGACAAATCACCATCCATTTGAAGAAATGCTAAATCGCCAGTTGTTGGCAATATCCCAACTGGTAAATCAGCTTGACCGTAATTATCTTCTGCTTTGTCCAGATCAAGCACGACAGTATCCTCTATTTTTCCACTTGCGACGCCAACGATTAGATCTCTCATCGGAATACCAGCGTCCGCTAAGGCGACAGATGCTGCTGTAATTCCAGCACATCGAGTTCCAGCTTCAGCAGCGAGGATTTCAATTTCCACACTGATTTTGGATCGAGGAAATCGTTCAACTAAAACGACACTTTCAAGGGCTTCAGCAGTAACTTTCGAAATTTCTCTGGATCTTCTGTTGTAACCAGGTCGAATTCGATCGCTGGTGGAAAATGGAGCCATGTTGTATCGAACATCAATAACGGCTCGATCTTGACGTTGTATTTTCCTTGGATGTGCTTCTACAGGACCATATACCGCACATATGGCTACATTGAGTCCATGCTTGACCCATGCAGAACCATCTGCATTAGGTAATATTCCTGCTTTGATTTCGACAGATCGCATTTCATCGACCTTTCTGCCATCTAATCTTGTTCCATCGTCGTTAAGTAACTTAACGTCTCCATATCCTCCCATCAATGTTCACCTCTGGTTTTGTTTATTTTTTCTTGAAATTTTGCCATGAAATCTTTGTGATGACCACAATGTTTCGTGAATTGAATCAATTCTCTTACAGATTGAATGCCTTCAGGCTCACCATCAATCCAGATTCTTCCATTTTCACCAACCACAATACGTGTGTCACTTTTTGAAGCCATATTTCGAATATTTTCGTTATTTTCTCCCCTGAACTTATCGAGCAATTGTACACCAAGGCTTTCAACGCACCCGTTTTTCAATTTCCTTAAGCCAACGCCTTTCATTGTGAGTACTACGGAATGAGATTCATCGACTTCTTGGACTCTTGCAATGATGACATCTCCAATGTCCATGTGTTGTCTTGCAGCACCAAATTCCACTTTCCAAGGAGCCAAACTCATCGGTAACAATCCGTTGAAAGCACCGTTGATTTCTGCAAACCAAAGATTGTTTCTCACTGCTTCTATGAAACCAATTACTAAATCTCCAGATCTTGGCATGTAACTGCCCTGAATCGGATCGACACTCAACGTGTCGTTATGTTCTCTTAGCCACCCAATTCGAGTGGATATATACTGATTATTTTCGTAGGTAATCCCTACGCCACTTCGCATCTCCAGAGAAGTTTCGATAACTTCTCCCGGAGTCACGAGGCGCGGCTCGGCGCCTGACTTTGCTCCGCTCATCTGTTTGTCTCCGGCTGGCCGAGAAGCAGACCCATGATAAAGCACGCGATTCAAACTTGTTAAATTTCTTTCATCTCTGAACCGGGCGCGGCCTTCATTAAACTGGAAAGCACGTTGCCTTTTTTTGCAGCAGGAATCTCGATAATACAGACCCAATCTCCATTGGACTGCCATTCTTCCCTCTCTACATACGACTTTACAATTCGTTGCCCGCTACCGTAATGCTTTCCAGGAATTCTTATTGCAATTCTTATTGCCTCAAACGAAAGTGGAATGAGTGGTTTAAGATGTGAAATTGCTTCCTTTACTTGAACATCTACTGATTTGAACGGATCGACGCTGAAACGACATTCATCGAGTGCGTTTTCAATCCGTGTTCTTGGGTGTGGAGATTTGGTCTTTGGATCGACCGCTGATGATTGTAGTTCATGAATAATCATTTGTCGCTTTGCTTCAGTCATTGATTTTCTTTGTGCGGTCGTTAACTGGATGTTACCTTTAGACAATATTTGGTTTGTAATTTCAGAAATATCAAGAGTTCCAAAGGTAGACGATAGATTTTCATCTGAGGGTCTATCTCCTGAACGTGCATCATGAAAAACAGCATCTATAGCCAGAAATTCATCTAAATGAACGGCGCTATGGTCTTGTTGGAATTGTTCTACCAACTCAGGGTCAACCAATAATTCATAGCGTTTGCCTCCTTTTTCAAGACGTGCTAACACGGCATCATCGAGGCTGACCATGTTAATCCTTGAGTGGCTTTAGCCTATCTATTTGTTTATTGACGGCTTCTCTATCCAAAACGCGGTATCCAGATGCATCAACCACAGAGACTTCAACAGCATTCCTGTTTAATTCCTCGTCATTCGAATGTCGAAGTGCTTCAAGCCCCAATTTCATGGCTGCATTAAGTGTCATATTAGCCTTCCAATTGGACTCGAAATAATCGATCACAGTATTTCTTCCACTGCCAATAGCTCCAGCGTGATATGATTGGTATGCGCCAGATGGGTCGGTCTCGTACAAGTGTATACCCTCATCATCGACTCCCCCGATAAGCAGTGCTGTTCCAAATGGTCTTGAGCCGCCGTATTGTGTGAAAGATTGCTTGAAGTCACAAATTTTCTTTGTGAGTATATCCACTGGTACCTTGGCGGCATAGGTGATTCTGTTGACTTGGGCTTCGACCCTGGCTCTGGCTACTAATTGTCTTGCATCTGCAACAAGTCCACTGGTCGCAATACCAACATGACCATCGATTTTGAACATCTTTTCGATGCTTTCTGGGATGATAAGTCTGCTTGCAATACGCTTGTCACAAACAAGAACGACTCCTTCTTTGAATTTGAGACCAGCGGTTGTTGTCCCTCTTTTTACGGATTCTCTTGCATATTCAACTTGAAACAATCGGCCATCTGGACTGAATGTTGTAATTCCGTGGTCATATCCTCTTCCGCTTGGTTGCATCGGTCACACCCATTATTGCTCGTTGGCGGGGTCTTATCAACCTTGGCGGTCAGGAACTATCATGCGCGTCGCAGTTCTTTCCAGTGGAGGAAAGGACTCTGCAATGGCATGGTGGTGGGCGCAATGCAAAGGATGGGATGTCATTGCTCTTGTGACTGTTTTTGTACAAGGAGATGATTCTCATATGTTTCAAATTCCCACAGTTGATGTTGTCGAACATCAGGCCGAGATTTCAGGTATTCCATGGATAACAGTACAGACTTCTGGGCAAAGTCATGAAGATATGGTTGACCTCCATCATGCCTTGAATCCACTTGAAATAGATGGGTTGGTGTGCGGTGCTCTTCGTTCAGATTATCAACGAACGAGGCTTGAACGCCTTTGCCATGATTTAGAGATACATTCCTTTACCCCATTATGGCATCAGGATGCAGGAGAACATGTCAAGCAGATGATTGAGAATGGTTTCAAAATCGTTCTAAGTGGTGTTGCTTGTGAGGGTTTAGGCGAAGAATGGTTGGGAAAAGAACTTGATTTGGTCTCATTTGATGAACTCAAATCATTAAGCGAAAAGTATCGATTCAATATTGATGGTGAAGGTGGTGAATATGAGACCGTAGTGGTTGGAGGACCGCACCTGAATGGAGTGATTGAATTGGAAATGGATAAGTTATTTGATGGCAAAAGGGGGCACATTCGAATACAAAAGTACACTCAAAAGGTTCATGTTCCTTAACCCGAGCGCATGACATGGCCTTTTGCCCTCTAGACTACAGGTACGGTTCTCAAGATTTCAAAGATATTTGGTCTGAACGTGGAAGGCATGAAAGGCAAATAGATGTAGAGCGAGCATTGATTTGGGCACATTGGCAAATGGGTAGAGTAACCGAAGAAGATTATCGTATCATCGAAGCAATATCCAATCCAGAGGATGTGACCAAGGAACGTGTAAGCGAGATTGAGGCCCAAACAAAGCACGACATCATGGCACTGACCAAGGCAATGGCTGAGGCTGCGGGAGATGCAGGTTGGTGCATTCATTTAGGGGCAACATCAAATGACATCGTGGATACCGCAGTTGCTCTTCAATTAAGAGATTCCATTGTTTTACTTAGAAATTCATTAAAAAAATTGATCAAGCAAACCGCTGAACTCGCAGACAGGGAAAAAGCAACCGTTATGTTAGGAAGGACACATGGTCAAGCGGCAGTACCCATTACTTTCGGTCTGAAGGTAGCTGTTTGGTTGGATGAATTAGTCCGTCAATTGATTCGCCTGGATGAGGCAGAACCTCGTATTGCAGTTGGGAAATTTTTGGGAGCAGTTGGGACAGGTGCGGCCCAAGGTGTTCGTGCCCTTGAACTTCAAGAACTTATTCTCACGCATCTTGGTCTTGGCGTTCCTCTCGTAACTACGCAAGTTGTCGGAAGGGACCGGTATATCGAATATGTAAGTTGGTTGGCGAATGTCGCCTGTACTTGTGAAAAAATACTACAAGAGGTAAGAAATCTTCAGCGCTCAGAAATTTCAGAAGCAGGTGAAGGATTTGATGTTTCAAAACAAGTTGGTTCTTCTACTATGGCGCACAAGAAAAATCCAATCAAGTCGGAAAATGCCTCAGGTTTAGCAAGAATCGTCAGATCATTCATTATTCCTACATATGAAAATGCACTTCTGTGGCACGAACGAGATTTAGCGAATTCAAGTAGTGAAAGGTTTACCTTATCCCATGCATCAACACTTTGTGAAGATGTTATGGAAAAAACATGTGATGTTTTGAAAAATTTATGGGTAGATGAAGAAAAGATGCGAGAGAACATCTCTAACCAGAAAGGTCTGGTGATGGCTGAAAAAGTAATGATTGAATTGGTTGACCATGGTGTCAGTCGTGATGATGCTCATGAAATAATGCGTTCCGCCTCATTTGAAGCCATTCAATCAGGGGAAGAATTGCTAGATGTTTGTGCACGCCACCCCGGTATTGCATCCTGTTTTTCAATCGAAGAATTGGAATCAATGTTTGAGCCTGCAAATCATATTGGTTCATCGATTGAATTAACTGTAATGGCAATCGAGAAAGCAAGAACCTATGTTTCAGATGATTGAGGTTTGTTTGCGTCTTTCATGACGATCTTTATGAAAATAATGGCGATTGTGGTTGAAAAAAGAAAGCCAGATCCCATGTATATTGATGTGTTGAACCACATGATCGTCATACCGATTAATGACATATATCCTATTCCTTGGCACAAGGTAAGGGCTTTAACAAAACGGTTACGAAGGTTTTCGTCTAGTCTAAAGTATTGTTCTTGTAAAAAAGTATACAATAGAAAATACAAGCCTTGGAAGGGGATTGTAGCCGCTACGATTGTTAAACCAATTTCTCTGGAAATTTCTGGTTTTGTCTCTTGTTGAAGAGTTTGAACAAGTAATAGTGCAGTATTTGTTCCCAAGAGCGCGGCCATAATATTCCATCTTTTTTCGTCAGAAAAGACTGTAGAATTTGTGATGGTATCCGAATCCGCCATAAACTTAGACAAGGAAGAAGGAGATTAGACCTTCCGCTACATTAGGAGATAAAGTAGGCTACCTGTGACAGTTGCAACGATGATGAGCAAGATAATCATAGCGTGCGGTCCATATTGATTTTTGTCATCAAGAGCTGTACCGATGAGCCCATGTTTTTTCAGTGCTACAATAAAACCACCATCTTCATGCTCAAACTCAGGGAGTGGCCGACGAGGGATTCGCTCACCTTTGTTCAGAACTGTGTTATCATCGCCCATGCAAAGCCTACCAGTATCAGGAACATAGGTTTGCCTATTGGTAAACTCTAAGCATTCATGTACTCTCGGGGAAGCATGCAGGCCCCAACCATATCAGATATGTCCATAACAGACGAACATGTAGTTGTTGATAGAAAAACAACAGTAGGCATGGTATCCGAACGATTATCACGTAGTCCCGATGATGCAATACTTGTAACAGATAAGGCAGGAAACGTTGCAGGTGTCGTAACGTCAAAAGATATTTTCAAAGCACTTGGTGAGGGAAAAGGTGTAGTAAAACTTCGACTTGAAAAAATCATGAGGACGAACGTTTTCACTACAGAAGCAAATACGCCGTTAGCAGAAGCACTCACACAAATTTCTAAGCAAGGCCCTGACGCTATTGTAATCATGGACGGCCCGAACTTTGCGGGCTATTTCTCTCCAGATGATTACAGGAGTGCTTCAAGACGTATTGAAGCACATCAATCCATGGCATCTCGCTTGAAACAATCGAAGTCAGCACTTACTGAAGCTGCTTCAGAAGTTGAAGAAACCGACCCAGATCAAGAAAAAATGGATTTGATTAATCTTCTCCTTGGAGACAACGAGGAAGAAGAAGAAGAAGAAATCAGTTCAGGTTTCTAACCGGTGTCGAGATGTTTAGGCCAGTCTTGGCTGGTAAAGCCATCCATTTGGTTGTTGAATCACGCTGTGGAGGAACAACCATGGCATTGCAGATTGCAAGACATGTCATTGAGGAAGGCGGTCGTGTGATTTGGGCTTGCAATGATTTCCCAGACAACCAACGTTTTGCAGATGTGTTTAAGGGGCTCAATCCAGTTCAATCTTCACGTTTTCATGCCCTAAATCTCGGAGGGCCAGTTGAACAAGTCTATTCTAGAATCAAAGATACAATGCATGCCCTTCCAAATGTCCGTTTAGTTGTAGTCGATGAATGGTGTCCTAAAACAGGAGTGCCACCAAAAATCAATGTCAAGAAAACTCAGGAAATTATCGATAACCGGAAAGAAATTTCCACATTACTTATCTCAAAAGGTGGCGTCGATATGGAAAACTCAGGAATCAAGGAAAGAGGAAAACTCACAGATACCGAAACATGGTATCTAAAGAAAAGAGAAGGGGGTTTGAGGTCGCTTTCGCTCCCTGATAGTGAGTTAGAACTCAAAATAGAAGATGCCGGTTTCGTCGAAAATTAATCTTCAAAATCTTCGCCCAGCAAATCTGCCATTTCTTGTAAGGCATCTTCATCTGGCTCATCGAATTGATCGGGGTTTTTTGCCCCGCCGTCCATTACATCACTTCCTGCAATTTTTGGTGCTGCTTGTTCTTTTGCGACTTCGATATTTCTTTTACCACGTTGATAAATGAACCACCCCATCCCAATGAGGGTTAGAAATAACAGCCCATAAACGACATTTTCTGTGGTTGACATGGGTTGGGGAGAAAATCAAAGGTCATGACTATTTTGGTTTAAATCTAACTTTGAAAGGTGTCTGCGGGCATTGAGTGGGGGCATCGTCCATTTTGCTTCCGGGTCATATTCTAGTTTGCTTTCGTAATCTTTTTTGATGATTGTTCTACAAGATGGGCACCTTGATCCTTGGTTTTTCCCCATCGACTTCATTCGCTTTCCACATGAACATAATGGTCTTTCTTGATGATAAGAATGGGTTTTTCTCAATCCTTCTAGGTGAATGCTTCCATCAGAGGCTCTCAGCCCCACATATTCAACACAATCTCCACTTACCAGAGATTGGGCAAGAAGTTTTACATCTCCGGTTTCTCCAAAAGCAATGACTATATCATGTTCTAACTGTACGATGACGTGACCTCCTTTTTTGACAAGAATTTCCTCAACCTTACCCTTGTGAATCATAGCAAGATGATCTCCAGATGCTTGATTCGTCTTAAATATCCGCCAACCTTCTATTTCTGCGGTTCCAGGGGCAGAGATTAGTTTCTTTGTAGCGCTTTCAGCGATATCAACAGTAAACGCACGAAGCCCAAACATCACAGGACAAGGGCCTCTTGGAGCAAGTAAACCTTGTTTCAATCTTGGATCCCTACAGAGAAAGGTACCATCGATATGATCTACTTCAATCAATGCCTTTTCATCGACTGCTCGCATATTTTTTCTCCATGCAATTGATTCATAGGTTGCATTGGTTCCTTTCCAAGCACATGCAGCCGCAGCGCCAATCATTCCCCAACCACCCCATGCACGCACCGGGGTTGGAAGATAATCGATTTGTCTTCGAACGGCAGTCCAATAATACTCAGGGTCAGGGTCATTTTGGTAAACAACCATACCCGGTTCGCTTGGATATTGTTTTCGATTATCATGTTCAGATTCGGCAATTTTCCCTTTCAGTGGTTCAATCATTTCAGTCCATATTCGATCCAAATCATCTATCGTTTGTTCTTTTGGAATAATTTTTGCTGCTACAGCAGCATTCCCTCTCGTTCTTCTTTGTGCAAATGGATAGAGTCTTACAAGTCTTAACTCCAATATTTCACAATCAAGTTCACATAATACCTGGTGGAAGGTGTAGGTCGTACATCCCCCAAGTAAAGAATCTGTATCATCGAGCCCAATCCACATCGGCTTCGATGTCTTCTCAATGAGGATGCCAATCAGTTTTACCCCATAAGTGATTGAAATAAGGCAAAGAGTAATACGATGTTGCACCTTCAAATCAATGTGTTCGTTGAGAAAGGTCTGGCCACAATACTTGGCGGACTAGGCATGATATTGTTGGGTTTTGCATGGCACACTAAGAACTCATCAATCGAAAAGTTGGCACCAATAGGATGGGTGTTGACGGGTTTCTTTTTCTTTAATGATACCCCTTATTATCTTGAAGCTGAGGATTTAGTTCTCACTGTTATGTCGGCTGCTTGCCTGCCAGGTGCAATTGGTATCTTTATCTGGGAAAGAAGAGCGACTAAGTCTGTTGAAATAAGTGCTTTGAAATGGTTCAGAGGAGCCGTGTTTTACGCAGGTTTCCCATACTTGCTGATTGCTCATGTCCCTGTGTTGAATGTTCTTGCAATTTGGTTTGTTGCTTGGCAATCGTGTTTTATGTTGAGATTATGTGGTCTCAATGATGTACATCTTGGAGAAACTTATGTAGATACAGGTTCTTCAACAATATTATGGTCAGAATGGGAAGGCAATAAGTGGTTTATGACCGAAACCATGGGAGAATATCCATTCTATACTGAGTTGGTGCTCGGTGATGGTGGATTTATCGGGATTAACTTCATTTTAGCTTGTACTGCAATCCAATCGATGATTATTTTCGTCGGTGCTATCGTTGTTTTAGATCTAAACTGGAAAAAGAGAGTTCGTGCGCTGTTAATTTCTCTTCCAATTATTCACATTCTTAACCTATTCAGAAATGCTGGACTTATTTGGCTTCACATCACTTACGATAACTGGGATTTCTATGGATTGACAGTGTTTGAATTTGGACATGCTTATGCAGCAAGAGTTGTATCTTTAGGAGCGATGTTTCTCATGGCATTGGTTATGTTTGAACTTCTTCCCGCCATGCACAAACATGTAATGACATTAATGGAGCCTTTCCGATTGAATCGTAATCAATCAACACGTTCCCATGAATAATCGCTGTTTTCTCTCCCCCATATGTTACCGGAACCTGAGGGCCATTCAATCTGTTCTGAACCATTTTCGCTAATCATTCCCATGAGGTTCTGGGCAGGAACATCTTGTTGTTCACCCTGCTGCAGGGTTTCTTGGAACTCTAATATTTCGTGAGGATCATAATTTTCAACATTCGTTTTTTGGTTGTTTGAAAAAATAATCTCTTTAGATTCTTGCGTAAATTCATCATGCTGTTGATCTTGGAAAAGTATTGACTCAGGGGGCACAATATCATGAGGGTTGTCCTGGCTTGAAGAGGTCTCATTCTCTCTTCTCATGCCATATGAGATGGCAAATAATGCAACAACAAGAATGATGCCAAAAATCCCTAAGCCACCATAAAGCATGTCATTTGGAATCGATGCTGCAATGTCGCTATTGTCACCAATTCCGTCACCATCTGTATCAACAGATTCACTCGGATCATCTGGAAAAGCATCAGATTCATCTCTAACACCATCTCCATCCGAATCGAAGGCATCATAGGTATTGACACAATTCCTCTTCGCTGCCAAATATTCATTTTCATCGATATAACCATCGATATTGCCATCTGCATCCTTTGGGGAAAATGAATTGCTCCATTCGACAGATGACAATTCTTCAATGGATATACGGTTAAGATCGAATTGTGACCACACGATTTCTAATTCAGAATCACAAGAACACAAACCTTGTTTCAATTCTTTGCTGTCAATTTGGTTATCATTGTTGAGATCATAGGTGGAATCAGTCCATTCAAATTGGCTAAGCATTCCATTTCTATCTTGGTCAAGTTCGCTAAATAAATTTGAAGAATACTCCTCACAACTAATGATTTTGTTGTCATTCTCAACATTATCATCACTCGTTTCTTCTCCCCAATTTGCAACGATTGAAACTCCTGAAATGTCTTTGAGAACAATCATTGAGATATCAAATCGGCCAGGCGATGGATTCCATATGCTTATTTTTTGTTCAGTACCTGGGCCTTGGGAAAACTGAACAATATTTTCTTGACTTACTTGTGCTTGCCTTCCATTTCTTCGGTCATTGGGTCCCTCATTGAAATCAGGCGCATTCGAAACCATCCCAGATGCCGTCAACAATATCTCACCATTTCCATCAAAAGTTTCGATGATCAAAACAGCCTCTGGTCGATCTAATTCAACGAAGAAATCAATTTCCACTCCTCCAGGGGCCGATATTTGTGAATAAACCTCGCCATTGTATAACTCGATGGGATTCAATATCGGCTCCCAAAGATACTTATCCTCAAAGGAGGCAGTGATGTTGACATTTGCAAAGACGCTTTCTGTATCTAAGAGAATGATCCATTTACCTGGTTTGGGATTATTGAAACCGATTGTATCTGAAGGACCGGGAGCAATTGAATTGAAGTCATAATTGATGGGGTCAGGACTCGAACCATGTTTGACAAATAACTGCGCTTCTCCAAACCCATCATCAAGTTTAATCACTAATCTTTCTACGTTTTCATCAACCATAATGTAGAAGAATTGGTCTAAACCCTCATGACCAGCAATTGGTCCATGTGATTGATTATCAAACAATTCAATGGCTTCTTCTGGCTCTATATTATCGGGAGATTCAAATAAATTTGCGATAATATTCCCATTTGAATAACTGCCAAATTCTCTCACGATGATGTAATATAAGTCAGGTTCCACATCGTATAATGTTACATCTTGGTATGGACCACTCTTACGAGAACTCTGGTAGTCTTTATCCAGGTTATCTTCACTATCATCAGGATTTAATTCTTGATTGAATATCCAGAACACGTCATCTTGGATGAATGGAATTGCCCCTTTTTTAACGTAGAGTTCGCAATCTCCAGAACCTCCAAATGTATTGATACTGAGTTGTTCAAGAGGCGTAGATACATTCACATAGAAATAATGAAGAGTAAATTGTTGGAAAGGCCATCCTGGGCCATTTTCCCATCCTTGTTTGTTCGAATCATCGAATTTCTCACTCCCTCCAACACCTGGCACGGAAATTCCATCAAATAATTCTGTCATCTCACTCAATGGAGGGGGATCTGGCGCGGTTATCCACTGGATACTAATCGTAAAATCAACCAAGTCCATGTCAGATTCGAGGACAAACCACCAAATGCCGTCAGAAGGCCACTCAATATCCCAGAAAGCAATACCCCAGCCGGATGTTAATTGATGTTCATGTGACCATGAAGACGGAACTGAATCATGACCTACGTAAATATCAAAATTGGGTTGCATACCTCTGCGAAATTCGCTAAAAGCAGATAATTGAAGGTGAGCTGTGTTATTGGGGAGTTCAACAAAAAAGAGATATTTTGTATCGTGATTTGTATCCAGTACGTAATCTTCCTCATTTTCAAGACGAATGGCCTGTCCAACGAGGGAGCCATCCGGCATAACCCAGTGAGCGCCATATATGGTGCCGGTCCTCGAATCTTGGTCGTAGGTTAGGCTTCCTTTTCCTTCATTAAAATTCCAAAGCGTTACAACGTCCCATGCCTCTTCTAGATTGTTATAACGGGAGATTGATATTTCATCTAACATACCATTGAAGTAATTGCAATCGCAAGATGCCCCCATTTTACCAATGATCAGTTCATCACATCCAAGGTTATTTTCAAAACAATAATTTGATCCAAAATTTCCATCAGGTATGGTCAAGTTATTTGTGTCAAAGTTTCCTGAAGGAGTATGATTTACAAAAAATACACCATTGGTAGCACTCACTTCTACAGCAACATCGACCCATTGGTTTAGAGGTAGAGATGTATTGGAAATTTCATGTTTACTCAGGCTGTAATCACTTGCGAATGCGAGCATACCTTCTCTGACATACAGTCCCCAACCATAATCGCCTTTCATCACGATGAATTGATTTCCTTCATTCGATTCTAGTTTTATTTTCGCTTGAATTTTAATTGTATCATTAAAATGTAGCGCTTCATCGTGCTCAACCTTAACGTAATCATCTATCCCATCGAAACGTAGATTGTAATTGGCTCCCGGCCCAACTTCGACTACTCCGTATACAGAAAAATATTCAGGATTATTTTCTAGATCATTCCACTTGTTTTCTTCGATGCTACCCATGTTTGTTCCGGTTATGTGAACATAATCTTCATCTTCACCGAGCCCTGGTTGGCTTTCTGCCCAGTTTCTATAGATGTAAGGACTTCCGTCATGCCATTGGAAAACCCCTTCTTCTTCAGCATCAGATAATCCAATCCATACGTGGCGGTATTGATCTCCTCCCCTCGCAAATGTTTCGAAAATCCAATCATGTTCTTGAGCATCGTTCACAGTTACAAGAAATCCGTCTAGGCCGCGCGCCGCTTCTGCGGCTTCTGACCAAGATGATGCGGATAAGAGGTGGTAAGTGTGATTGTTGGCAGGATTAACCTCAGTTCTTATGACTTCAATGTCTTCTACATTTTGGGCAGAAGTTGAACCTTGGCTGGGGATCAAAGCACCGATGAATATACAAACAATCAACAAGGTAAATCTGTTGTTGTGTTTTTGGGTCACGTGCTTTGCATGATAATGGGGTTCTTGAAACTAATTCACTCTTGTCATTTCAATTTTTTGCCTGCGATTCTTACTTCTGACTTTAATGGCATTTGGTGTTCCCATGCGAATTCTTTGACGACACGCCATCCTGATTCACTTCCCTCATAGTCGGTGATTTCTATGGTCTTGTTCCTTGTATTAGCTTTGAATGCAGCGATTGGCTCTGCATTTCGGAATACGAGATAGGCTGATCCAAATCCGAATCTTTGTTTGAGTACGTCGGCAAAATACGGTGCTATTGGATCTGAGGGAGGTAGGACAAAATCTCTTATGGGTTTGATGTTTTTTGCATTTTCGAGCATGTCTTTTTTACCCCAACAAACCTCATGGAAATCTTGTATCAAAAACCCTTTAATCAATGTACCATCCTCTTCAAACTCTGTAAGAATATGTTTGAGTTCCTCTGGCTTAAATGGAGTCCCAGCCAATTTTATGAATTGTTTTATTGTAATAATTGGAAATGAGGAAACGAGGTCTCGAAGATATTCTCTTCGAAGTTCCACACGATCCATTTTGCGGTTCGGAATTACAGTACGAAACCCTCCTCTGAAATCTTGAACCATATGGCCTAAGCGAATGAGTGGTTGGATCAGCTTTCTAAATTCGCCTCTCTTCATGGCATGACGTTCCATGAAAAGATTTGGATCGGAGTTGTTCGTAAAGTAATCACAAACATCAAGCAAATCCTCAGGTGCTTCCTCCCCACGAATAGCAAGTAATGTTGCAAAATGGTCGTATGATGCCCACACTTGATGCCCTCTCAGGTTGATTCCCTGTTGTAATAGGTGAGCACTGGCCATATTTTTCAATCCTACTCTGAATATTTCTGATCTGCCACGTAGGCCAAAATCATCTCGAATCTCACTCACCTTTTCCAAGGCTTTGATCTCATTTTCTAATCTGGAATCTTGGTGCAGATGATGCTCAAAGAAAAGTGCCCTCTCTGCAATCTCTCTGGGTTGAGGGTCAACCACTCCACCTCGAATCATTCTCTCTCCAGTTTTGGTGAATCCAATTTCTTCCAATGCATTGATTGTATCGTCATCTAAATCAGATATTGGATCACCGTTTACATTCGATAAAATTGCGACATCAATCAACTGATCGGAGTGGTTGTCAAGTAGTAATTCAAACGACTTGCAAAACTCATCAAGATATGCATGCGGAATGTGTAAGTCTTTGATTTCAAGATAGTCATTCACCTTGAACATAAGCACTTTTCCAATAGGGTCTACACCCTTGAAGACAGGTAAATACCAACCTCGATCTAGAATGGAACGAATTTCCCATATAAATCGTGAAACATATGGATCAGATTGAGTCAAAATTCTTAGTGTGCGGTCCTCCCTTGATTGTCTGTTGAGATATGGTAGTTCGTCAGGGACTACGTAGAATGGTTCTGGTTCAGGGACTAGAGCCATAACCTTCTTGATTTTACCTTCATGTTCTAATTCGTTGAGAGCAAGAGCCAACTCTTCAACACTTCTTGAGACATAATATCTCAATGTGAAGGCGCGAATCGGACCGCTTCTTCGAATAACATCGAAAAGAGAATCTTTGAATGAAAGTGGTTCATATTCATCAATGACTCTATGAAATAAACTTAGTCTTCTCCTCCTACCAGCAACGTCCTCAAACTGCTTAACCACACACAATTGGCGTTCAAGGTTTGAAATCGCGTTTTTGACATCTCGCTGAAGTGATTTGTACTCTTCACCTCTTGGAAAGTCTACAATCCATTCTTGACGGGTGAGGTTCTCATCATGAGGAAGCTTTTCCAAAAGTAATTTTTCCATTTCACCGATCCATGGTTTGGGCTTGAGGCCAAGTAACATGGGTAGATTTTGTAAAGTACTGTAACCAATTCGATTATGGAGTAACCTTCCCATCAAAACGTCACTATCAAGTTGTAAATCGACCCAATCTGAGAATCTGAAGTCCTTGACACGGTACAACAATTCCTGCTGTTTCTGAAAGAGGATATGTTCGTTGAAAGCAGTATAGGCATCGGGGTAAATCGTGAATGATTTTTCCAATACCAAATTCTGGATTCTTCGATATTCGACAACCTCTTCTTCCCCACCAGTAATTTTATGTTCGTCTATTTTTAAGATATATTCTGCTTCTTCAGTTTGTCTGAAAAATCCAACTGAAATGACATTCCTCATCTCTAATTCATACAGGATTTTCTCGATTTGAGGTTTGGGTAAAGGCAACCTCGCTTCAAAAATTTCCGATGTCAGTGGACCTTCGCTACCAAGCATCTCGATGATTTTTACACGAAGCGACTCATGGGGGTCGATGATGGGCTGCTCAAACCATTCATTAACGGTGGTGCCATCAAATTTTTTCCCAATTTGAAAAGTAAGATTTTGTGTGTATATATCTCTGAGGTCTTTTGCTTCCTTTCCTCCATTCATTGCAAGACAGCCTAATGTCCCGTGGATTTCAGCCATGTATGTAGAGAACCATTTATCATCCAACTCACTCATCCCTGTACCACGGATTTTGGTTACAAGACCTTGTTTTGCTAACTCTTCAATCCAAGAGCGAATATCTTCATGTTCAATACCTTCTAATCTATCTGCATACAATGGATGATCCCAATCTCTATTGAGGCCTCCACCACGATCCATGAGGTGCAACATTGATTGTGCATTTTCGGGAATAGGGACTTTATTATTGTAATATATTTGTAATTGTGATTCATTGAGTTCAGTGGCTAGGCTCCTAGTGCCCAACATTCTTTGAAGAATTTCAGGATCAATGTCTTTGATGAGAAAAGCCCGAGTTCGCATTGAAAGAAGATCTTCAAATGAACTCATGAAAAGACTCATACCAAGTTTTGAAGGCATAGGTGTCCTGATGTGAGCGATACGTGCGACTCGTTTGTCAACTTGGTCAAGAAATAATAGAAGTCCTTGTAAATCGATATCACCATTGAAAATTTCCTCTTTAGCCTCTCGAATTAACAAACTGTCACCTTCATTCCGATGACGTTGCAGGAGGGCATCTGCTTTCTGTTGAAATTGCTGTGGGCTTACTTCTTCAGCACCAATCCGCTTTGGAATGATCATTGAACGTCCGGCAACTTCTCTAAATCGCTTCGCAAAGATCTGAGTACCCAAAACGTATCTGTCAAGAATCTCCATATGATTTCCTGAACTGAATGCTTCATAGAGGTCTGATGGCTTCAACTCTGCACTTGTCTTCATCAAGAGTCCATTTTCATCAAATGACATCTCAAGAATCGAGACTCCCTTTTCTTCAGCAATACCTCCAAGCAAATATCCTAGGGCAGTGTTGAAAGCTCTGCCACGGCAAGTTGTGATGAGAAAAGTAGGGACTGCAGCACTGGATATTTGTTCAAAGAGTAGTTTTTCATTATCAGGAATTTGAAATGAATCTATGCAATGTTCTTCAAGATGCCTGGTTACAGATGCTGCCACTTGGTTTGATAGCCCGTAAACCTCTCTCAACAATTTTCTGCAATCGTTTTGTTTGCGAATTGCGAGAGTACAATTTTCTACCAGTTGAATAAGCGATTCAGATAATTCGTTTGAACGAGATCTTGCTTCTCCCGCCCATGAAGGAACAGTGGGCCTGTATCCAGTAACTGCAGTTACATTTACGCGAGTGCCCTGAACATTTACCACACGATAGGTAGATCCTCCGAGTAAAATTACATCTCCTCCACGAAGGTTGGATACGAAAGAAGATGATAGTTTTCCTAAAATAGATCCTTCTGCATTAAAAACAAGGTATGAGTTGTCAGGAGAGATTGTACCGATATTCGTGTAATATATCATTCGTGAATAACCTCGCTTTCCGTACAGATTCTCTTCCCAATCAATCCACACTCTGCGTTCGTCTTCTAACATGTCTAATACTTCGATAAAATCATCATATGGTAAATTGCGATAACTCCAAGACCCTTTCACTACTTCAAAGGCCTCATCAATATCTATTTCGGCAATGATAACAAGACCGATGAGAAATTGTGCAAGAACATCCAAACTATTCTGTGGAAATCGAAGGATATCCATATGTCCAGTCTGAATAGCTGCTTGTAGAGCAACTATTTCCAACAAATCATCAACAGATGTAGGTAAGAATCGCGCTCTTGGAACGCCTCCAACTTGGTGACCTGCGCGTCCGATTCTCTGTAAAGCAGTTGCAATATCACCAGGTGAGCCAACTTGGATGACCAAGTCAACAGATCCGATATCGATACCCATTTCCAATGATGAAGAAGTCACACAAGCCCGCAGAGTTCCATGTTTCAGGCGTCTCTCAACTTCGAGTCGGATGCCTTTGTCCATCGAGCCGTGGTGTCCGGCAACTTCTTCTCCAAGAAATGGTCGAAGTCTTTGAACAAGCGTTTCTGTCATTTTTCTTGTGTTTGCAAAAACCAAGGTTGTATTATGAGCCGTAATGAGGTCAGCAATTGTTTCAATATTGTTATCGAGAATTTTCATTACGCTTAAGTCATTAAATCGAGGATTTGATAGCAAGATATCTAAATCTAATTCTCTGGCACCGCTAATTTTAGCAATTTGTACTCGAGATTGCTTGTCATTATCTGGAACTAAGTACGATGCGACCGTTTCAAGCGGTTCCATGGTTGCAGAAATCCCAATTCGTTGAACTGGCCTGTTGAGGAACGTGTCCAAATAAGCCATTGTTAGTGATAAGTGAACTCCTCTTTTGGTTGGGACTAAGGCATGCAATTCATCGATGATGAGAAATTCTACTTCGGAAATAATCGGTTGAAATTTTTTGGAAGATATTGCAATAGCCATGCTTTCTGGGGTAGTGATAAGAATATGAGGTGGTTTCCTGAGCATTTTTTGCCTTTCAGATTGAGAAGTGTCACCTGTTCTCAGACCAACACGAACGGACTGTGACCGATCTGGTAAGTAACGTTCTTCAATCTCAGAAAGTGGCCCAATGAGGTTTTTTTGAATATCATTTGCTAGTGCTTTAATCGGTGATATGTATGTACAATATACCCTGTCTTCTAATTTATTATCCATTGCTAATCGAGTTAATCGATCGATAATTGTGAGAAAGGCGGTAAGTGTTTTTCCAGAACCGGTCGGTGAGCACAATAAAAGGTGCTCTCCAGCCATAATAGAAGGAATAGCAAGCTTTTGAGGTCTTGTAAAATCAGGGAATTTCTCTTTGAACCATAAACGAACCGGACCACAAAGTGACTGAAGAAGTTCTTCAGTATCTTGAGGTTCATCTAAGTAAAGAATTTCTGTCAATCTTCCACCCTATGGGTACTTAGTGGTAAAATCGAGTAAATGAATTCTTCGTTTTTTCCACGTACATTCTCAAACCCAAGGGATTGACTCTTGTATGAAAACCTCCACGTATGATTCATGCTCAAGTTCACTGATGAACGTTTAGGTAATCTATTGGGTTTACTAAAACGTCGCGGCATACTTGCACCTGCTTTTGAAATCCATGGTGGGGCGAAGGGGTTGTATGAGTATGGACCAATTGGAGGTCGATTATTGCGTAACTTGAGCAACCAATGGGTTGAACACTTTACATCACTTGGTGATATCGTTGAGATTTCATCTCCCACTGTGACACCATATGCTGTTTTAGAAGCAAGTGGCCACGTTGGAGAATTCACAGATTCAACGGTAACTTGTATTGAATGCCATGCCATTTCAAGAGCAGATCACCTCTTGGCAGAGGAATTAAATCCCGACAATCTTACCTCTTCACAGTTATCTACAATATTCTTGGATAATCCCCCAGAGTGCCCTGAATGCGGAAGTACAAAGTGGTCAGAGGTAACAACAACCAATCTTATGTTCAATACCAACTTGGGAATTGCCTCATCGGCAAAACCAGCGTTTTTACGTCCAGAAACAGCACAGGGAATGTTTACTTCATTCTCTTCAATTTATCGACACTTTCGTGAGAAGTTACCTTTTGGAGCGATGCAAGTTGGCAAAGGATATCGAAATGAAATTTCTCCTCGACAAGGAATGATTCGACTAAGAGAATTCAATATGGCGGAAATTGAGTATTTTATTGACCCGAATATCCCAAAATATGAGAGAGATTTCGAATCAAACCACAAAATTATGATGGTTCCAGAAGACGGTGAAGAAAGAGAGTACACCATCGCTGAAGCACTTGAAAAAGGTATTGTTAAACATGCAGTGGTTGGTTTTTTCCTCGCTGAAACCGTTTCATTTCTCATCGATATTGGTATTGATTTATCTCTTCTAAGATTAAGGCAACACCAAACAAATGAAATGGCGCATTATGCTCAAGATTGCTGGGACGTTGAATTATTTGGGTCATATGGGTGGATTGAGTGCGTAGGGGTTGCTCATAGAGGATGCTTCGATCTTGAGGCGCATGAAAAGGCAACAAATCAAAGGTTGAGGGCTTGGAGAGACTTTAGCGAGCCAAAAGAGGTGAGTAAGAAAGGTTGGACGATTGATGGTTCCCGTGCAGGGCCTGCTTTTCGACAGCATTCGCCAGCCGTCAAAACCTATGTTGAATCATTACCAGAAGAAACAGAATTTCCTCAAGTCTATCACATCGGCAAAGAAGAGTTACTCATCGCAGAAGAGCATGTAAAAAGGATTGACATCAAAAATACAATCAATGGTGAATGGTTTTTACCACATGTTGTTGAACCTGCTTTTGGCCTAGATAGAATCATGTGGCACATTATCGACCATGCCTATTTCCAACAAGAAAAGGAAGGTTCAGCATATCATTCACTCAGGTTGTCTAACCTAGTTACGCCCATGAATTGTGCTGTATTTCCTTTGTTTGATAAGGATGGTATGGGTGAAATGGCAAAAACCATCCACAAATCTCTGAATAAATTATCTAATTTTTCTAGTTTCTACGATGCAAGCGGTTCCATTGGCAGAAGGTATGCCAGAGCGGATGAAATAGGCATACCATTCTGTATCACTATCGATCATCAAAGCCTTGATGATGAATCAGTAACCATTCGCTATCGAGATTCTGGAGAGCAAGAGAGACTTTCAATTGGAAAACTTGAAGCATTTTTGCGATAATGTTGAAGAACGTTCGAGGTTTTGATAGAAAATGATGCACAGTGATTGGACAGAACGATATCGTCCTGCATCCGAAGGAGATCTTGAAGGTAATGAATCCAATCGTGCCAGAATAAAGCATTGGTTGAAGTCATGGGATGGCAAAATTCCAAAAAAGCCTGGGATATTATTGATAGGTCCTCCTGGAGTCGGAAAAACCACTATCGCAAGAGCTATTGCCCAAGATATGGATTGGGATGTGATTGAACTCAATGCTTCAGATAGTCGAAACGCAGTAGCGATTAGAAGAGCAGCAACCAACGCGTCAACAAACCAGTCACTTTTTCAAACAGGTTCAACAAACAAAAAAACGCTGATTCTTCTTGATGAAGTTGATCATTTGACTGGAGGTCTACGTGCTATTTCAGAAGCCAGAGTGAAGGACGAGATGACCGGGGATGAAAATGCGAACCGCCTGAGTGGAGACTCAGGTGGGAAAGCTGAATTATTGCATCTTTTGACGATCACAAAGCAACCCGTGATTCTTGCATGTAATGATGAGATGGGTCTGTGGGGAAGAAATGCTTCATGGAGATCGACAAGAGATCGTTTTTCTCGATTTCTTGAAGTCATTAAATTCAATCGAGTGACTAAGTCTGCATTACAAAAAATAGCTCGGAAAGTTCTGAAGTCTGAAAAAATCACCTTCGATGCATCAGCCATAGAATTCGTTACTTCAGAAAACCCCGGCGATTTGAGGGCATTGGTTAGAGACCTCCAAGTATTGTCAATTACTGCAAATGGACACCTCTCCAAGGAGACTGTTCAAGAATACTTACAACTCGGTAAAAGAGATTCAAACATCGAAATATTTGACGGTTTGAGGAAATTATATCAGGCGAATACAGCTACTGCGGCCTCAAAAATCTCTCTTCATCTCGACAAGAGTCCAGACGATTTGTTAGCTTGGGTATCTTGGAATAACGCCGCTGTTTTTGAATCTAGTGAGTCTATTTCAAATGGAAGCAGGCCTTTGGCTCTTGCCGATAAACTACTCTCTTCACGATTTCAAAACACAGCACACAGATCGTGGTATTGGGGCTCTCAATTATCCTCTCTATCGGCCTCTGTATCTGCTTTTCATCAACCAGGATCTCGGGTTTTTTGTTCATACCCCGACTTTTTACGGCACCGCCATGGATCCTACCGTAGTTCATTAATCGAAAAGTTAGAAGAAACAATTGGATGTTCACGACATACTATTGTGGATGAAATCCTACCTTACCTTTCGCTTAATCATCAAAAAAATCCTGAAAATTTTACGATATCTATCTCCTTAGGATTGTCTCCAGAGGAACACGCATCTCTATGCCAATTATCAACATCCCAGCAGTCCACAAAAGAATTGATGGAACGTTACGCCAAAGAATTTGAAGCAAAAATAATTCCTGATGTTCTTGAAGAAGAAACGTCAGAAGAAGGCATATCAGAACAGGAAATTGAACAGAATCTGGATGGTCAGACCACTTTGTTCTAATCTTCTTTTTCAAGGTAATCTTTAATCAATTGAACAGATTTTCGTTCAGGAGCCTTACGCTTTTCACGTTGCCAAACCTTTGGATGAAGTACCAAAAGAGCGGTGAGTAATTCCAATCGACCAAACCACATCAGTATCGATATCAACATCAGTGCGGCTGGGTTAAGGCTAGAGTAGGTATTCGAAGGACCAAAATCACCCAAAGCAGGTCCTGTGTTTCCTAAAGCACTGGCAACTAATGAAAATATGTTTTCTAAATCGGCATTGGGCACCAACATAGCAAGAAAAATACATGACACAGAAAACAAAAGAATCCAAACAAATAACATTCCAATGATTGATGATAAACGCTCTGTTTTTACGACTTCTCCATTCATTCTTATTCTTTGAATCCGGTTTGGTTGTGCGATTCGAGCAATTTCTCTCCAAGCGACTTTGAGTGCTAAATTAATTCTAAGTATTTTCAATCCACCAGATGTTGAACCAGCACTGGCTCCCACAATCATTAGCAGTATCAAAATCACATGTGTCATAACTGGCCATGTCATGTAATCAACTGAACTGTATCCAGTCGAAGTCCCAATAGAAATAACGGTAAACAGACTATCCCGGAATTCCCTGTCTGTTGTGATATTATTCATCTGTAATGCAACAAAAACCAATAAGGTTGCGATGGTGATGATGAGTACATACCATCTTGCTTCTTCATCTCGGAATGCTTTGCGCCAATCACCTTCACGCATGAACCAGATTAACGTAAAATTCAGTCCCGTGATAAGCATAAACACGATGACAATCGTTTCAACCACGGCTGAATCAAAATAACCAATTGATGCATCGTGCGTTGAAAAACCACCTGAGGCCATAGTCGTAAATCCATGATTGACAGCGTCAAAAATTCCCATATTCCCTAAAAATATCAGTAGTAATATTTCTGTTAATGTCAAAAAGAAGTAAACACTCCACAAGGCAAGAGCAGTTTGTTGTACTCTAGGCCTCAAACGTGAGAGTGATGGCCCTGTTAGTTCAGCTCTCGCTAATGCCATTCCTCCACCTAGAATACGGGAAAGTAACAACATTCCAAGCATAATGATACCCATGCCTCCCAGCCATTGGGTAAGAGATCGCCAAAGCAGGATTCCTCTAGGTTGTGCATTAATACAATCACTGGTGACGCCGATGATACAATTCGGGCTCATTTTATGATCAATAACCGTAGAACCTGTCGTCGTGAAGCCACTCATGGCTTCAAACCAACTATTTACAGCACCACGTAAGACTTCACCCACTTCTGAATCAGTAAAAGGTCCATGGAATACGCCTCCCAGCCAGAAAGGTAAACTTCCGATGAAAACCGCAAACGGCCAAGCTAAGGCGACCGCAGCAAATGCCTCACGGTCGCGTAAACGGTCCGTAGTATCAGTGTGTACGAATACAGCAAGCAGGATTGAACCTAAGCCAGCAGATAATATGAGTGGGAAAAGAAATGCCTGTACTGCCATGGAAATATCATCAAGAAAACATGTGACAATGAAACAGAGAAGTAGGGGTGCAATGAGAGCAACCATTGTCCACCCCACAATTAGGGCAAGCACATCTTTTCTCATGATTACACCTTGTACTTTTTCTCAAAATCTTCCACTTTATCTGGTGGTAAGAATATCGTAAGCCAATCGTTGAGTTCAAGATTTGTTGACGGAGATGGGGGGACAGAATAACTTCGGGATTCCTCTTCTCGATGTATGAATCCAATTTTGCACCAGTCAGGTAAATTTGTTGAGGCAATATTCTTACCATGAAGTCCAGATTTTTCGGATACATGAAATCGAAAACCTACAACATCTTGGATTGAAGACAGTACTGCATAAGAACCTGGTAATTTTGTATGGATTCTCGACAAAAATCCATCGACAGCAATACGATTTCGGTCGACAGCGAAAGTAATTCCCATTCTGCGTACAACGTTAACTAAATCAGAGGAATGCAAGATTAGACCTGTGCGCAGAACTCCTAAATCACTTGCCAAAAGCGTTGCTGCAATCGATTCATTATCATTAGAAAAAGCAGCGATAGCAATGTCATGAGATTCTATTTCAACCTCACTTAAGAGGGATTTGTCCAAGTGATCGCCGTGAATGATTTCAAATCGTGGGTTACTCGCAAGTTCTGTCCCTGCCAAGTCATTTGCTGCTTGTAAATTTCTTTCAATAATTGTCACACTTGAACCTGTTGCAAGAAATTTTGAAGAGATTTCAATACCGGCTTGTGTGGCGCCAAAAATGAGAACTTTCGGATGATCAGGATATGGTGTGATTTTGTGCCCAAAAATATCGAGAATTGAATCAAATTTATCCTGATCACTGGTAGCGACAGCGATCCTGTCGCCTTCCATCAAAAAATCATCAGCATTGGGTACTTTCCCAGAAATTTTGCTCCTTTTTAGTCCAACTATGAGAGGAAGTTTTCCTTCAGTCAATTTTCCAGCCTCTCGTAGAGTCTTTCCCACAAATGTTGCATCTTTGTCTATATCCAATTCCAGAATATGTGTCCCTGAACCGAATGGTATCACTTCTTCAAAAGAAGAAGATCGAAGGCCGGTGAGTAATCTGTCGATAGCACCTGCGATTGGGTTGACAATGTAATCAACACCTGTCCATTCATGCAAATGTCCCAGATTGCTTTCGCTTACAAGCCTTGGATCATGTAATCTACAGATGGTTGTGATTGGACCACGCTTCGATGTTGTCTCTTTTTCATGAACGTATTTTGCAAGGGTACAAGCAAGTATGTTTCGTTCATCTGAATCTGTTGCGGCTACAAAGATTTGTGCATCTTCGATACCAGCTTCAATGAATTTTGAACGGTCGGTAATATCACCTTGAATGACAAGTACATCGATACCTTGTGCGGTTTTTACAGCCCTTGCATCAACGTCAACCAAGACCACATCTTTAGATTCTTTTCGCAGGGCTCGAGCCAGTTCTAAACCGACTCTCCCTGCTCCACCAATAATGATTCTCATGCCGAGCTAGCTCCTAAATCCTCTGAATTGTATTTGGAAGTCCAAGTTCCTGATATCACTGGAGATCCTTCGGTAAAGAAATTTCTTTGTCGATTTAACTCGCTTCCAGGAGATTGTTCTGTGCAAAGTTTAGGCTCACTGTTTATAGTACCGCAACCTTGTCCTACTGTGTAATAACCGTTGACCCTTTCTCCTTTGTTTCCAGTACCGGCCTCTTCGATCCAATCGATGTACTCTGTCGGTGTGTGTGTTAACCATTTTCGATTTACAACATCGACAGGCCCTTCGATATAGCATGAATTAATTGGAATGCTCACTGAATTACAATATTCTTCTGACATTGGAATCATGATGTATGCCCAACCGTGGCCTTCCCATCGCTCAAATGTTCCAGTCAGGGCTCCAAAAGCATACCATGTTGGAATATTCTTGACTCGCATGATGCTCATGTAAGCATTTGATTGCTCGTCACAGTCTCCAATACCATCTGCTAAGCATTGTTGTCCACTCCGGGGTGTTCCTCCCATGGTTACCAATTCTTGAGCACTTGGATATCGAACAAATCCTGGTGAACTTGAATCAGCCATGTAATCAAAAGCTGCTCTAGCATAAGCATAGACGTTTTCCTTCTTGTCTGCAGGTAGATTCGCCATTACATTTGATGAAGCTTGAATAACATGTGGTGCAGCTCCAGTACCATCAATGGCGTAATCATTCCCACCTCTATCATACCACTTTTGAGATTGCAGGAAGGTATTCGACCTGATTCCAGATTCTCGGTTGGGAATATCTGCAAAGGTACCAGATTTCTCAACATTTACTCCCCATTGCTTTCCTTCAACAAGGCTTGAAACCGTTGCTGAATTCCACCATGTATAACTCTTGGATTTCATTGTAACCACAAAATCAACCCTCTTGTGACACATGGTATCTCTCGCAACTCCTGTCATGGCGTCTGTAAATTTGCACGTTGAGGTTTGTTGACCAGGCTCGATGATGGTGTTAAATCTCACACATGGTCCATGAAGGCAGACCTTATTTTCATCAGAAGAGGAAGCATCTGGATCAGTCTGAGGCCACCAAATTTTAGATCCCTTGGCAGTAGTTTGTGCATTTTCGTAACTGATTGTAGCCCCGTTAAGTGGGACGTTGATGCTTTCTCCATCAATCAATACCCTAACCGATTTGATTTCTTGAATGAGTGCTTTCTCACGCAGTTCCCCATTAACAGACAACCCGGAACCTAATTCGTAGTCATATACATCTTGAGGTATGGCAACTGCCTCGACTAGTTCAGCATTGACTGAACCATTGTTCCAAAGAGAAACACTGCGAACTAGAGTGTATTCTGCTTCTCTAGGATAATCAAACTGAGGTCCCATTGCATCGCCGATAGCATCTTGAAATTCAGCCCATTGTCCCATAAGGAATTCTTTAGCATCTGCGGATGTCATGGCGAAAGCAATGATGGATATGGTCATGATTTGGTATAATTTTGAACTTTTTTTACCTCTCCTTCTCATACGAGGTTTACTCATTTGCCTTGGCGCTAAACCTCTACTTGCTCCAGTGGTTGAAGTTCTTTGAAATTCACCTCTTTCGCGTGATTCCATCCCACTGGCGCCAGAGATAACTCGACCACAACTAAAGCAAATAGTGTCTCCTTCAAGAGTGGGCGCGAGGCAAAATGGACACGTTCCCATTAACGTGCACCATAATTGGTACCCCCATGAATGTTGCTGATGGGAGTCCCGCATAATTTATGACATATTTAGTGGAGAGATTCTATCTCTTGTTACTTTGTAAGTAATCGCTTACTCTTCTTCTCGCTTTTTATCTGCCCAAATCCGTCGTAATCGACGTCTCGCTTGTTTTGGAACGGCTGCCCAGACCCAATCTTGAGAATAGCGTTCCCCTAAGAGGAGAAATGGTAGAACTACAACCCAAGCAAATGGCTGAAAAAATGCGTAATATACGGTTGTGATCAAACCGGTTCTCCACATAAAAGAGCGAATCACAACTTTCCATCTCTCTCCATGTAACATTCTGTATCCATGATAGCAACAAATGAGGGCCTCTGCTCTCGGTAACACAATTGCCAGTAAGATGACATTAAGTATAGCAAACGCACTGAATTCAGAAAGTTGCATGAATCTAAACATCAGATACATACTCGTCATGCCTCCAATTGCTAAACCAAGTGCCCAGCCGCTGGTTGGTTGAGAACCGGATTTTCGAACACGCTCTCTTCTTAGCATCAGATGAATTCCTACGCTTAGTCCCAAAACAAGTATAACCAAATTACTCAATGCTAGATTATTGGTGTTTCCCTCGATAATGGCCATGTAATACGGAGAAAAGAGGAACCGATCGGAGAATGATCCGAATAAACCCCCGATTACTATACCCCAAAAAATTTGATTCCAGGCAGTTGGTAAATCATAGAATCCAGCATACCTTGTCATTACACCTCTCCACCCGAGTGCCATTCCAACTAAGGCAGCAACCGCCGCAACTTGGAACAAGGCAAGTTCGCTGACCATGAACCCTGATACTTTCTCCCATAAATGGGCCTTGCGGGTCGAGGGGTTGAAATCAAAGCACTTCTGGGTCAATCCATGGCGAGATTGTTACTCTTTGGTGGCAAAGGTGGTGTTGGCAAAACAACTACATCAACCTCTACGGCCTTAGGCTTGGCTGAATCTGGTTTGAGAGTTCTATTGGTAAGTAGCGATCCTGCTCACAGTACATCAGATAGCTTAGGTGTCTCTCTTGGACCCGAACCAACTCCTGTAGAAGGAATCGATGGATTGTATGGCTTAGAATTAGATCCGGAGGTAAAAGTATCAAACATGCTACCGATGCTATCTCAATCATTGTCTGGACCAATGGCGGGTTTTCTCGGTCAAGAGGCAATGGATGAAATTGGTGATATGAAAAATGATATGAATTCCTCACAAATGTTACTGCCTGGTTTGGATGAAGCAATGGCATTTGATGAATTGTTGAAGCACTTGGAAAATCCACATTGGGATGTTGTTGTATTTGACACGGCTCCTACAGGTCACACGCTAAGGTTTCTTGCCCTGCCGGAAATCATTGAAACTTGGGCTGATCGAATTATTCGAATGCACAGGGTCACTGGTGGGATTCGCTCGATTCTATTTGGCAAGAAGGAGGGAGATGCAATGAAAGATGAACTCTACAAATTTAGAAGGCGCGTCTTACATGTGAGAAGAATTTTATCAAATCCAGAACTTACGAGTTTCACTCTTGTGACGATTCCTGAAAAAATGGGCGTAAATGAGACCGTGAGGGCCCACAAAGCCCTTAATGAATTCAATTTACCCGTCACAGGTTGTGTCATCAATAGGATGACTCCCGATTTGGACCATGATTTCGTGCGCAGAAGAAGAACGATGGAGAAAAAATACATTGAGGAATTGCGTGAAAAACTACCAGAACTCACTTTTGGTGAAGTAGAATTAATGGAGTCCGATGTACATGGTTTTGATCGATTAAGACAACTATATGCACATCTTCATAGAGATTCAATTATTGAGAAGGGTTTAGGTCCTCACAAAATAGGATTAGGACTACAAGTTCACCGTGGCATGTGGAGAGAGGGGCTTGATGCTTGGGTTCATCTTCCAGGGATTGACAGAGATGATCTATCATTGCGGTCCGAAGCAGGTACTCTGCTCTTAGGTGTAAATGGACGGGAACACGCCATCGAACATGAACATCCAGTAAAAGCTAGCCAAGTTAAAGCGAAATTAGAAGAAGATGTTTTGCATCTAGAATTCCCTGAAATGACATCGCTGGATTGAAATTAAATGACTTTGAGGCATTGATATGGCGCTTGAAAGATTATCCAGAGGAATCTTTTCATCGCTAGGGTTTCTAAAATCGCGAAGGAAAATTAACGAACAAGAAATGAAGGACATGATTCGTTCGTTAAGGAGAGCACTTCAAGAAGCCGATTTCAATGTAAGACAGACGAAGGAGATAACAGAGCGCCTCGAAACAAGAATGCGAGAAGAGGAGCCAAGACCTGGTATCAATTTACAAACCCATGCACTCAACATTCTTTACACAGAATTAGTGCGTCTTCTAGGGCCTTCACGAGAACCTTTACCTCGTCAAACTACATTGCTTATGGTTGGTCTATATGGTCAAGGTAAGACGACAACTACGGCCAAATTAGCTGAGTGGTTTCGCCGTAAACACGGTGTAAATGTTGGTGTAATTGAAGCTGACGTACATCGGCCGGGAGCATATTCACAACTCAATCAGTTGTTGGAGAATTCTTCAGTTGAAGTCTATGGCGAGCCTGAAAACACAAATGCTGTAGAAATTGTTCGTAATGGTTTAGATGCGCATGCCAGTGCTGACTTGGTAATCATTGATACAGCTGGCCGCCATCAACTTGACGAAGAGCTTGTATCAGAACTTGAGAATATTTCCAGACTGGCCAATGCTTCTGAACGAATTTTGGTCATTGATGCACAAGTTGGACAGGCAGCAGGTCCTGTGGCCGCATCCTTCCATAATCTCGCAGAGATTACGGGTATAATTGTGACCAAATTGGACGGTACGGCGAGAGGCGGTGGTGCACTTTCAGCCGTCGCAGCAACAGGTTCTCCAATCATGTACATCGGTGTTGGGGAAAAAGTAACCGATTTGGAGAGATTCGAAGGTGACCGATTTATTTCAAGGTTATTGGGAATGGGAGATATTCAAGGCCTTATTGACTTAGCACCCGAAGATCTTGATGAAGAAGAAGCAATGCGTCTTACACAAAGGATGATGACTGGAAGATTCACTCTCAACGATATGTATAAGCAAATGGAAATGATGTCCAAGGTTGGAACCATTGACAAACTCCTTTCATTTTTGCCCTCAGGCATGCTCGGTGGAATGGGTGCTATGAGCAAATCTCAGAAACAGGAGATGCAGAAGAATTTGGATAAATACCGTGTTATCATGGATTCAATGACAAGTAACGAAAAAAATGATCCTCTTCAATTGAAGGCTGAAAGAATTCGTAGAGTAGCAAGGGGTTCGGGTGTCCGTGAGAAGGATGTTCGTGAATTAATTGCCCAATGGAATCGCTCAAAGAAAATGATGAAAGGAATCAGCGGAAATAGACGTATGAACAAGCAGTTCAAGAAACTCATGCGCGACGATAGTGGAGATCTTAATGAGTTTACAATGTAATCAATAAGAACGTGAGAGTAGAACTCTCTTCGTTGTTTTTTGATTAGTGAAAGGACATGTCCTCTCTTCATCGTATGAAGATGTCGCCTCTCCCAGGAATCCGAGGCCGGTGCTCTTCTCGATGATTTCTGCATGAGCATCAGTTCCCGAGAATGGCATCTCATAGATGCATCCGTCATCAATCGATTCCTCTGAATTTAATTTTCCATTTTCAATTGTGAATGATGGCATTGGCCTTAGAATAGAGTCAAAATGATTTTGTGAATTTTTTCTTAATTGTTCTGCAATTTCCTCAAGAGACTTTTGAACAAACTCTACTGTATTGTCTATCATAAATGACTCTTTATCACCAATTCTTGGCGCCATCATGGCTGCTTTGGATTCCAAATCTCTTGGACCAAGTTCGATTCTTAATGGAACTCCTTTTATTTCCCAATCATAATATTTTGAGCCTGGGCGAAGGTCTCTATCATCGATTTTACAACGAATTCCAGCCTCTTCAAGTTGTTCCTTCATTTTTTTAATCGTAATCATTATTTCTGGATTATTTTCAGCACGGATGGGTATCATAACCACTTGAATAGGGGCTATAGCAGGAGGCATGATTAATCCATCATCATCTCCATGGACTCCAACAACCGCTCCTAAAAGTCTCTCCGACATACCATAAGTTGTTTGATGACAGAATTTGTGACCGTCAGATTCGGTCTCAAATTTAATGTCAAAGGCCTTAGCCCATTGGTCACGATAATGATGACAGCTGGCAACCTGCAAAGTACGACCGTTTGGCATCACTGCATCAATGCCAATGGTATACCATGCTCCAGGGAATGTATCCCAAGTAGGTCTCTTGGCTTTAATTACTGGTAAACATAAATCATGCATTATTTTGTCTACAATCTCTAGATCCTCTTCAATTTGTTTCGTTGCATCTTCTTCTGATGCATGGGCAGTATGGGCTTCAAAGAAATGAATTTCTCTCACACGAATGAAACTTCTTGTTTGCTTAGTTTCGTATCTGAAAGTGTTGACCATCTGGTATATTTTGAGAGGCAAATCTGCATGCGATCGAATCCATAATGGAAACATTGTGTACATTGCAGTTTCACTTGTAGGTCTGAGAAACATTGGGATATCTAAGTTATTTTCACCTGCATGTTTGACCCAATATACCTCTTTTTTGAAACCTGCTTCTTCTTCTTCAAGCCTCAATTCATCAGGATCAATATTTTCTTCTCTTGCTTTTTTTAATCGGGCCACAAGTAGATTCTCTTTCTCAAGAAGATTTTCAGGTATCAGTAGTGGGAAATTGACTTCTTCATGATCGGTTATTTCCATTTGTCGATGGGTTAAGCGGTCAATAAGTTTCATCGCTTTCCATCCATATGGTCGCCAAACATCCATGCCCTTGATAGGATATCTTTTATCGACCAAGTCAGCTGCTTCAACAATAAATGGATACCAAGCATTAAATTCTTCAGATTTAGAGGGAATCCCCCTTTTCGCCTTACCCTTTCCCATCAAAACCACCTATTTTTTGGGTCTTGTGAGAAACATCATAATGATGGTACCAACAATCAATGCATAATCTGGAATACCGAATGGATAGACCTCTGACCAACCTTGTCCATTGGTGATATTGTGAATGTCAAGCCAATTTATCCTGTTTGCTCCCTCACCGGGGCAGACATTGTACCCAGCTACGGGTTTACACACTGATCCAAATGCCATTCCTAGCACTCCGCCCATGTTCAATGCACCGATAAGAAATCCTAACCCAGATAATTTGAACAGTAAACCAGATTTTTTCTTACTGGATTGCTGTCCGATCACTGGTGGAAGTGCCGGCATACCTGTATCCATGTTTGCAGATGGTGATGCTTGTCCTTCAACCACTTCGACCAGTAGACTTGTTGGAGGAGCCACTTCAGTAATTACAGAGGTCATCTCGCCTGATGATTGAGAACCTTTTGTAGGTGTAATCGGTTCAATTGTGACGCCGTAGATGCGTTCTGCTAGACTTGATAGTACAGGATCGCTTGCAATTTGTTCGGCATCAAATTCTCCATCGAGAAGTTTTTGCAAGTTGCTATCGCCTTCAGACACAGCCTGACCCCGTATTCCCTAAAGTCTCTCATTCATCAAATGTATGTTTATGCATGACCAGCCTTTTCGACCTCTTCCCAGTCTTTGAGAAAGGCCTTGATCCCCTTATCAGTAAGTGGGTGCGAGATGAGTTGCCTGAATATTTTTGTTGGCATTGTTACAGTGTGGGCTCCAAGTTGCATGCATGATAGCACGTGGGTTGGATGCCTTATCGATGCAGCCAAAACCTTTGTCTTTATGCTTGGATATTGCTCCCATGTTGTCATTATTTCAGCGATTAACTGTAAACCGTCGGCACCCGTATCATCAATTCTTCCAATAAAGGGAGAAACATATGTTGCACCTGCTTTTGCCGCAAGAAGTGCTTGACTTGCGGAAAAAATAAGCGTTACATTTGTCGAAATTCCTCTCTCTGAAAGTTGTTTTGTTGCTGCAAGACCCTCTGGAGTGCATGGCACTTTTATGATTACATTTTCTGGGAGTTCATTTTTGAGAGCAAGGGCTTCTTTTACCATACCTTCTGTGTTCATTGAAGTAACTTCTGCAGAAATAGGACCTGCACAAATGTTTGCAATCTCTGAAACAACGGTTTTGAAATCTCGCCCACTCTTTTTGATGAGTGATGGATTTGTTGTCACCCCGTCAAGAATCCCCCATTGGGCGATTTCTCTAATTTCATCTACATCGGCCGTATCAAGGAAAAACTCCATACATCAAACCAAAAGGAGAGGGTTATCAATTCTTTCGAGTCATGACTTTTTGACAAGCATTTGCGATATCTTTGTGTGTTATTCCCATCAATTCCAACATTTCATGTGCCTGTGCTGATTCTCCGAAGCGATCTTGAACACCAATCATTTCCATTGGAGTCGGGTTTTCTTTGACCAGATGCTCGGCTATGGCGCTTCCAAGACCTCCGATTACGGAATGATCTTCTGCGGTAACAATCGCTCCACATTTTTCTGCATATTTGTTAACCATATCAATGTCAAGCGGCTTGATTGTATGCATATCAATCACTGCCACTGAAATCCCCTCTTGTTCAAGTTGATGGCATGCCTTCACTGCTTCATGTAATGCAACACCACAGGCAAATATAGCCACGTCATTTCCGTCGTTCACGACAATCCCTTTACCGATAACAATCTCATCTTCTCTTCCATCGTAAATGACTGGCGTACTATTTCTTGCCGTGCGAGTGTAGGATGGACCATCGTGATCTGCAAGTTGAATCGTCAATAATCGTGTTGATACATCATCACAAGGGTGCAGGATAGTCATGTTTGGTAGAGTCCTATATATCGCTAAATCTTCTATAGACTGAGCAGATGAGCCGTCAGTTCCAGTATGTACTCCTCCATGGCTTCCACATAAATGGACTGATAAGTTTGGTCTGGCAATTCCATTACGAACCTGTTCAAATCCTCTTTCAGTAAAGATGGCAAATGTAGATGCAAATGGGATGTATCCACTAGATGCAAGACCTGCTGCACCAAGCATCATATTTTGTTCACCAATTCCAAAGGAAAATGTGCGCTCTGGATAGGCTTTACGAAAATGCAGTGATTTTGTAGATTTACCTAAATCTGCCTCAAGCACAACGACCTTCTCATTGGATGCAAGATCAAGTAATGCTTGTCCATATCCATCTCTGGTGGCTGCCATTCTTGTCATTGGATCACCCCGAGTTCTTCCAAAGCCAAAGCAAGTTGTTCATCATTTGGTGCAGCTCCATGAAATTGAGGATTATTTTCCATAAAAGAAACACCTTTTCCCTTCACGGTATTTGCAATAATCACCGATGGGCCGTCTTTATTTTGCTTCATCCATTCGATACCACTGCAAATCTCTTCCATGTCATGTCCATTGATCTCTTTAACATGCCAACCAAAACTAATCCATTTGGAAGGAATATCAAACATTCGCATTTGTTCAATACAAAAATCGTCATTTTGAATATTATTTCTGTCAACGAATACATTCAAATTTCCTAATTCATGATGTGCGGCAGCCATTGCAGCTTCCCAAATACTTCCTTCTTGTAATTCCCCATCACCCAACATAACGTAGATTTGTCGCTCTGATTCATCCAATTGAGCAGCAAGAGCGCAGCCAATACCAAAAGAAAGTCCCATTCCTAGACTACCAGCGCTAAAGTCAACACCAGGGGTCCATTTCATATCGACATGGCCTTGACAAATTCCACCTTTAACGCGATAGGATTCCAAGTCTTGATTCTCTATGAATCCTATTTCAGAGAGTATGGCATACATACCGGGTGATGCATGTCCTTTGGAAAGTATAAATCGATCTCTATCGCTCCATTTCGGTTGGTCAGGTTTTACGCTCAAGTAATTGCCGTATAGTGCAACCAAGATGTCAATTTCTGAGAGTGAACCACCAGGATGCCCGGCTTTCGCACGATGGGTCATCTTGCAAATTTCTACTCGGCACCGTCTGGCCATTGACTCAAGTTCTGATTTCGAAAGCATTGCAATCAAAGTTCGCTGTTCAATTGAGCCTTTGATGGTTGTGTTCATTCATCTTGAGGTGGTAATTTGAATGCATCTATGAAATCGATCCATGCTTGTTTAACCACACCTAATGAATCCGTAACAAGGTTTCCATTTTTGGGCATTGATTGAGCTGCTAATGTAATGAAAACCGATACAAACCACCCGAAGAATAGCATCGAAAAAGCATTTCCAAGCGTACCAACTCCAAGCAACTCTGCCGGGTCAATGTTTGCTACTATGAAAACCGCAAGTAAAACTCCCATTAGAGATTCACCTGCAATAAATCCTGCTCCTATGAGTACACCCCTATCTTGGACTTCTTTCATGGCTTCTTTTGCATTCTTTGATGGTGCGCCATCAAGGTTTCCATCAACTCTTAATCTGGTACCTGACAAAAGAAAGTGAGAAATTAATCCACCGGCCATGATTGGAACAGAAAGTGATAGAGGGAGATATATTCCAATGGCAACGCTCATCACAGGCATCTTAAGACGAATCAAAAATACTGCAATGATAGCTCCTAAAATGACCATTTGTAAGTTGAGTCCTCCACCAAATGCACCTTGTACGATGGCTCCAATTAGCTCTGCTTGCGGGGCAATTAGAGCATTATCACAATTGTATAATACTCCTGAATCGCCACCTATATTTCTCTCGACTATTCCAGACTCGATTCTATCATTTGTTGCTAAGCATGCCGTCTTTGATATTTGGAATGCCTTATGCAATAGCGATAATACCGGTCCAATGACAATGGCTCCCACGAGAACCCCAATCACCTCAGCTGTTTGTTGACGATATGGCGTTGCTCCTACCATGTGACCGGTTTTGAGATCCTGCATGACGTCACCTGCAATCGCAGCAGATGTTGCAACAATTGCAGCAATAAACATCGTTGCAAGCATGAGTTCTTTTGTTCCCAATCCAAGAATCAAGTCGCCTATTACCCAAACTAAACCAATGGTAAATATCATCGTTGCAATAGTCATACCTGAAACTGGAGAATTTGAAGATCCTACCACTCCAGCAATGTATCCTGCTACTGCAGCGAAGAAGAATGAAACCGCTGCCAAAAACAAAGCACCACTGAGAGCAAGAACGATGCTACCAGTAGCGTACCAATAAAAGAAGAATGTGAGTAAGACTAGTACTCCGCAAGCAATAATTACTTTGTCAATAGGTATGTCTTTTTCAGTCCTCAAGATGTTTGAATCTTCTTCACTATTGGCTGCTTTCAAGGCCTTCATCAATCCATCTTTGATGGTATCTTTCATTGACCATAGTGTGTAAACCCCTCCAACAATCATTGCTCCAACACCGATGTACCTAATTTCTGAGCTCCAAATGGTGTAAAAATCCTCCACTATATCGCCACTGCCTGGCCATCCTCTAATTAGGCCAAACAATGGAACTAAAATGCCGAATCCAATGACACCGCCCAGAAAAATGAATGATGCAATACGTAACCCTACGATATATCCGACAGATAGTAGCGCAAGAGATAACTCTGCACCGCCATATAGCCTGGTTCCTAAGAAATTAATTCCTCCTTCAACATGTTGGTGTGTAACTCTAAATCCTTTCACAAACCATCCATAGATAGCACCAATTCCGAGCGCATAAACAATGGCAATAAGGCCACTTCCGCCCTGTTCACCAGCAACAAGTACTTCTTTACATGCAACTCCTTCTGGATAAGGTAACGCTTCTTCTACGATGAATAAGTGGCGCAAGGCAATCGTAAACATCGTCCCAAGCAGACCTCCAAGCACGGCTATCGAAAGTGTCTCGAACCATTGAATATCGGTCCATAATCCGATAACGAGTAACGCGGGTACGGTAAAAATAACGCCTGCTGCTAAACTTTCTCCAGCGCTTGCCATGGTTTGTACAGCATTATTTTCTAAAATAGTGACGTCCTTAAATTTGAAACCTCTTAGAATGAGCATAGACATGACAGCAGCAGGAATTGAAGCAGATACTGTCATCCCGACATACAGGCCGAGATAGGCATTTGCTGCTGTCATGACAGCGCCAAGTAAAATGCCAATTATGACTACACGTAGCGTCAACTCTTGGATCTCTTTGTCTGCTGAAACCCATGGCTCGTAATCATTGGCCATGCATTGTCGTGGCTATCGCAGTTTGTGAACTGTTCGGATGAAGGGGAAAACCACCTTTATCCTAATAAGGAGCGGCAAGGAGGGTTCATTTGGTACGCATGTCTTCTCAAGATTGGCATTCAATTGATAATAATGACTTGTACGATATTTTGGATACTTCTCCAGAGGGTCTTTCCTCGAAAGAAGTTGAACTGCGTCAAATAAAATACGGTGCAAACAAACTTGAAGAGCCAGAAAAAACACCTGCAATCCTTAGATTCCTGTCTCAATATAACGATCCTTTGGCGATTATTCTTATGCTTGCAGCAGTTTTGGCGCTCGCCATTCATCCAGATAAACCAGGAGATGCCATCTTTATTTTCACAGTACTTACTGCCAATGCATTTTTTGGATTTTGGCAAGAAAACCAAGCAGAGCAAGCGATGGATGCACTCAAGAATATGGCTGTTTCCAATTGCACAGTCCTTCGAGATGGGATTGATTGTGATATTTCTACACGTGAACTCGTACCAGGAGATATCGTTCGACTTGAACAGGGATTAAATATCCCAGCTGATATCCGAATTATTGAATCTCTCCGATGTAAAATCGATGAATCAGCATTAACAGGAGAGCCTGAAGCCATCATGAAAACATCAGAAGTTATGGAAAAAGATACAATTCTTGCCGAACGAGACAATATGGCTTACATGGGGACTGTCATGAGTTCAGGTAGAGGTACAGGAATCGTTGTGAGAACTGGTATGTTAACAGAACTAGGAAAAATTGCATCAGATATTGCATCGGCAGAAACACCCAAGACGCCACTTGAATTGAAACTAGAAAGCCTTGGAAAGTTCCTTACTTATATCGCATTCGTTGTAGCAGTTCTTCTTATTTCACTCAAAGTCATTGTTTCGTTAGGCATTGATAATATCAACTGGAGGGATTTAGTTCTCGAACAGGTTATTATCGCTATTGCCATTGTTGTAGCGATTGTACCAGAAGGTTTGCCGATTATTTTGGTAACAACATTAGCCATAGGTATGAGAAATATGGCTCGGCACAAAGCAATCGTTCGGAGAATGAAGGCGGTTGAGACGTTAGGTTCAACCACCGTAATTTGTACAGACAAAACTGGTACACTAACTAAAAATCAAATGACAGCGACTGATTTTTCACTTTTAAATGACCGATTTGATGTGACTGGCAAGGGATTTTATCCCGAAGGCGACATATTTCTTAAAGGGACTGAGGGAGACGAACCGACATTGGTTGATTCTCAATCAGATGTGTACAAGGATAATTTAGAGTATCAATTGGCATCTGCTGCTTTGAGTCTTTGTCAAAATAGTCATGTTTCTTTAGTCGATGGAGAACTCATTACCACTGGCGATCCAACAGACTTGGCTTGCGCTGTTTTGGCATGGAAAGTAAAGGGAGATTTAGAAGAGTTTCAATCATCTAATCCGCGATTAAAAGAATATTTCTTTGATTCGAAGAGGAAAAGAATGTCTGTAGTTCATGAATATAATGAAGAAAAGTGGTTGTTTTCAAAGGGTTCAGGCTCTGGATACGCAGGATTGCTTCAATGGAAAATTTCAAACAACAGTATCGTCAAACTGGAAGAAGATGATTTGAATCAATTTAATGAGTATAATGACAAATTGGCGAGTGAGGCAAAAAGAGTACTTGTATTGGCAGCGAGAAGAGTAACAGAAGATGATGATCTAGACGATGAAGTTAGTATGGAATCTGATTTAATCCTACTCGGTCTTGTTGGGATTATGGATCCACCAAGAGAAGAAGTTCACGATGCCATTGCTAAGTGTCAGAAAGCTGGAATTAAAGTCAAAATGATTACAGGAGATCAAGCACTCACGGCTCTTGCTATTGGAAAAGAGTTGAACATTGTTGAATCTGATGAGGTATCACTAACTGGTAGAGATCTTGAATCTATGGATGATGAAATAATCGATGAAGCCATAGGAGAAACGGATGTGTTTAGCCGCGTAACCCCGGAGCAGAAAATGAAGATTGTGAGCTCCTTACAAGAACAGGGAGAGGTAGTTGCTATGACTGGAGATGGTGTTAATGACGCTCCAGCTTTATCTCGTGCTAACATTGGTATCGCGATGGGAGTTTCAGGTACAGATGTTGCTAAAGATGCTGCAGACATGGTTTTGCAAGATGATAACTTTGCAAACATAGTCAATGCAGTAGAGGAAGGTCGGAAGATATACACCAATATCAGAAATTTCGTTCGTTACCAGGTTTCAACAAATATAGCCGCAGTCGCCTTAATCGTCATATCAACATTGATTTTTGGCTGGAATTTACCATTAACTGCAACCCAAATTCTTGTGATAAATATCCTCATGGATGGCCCACCTGCTGTCGCTCTTGGAGTTGAAGATAATCATAAAAACGTGATGGAAAAACCTCCTCGACCAGTTGATGAGACATTACCTAATCTCAAAGATGTGGGGCTGATTTTCTACCTAGGTATCGTTATGGTTATTGGTACATTAGTCGTTTACTATCTAGCAGGTGGCGGTCTTCCAGACACACCTTGTGAGGGTGCATTACCGGCCGGAGATGATGCTGCATCTCAGTTCATCTTAGATGATGGTAGTTGTGATGAAACTGCATGGAATCAATGGTATAATGATCATACAAAACATGCAATGACAATGGCATTCGCTGTATTTATTGTATATCAATTATTCAATGTTCTTAATTGCCGCTCAAGTGAAAATAGTGTTTTCAAAATTGGTCTATTTTCAAATCGATTCATTTATGTGGCGATTCTGATTTCAGTAACATTACTTCTATTTGCGGTTCAAGGTGCAAATGTTACCGTACCATTTACGGATTTTGCATTCGGAGAATTACTTTCCACAAAGACGATTAGCATGTATGATTGGCTGATTATTCTGGCAGTTTCATCTTCAGTATTTGTTATTGAAGAGTTCAGGAAGTTGCTTGTAGCCAGAGGATTCTTTAAAATTAGAAGATAGGGTTGGGACATACCTTCTTCAATGACTCCATACAGGAATTCACATGCCAGACACATTCGAGTCAACCACCATTTTGTCTGGTAGTCACGAACACTGGAGAAATCGATTACCTCCTGCTAAAGAGAGTTGGCCGCAATCAGTCAAAATCGCACATCAGCAAATATCAACAAACCAATCTATAACCGTTGAACAAGGATTGAATCTCTTCGATGAACCGAATTTGCACGCAATTGGCGAACTGGCTCACAACATCAAAACAGCACGTTTCGATCAGAACGTTTTTTTCAATTCAAACGTTCACATTAATCAAACGAATATTTGCACCCTTGCATGCAGATTTTGTGCATTTAGGAGAGGGAGGCGTGCAGAAGACGCATATGCACTTACGATAGAAAATTACCTTGAAGAATTAGATAAGTATGCCCAATCTGTTGATGAAGTTCACTCTGTTGGAGCGCTTCATCCTGATTGGGACGTGGAATACTATACGGAATTATTTAAGTCAGTGAAGCAGCAACATCCCAAAATTCACATTAAGGCGTTGACAGCAGTCGAAGTAAAACATATCGCCAAATTGTCAAAATTAGATGTGAGGAGTTTGCTGAATCAATTAAAAAAGGCAGGATTAGGCTCGCTCCCAGGAGGTGGTGCTGAAATTCTTGATGATGAAGTCAGGGAGAATATTTGCAAAGGTAAAGAGACGACAGCAGAATATTTAGAAATTCACCGAATTGCTCATGAACTTGAAATTCCCACTAATTGCACCATGTTGTTTGGGACCATTGAATCATCCTTGCATCGTGTAAAACACCTTTTTCATCTTCGTGACCTTCAAGCCAATACCAATGGATTTCAGTGTTTTGTACCATATCCATTTCTTCCTGACGACTCCCGCTTACCTGATGCACAATTGGCTACTGGTAATGAGATACTTAGAACAATTGCGATATCAAGAATTATTCTTGATAACATTCCCCATATCAAAGCATATCGAATGAATATTGGTGATTCTCTGTCAGAATTGGCTTTGCAATATGGTGCTGATGATGTTGACGGTATTGTTCAGCAAGAACAGATTATGCATTTAGCCGGTTCCAATACAAACCTTCAATCATCGCTTGCTGATCTTGCAAAAATAGTTGTTAATGCTGGCGGTATTCCTGTCCGAAGGAATTCAACTTATACTAAGTTTGAGTTATTTGATACAAACCCGGTGACGTCTCGAAATTTACCGCGTGTTCGTACCTTAAAGGTGATTCAATGAAACATTGGGAATCGACACTTGGCCGTGTATCATTCATCAATTGCGACCCACTCTACCATGGCATCTCCAAAGAATGGAATACCATAGTAGCACCTCCCTCTTGGCTGACGGGTCACTTACTGAGGCGTGATTGCTTGCTTGCACCAATTCCAGCGGCGGATTACGCAGCCCACTTTGAAGAACTGGTACTTATTCCTGACATCGGTATCTCAAGTCGTGGTGAAGTAGGAAGTGTCTTGTTATTTGGAAACCGCCCTATAGAAGAAATGCGAGATATTGCCTTTCCATCGGATTCATCAACATCCGTAAAATTATTGAAACACATTTTAGAATTGAAGAATTTGAATCCCCGACCAATAAACATGGGCCCTGATTTGGAAACAATGCTTGATCGATGTGATGGTGCTTTGTTGATTGGTGACAGAGCTCTAAAATCAGCAACTGAATCACCTTCCAGAGTGGTAATGGATTTAGGTGCGGAATGGTTTAACCAAACGAACCATCCGATGGTGTTTGGTGTATTTGCAGCAAGACGTGATACTAGTTTAATCCATCTTAAGAGAGCACATCAAGCACTTATTAGACAGTTGGAGTTATTTGAAACTCACCCAAATCACCGTACAGAATCAATTGCTGAGAGTTCACGTCAATCAGGCCAAACAATAGAAAGATTGCAATCATACTTTGGCGAGGTTATCAATAGAATGTGGCCGGAAGATTATGAGGGGCTAGGTCATTTCCTCAAGTTTGTTTGTGAAATTGATGCCGATTTACAATTCGCATGGTGATAATTAGTCATCATTGGACACCTTACGTCGTTTCACAGTCCGCTTCTTGCCCTCACTAGTTCCGGCTTTATGCTCTTGTTCTGGTTTCTTTACTGCTCTTTTCTTTCGGACTGGCGCTACACCTGTTGAGGTTTGAGTGACTGCTTTAACTCTCTTTTTTGCCACCTTGGATACATTTTCACCCGTTGGACGAATTATTTTCTTCTTTGAAACTATGGCTGGAGCTTCAATCACATCTTCTTGTATATATATTTCTGAATCTTCAGACTCTTCTTCATATTCTACTTCTTCTTCCTGATCTTGTTTGTCTAATCGCTTCTGAACCTCATCAAGAGCCATTTCAAACTCTTCAAGGTCAATAACGCCATTTCCATCCACGTCAATACTTGTGATGAGTGCTCTCAATTGCTTGAGCGGCAAGTCAGCAATGCGTAGAGAACGCAATCCCTTCAGTAATTCATCTGATTCAAGTGTTCCACTAGAATCAACATCAAATTTATTGAACAGCGCATGAACTGTGTAAGCGTTATTGACCATATATTCATAGATTTTATCCATGACATTGTCGAACACAAAGAGAGCACCACAATTGGAACAGTTTAGGGCATCAGAGGGGTTTATGGTTTCGCAAACTTGACATTCTTGTGAGTTTATGAGGGACATGTCTATTGAATTTGATTTTCTCATCCAAAGAACCACCAGGATAATCAAGAAGGCAAGAGTTGATGCAATTACCAGTGGGTGAGATAGTTTCGAAATTATTTCATCATATACAGATGGCTGAGCCTCTTGTTTCTCCTCAAACGTACCTGAAACTTCTTCCATTTGAATGTACCAAGTTGGTAAAGAAAATTCAGTGACTAAATCACCCGTCCCAGTGACCAAAATCGGATGGTGTGGAGCCATCCAGAGTAACGTTCCTAACGGAGCTGATGATTGTCCACTCAGGGTAAAATCAAGAGGAAATGTCGGTGAAGAGGTAAGGTCATATGTTACTGCAACTACAATATGCAAGGGTGTTGAAAAATCTTTGTCATCCCAAACAAGCATCCCATCTGCAATTCGACAAGATACTGTAGCATTTTCAAGAGAGCCACTGGAAATGTCAAAACTATCTTTCCAAAATAGTATGAGATCTTCGTGGTTAATGCTATTGCAAAGTGTTTCTGAAAACAATGTCACCTCTGATTTAGATATTTTTCCATCATCTTTCAATCCTATTCTTGAATGGTTTCTGATATCTGTGCTTACATCTGATGGTAACTTCAAGTGGTCTTCAATAATCAGTTCATTTTCACTTACAACGATGTTAATTTTACGGATTCTTTCCAAGTCTGGTACTGTTGAGCAGGGGAGGTTTGATTGACAATTGATATCGAATATGTCTGGGATGCCATCACCATCATCGTCCATGTCATCACTATCTGGAATCCTATCACCGTCTATATCAGCACCTGGTTTTCCAGTTGAAGGATCCAAAACATTTTGCCTATAAACTACCACTTGATCAGTTCCTGTTACCACAAATAATTGGTCGATACGATTGTATGTGTCCAGTATTATTTGATAATCCAATACCGAGTGGAAAAATTCAATTTCTGTTGATGAAATTTCTGTTTCCAAATCAATCTTCATCACTTTGGGATTATCCCCTATGACGGAAAGATAGATTGAGGATGAATCATCATTGGAGATATGAATTTTTGCAGCTCCAGCGAAGATACCATATGACTTTGAAGAATTATCTACAAAGTTGTACCGTAGTAATTCCCCATCTTCGCTCAAGATGAAATATGTCTCATCAGCTAAACTAAAATGACAATCCAAAACCGAATTTGAATTAGTTAATTTATTGTGCTCGCCTACCGGATGGGCAGTTTCGTTTCTAAGAGTAAAATATCCTTGGTCAGTGGCAGATATGATGTAATCTCCACTTGGAGAATATTCTAGGCATGATAAATCACTTGTATGAGGTGATGTGATGATTTGCTCACCCTGCATAAGAGTTGAATTTCCAAGTAAAATTCCACCATTTTTTTCTTCGGAAATCAACGTCATTCCATCAGGTGACCAAGAAAGAAGAGTTGGATATATGCGGCCTTGCAGATTACCATCGATAGTCTCTAACTTTTCCATGTCGAAAGTTCTAATGGAACCAATTAGGTCGGACGATGGAGTAACATGCCCAACTGCAAGGATTGTTCCATTTGGATTGAAAGCCATGCTCGTAACGGCATAAGCCGTTGAAAACTGAGCGATTTTTGATAAATTTGTGGTGTCGTATATTGCCACAATGTTATCCAAACCTACAGCCATCATCGACTGGTTAGGATTTAAGACTACTACTTTAGATGACTTGGTAAGATTACTCGGCTCTGTTGAGTCGTAATATGCAAGACTTGAAGTACCAACTGGAACAAATAATAAGCTAATAAGTACGACAACAACGATGCCTCTTGTTGCTTTGACTTTCATCCTATCAATGTTCCCAGAGAGTAGAACTATGAAAGCATGTTGTTAAATTTTTCAAAACAAGACCTTTTGAGCAGAAGTCGCCCGCATAATCACATGGCACTAAACAATGAGAGGAGGAAAATCATCATTGGACACTCGCCCGACCCCGATGATGCATTTATGTTCCATGCCTTGACCAACGAAAAATTTCCAACTGGAAACATTGAGTACCAGCACAAGTTAATGGATATCGAATCCCTTAATGGATTAGCCAAAGAAGAATCACTAGAGGTTTCTGCCGTTTCAATTCACGCTTACCCGGAGATTGCGCACAACTATGCTCTCATGAATTGTGGAGCTTCCATGGGCGAAGGATACGGTCCAATGATTGTTTCAAAGAAAAACATCACATTAGAGGATGTTAAATCCAATGTAATAGCAATTCCTGGAATAAAAACTAGCGCCTTTTTGGCACTACGTTTGTGTTGGGGGGATTTTGAGTATCAAGTTGTTCCATTTGATGAGATCATTCCTCGAATTGTCTCGGGTGAATTCACATCAGGCTTGATCATACATGAGGGCCAACTAACATACAAAGACTCTGACCTTGATGTACATCTGAATCTAGGCGAATGGTGGAACGAGATCACAGGCGGATTACCTCTTCCGCTTGGTGGCAATGTGGTCAAAAAATCTCTGGGAATGAAAATGGTCGAGCAGATAACCGAAGATACGAAAAAGAGTATCCAATATGCATTGGAACACCCTGCTGAAGCCTTGGAATTTGCTAAAAAGTGGGGTCGTGGAATTGATGATACTACCAACAAAGAGTTTGTTTCAATGTATGTAAATCAGCGAACAATTTCATATGGAGAGGACGGAAGAGAAAGCATCCGTTTGTTCATCTCAATGGGTCAAGAAATCGGCCTAATCCGCGAAGATTTCGATGTTTCTTCAATCGAGTTCATTGGCGCGGAGGCTTAGGTTTGTCAAAACCCCAAGTAAGTGAGTTTGGCTCAGTAGACCCCGCACCTCCGATGCAGGATGGGACAATAACACAATGGAGCTCATTATTGCTTGATGAAGAAGTCCGAATGTTCAAAAGAATGAGGGCAGTTTTTGCGTTGAGAAATCATGGCTCTACCGAATCAGTGGACATTTTGTGCCGGGCATTTAGTAGTAAAAGTGCCCTACTGAGGCATGAGATTGCCTATGTGCTCGGGCAGATGCAAAACCCTGCTGCAGTTCCAATGCTAAAAAAAGTATTAGATAACCAGAGCGAACATGTCATGGTAAGGCATGAAGCAGCAGAAGCATTGGGCGCCATAGGAGATCGTTCATCGATAGAAATATTGACCAAATATCTCCATGATCCACAACCTGAAATTTCAGAATCTTGTGAAGTGGCCTTGGATTTATTGGCTCACGTCAAAGTTTAACCACTTCAATAAGGGTGACATTCAAAGACTAGATTCCCGTGGTAATCTCATGCCGCATGAACATGTCCCACTGGCCCAAGCACCAAATGGTGAAATTGGCCCAAAATGTCATGGATGTAATACACGCTTAACTTTTGGAAGCGCTATGGTTCATGCACAGCATTACATGTGTTGGGAGTGTTATGTTAAAACAACAGGAGCAGATGCAGCAACCGATACAAGCATAGAAAGCAAGCCATTTTGGCAAGAGTAAATCTATTCCTTATCACATTCATGAACAACAGTGGTTGGGCAGAAATCGCTCATCGATTTGGCCAATATTATTCAGGTTGTGAATTGTGGTCACCACCTCGACAAAAAATGAGAGAATGGATGTTTATACCTTTCAAGGGGATACCTCTTCGTCATCGCGCCCATCCAAATAATCGCTCACTGCGACAATATTTAGTCGAAAGGCCACCACATTCAGTGTTCTACTCTACCGCCTATTGGGAGAAGCCTCATGAACTGAAGATGATAGATAAGGGTTGGAAAGGTGCAGATTTGATTTTTGATCTAGACGGTGATCACTTACCAGGGGTATCAGACACTGACTTCCCCGCCATGATCGATGTGATCCAAGAACAGGCATGGTCATTGTGGAATGATTTTCTCCAACCTGAATTTGGGTTTAAAGATGAATATCTTCACATCACCTTTTCCGGTCATCGCGGTTTTCACCTACACTATCGCGACCCTGGTTGGTTACATCTTGATTCAGGGTCACGAAGAGAATTGGTGAGTCATATTCGTGGAGAGGGAGTTGATGTTACTGCACTTTTACCTCGCTATGATGAGTCAAATGCTACTGGATGGGCCAGGAGGATGCGTCACGGGGTGTCGAATATGGTTGAAAAGCTTGCATCGATACACCATGGAGATGAAACGGAATTAAAGAGATTGCTTTCAATCATTAGCTCTCAACAAGACCGTTCATCAAAGCGTAAAAAATGGGGAAAAGTAAGCATACAAAAATTGGCTGGCATGATGGAACATGAAGATCGTAGAAATCGTATAGCAAGTGGTAGATTTGAAATATTGAAGGGCAGTCAAAAAGATCTTTTCTTTGCCCTGGTCAAATTAGATTCTGCAATCGTTTTAGACAGTGCTGGCGAAACAGATGAAGTAGTAACCATTGACACCAAACGCCAAATCAGATTCCCTACCTCTCTTCATGGAAAGTGTGGATTACGCGTTACCGATATTCCACTCGATCGTCTTGAGCCACATCGAAAAAATAGTTTTGACCCATTATCGGAAGGAATTGCGTTATCTCGTCAAAAGTCAAGTCGTGTTGAATTCATAAAAGATGATGTCATTGCACGTTTCGATGACCACATTGTTGAGGGGAATACTGGAGAAACCATTGAGATTCATGAAGCTGGAGCATTTTTCTTGAGACTTAAAAATTGGGCAAAAAAAGTCTAAAAGAAAACAATGTAAATTTGCCCTTTCAACAAGAATGTTCAAGTCATCTTTCTACCCCCAGCAAATGGGTGAAACCTTGGGAAGGCGGAAAAACAAGTCAAAACAACCACCGTTGCCACCTCCTCCAATGCCTGGTTTACCACCTCCTCCGGGAGCACCACCGCTACCCCCAATGCCTGCGGATTCTAGCGTTATGCCTCCTCTCCCTACCCCTCCGCTCCCACTGCCAGAAACACCAGCCCTCGCATCTGATTCACTTCCATCGGCACCTCCACTCCCAAGTCCTACTCTAGCAAAGGCCACCGATGAAGAGGATGCAACATCTGGAGATCAATATTCAGGCCTATATGCAAAGAGAAGTGGAAAAAGCCTTCAGCAAATATATGGCCATATTGACCGTTTGGGTTCTGGTGAAGTAGGATCCTTGTTGGAAAGGTATGCAGACCGCTTTGGACATGAACTAGATCGTGATATCATTGTGATGCGAAAAGATGAGCGATCAGAGAAACTTGCTGGCTTACGAGATGCACCGACAGTCGAACTTGTTGGAGATGCCTCTGCACCTGAAATCACGGATAATGAAAATGATGCATTAAAAGATGAGCTAACCCTTGTCGAAAATGAGTTAAGAAAACTAAAGGCACAATATCAATCTGCTAAACAAGAAGGAGATAAAGAAACTCTAAGGTCGATGCGCCCTCACTTGGAATCTTTGATGGCTGAACGAAAAGAGATTAAAGCCATTTTGTCAGGTGAGACTTCAATTGACGAAGCAGTTGCTTCAAAATCCTCTCCTGAAGAGCAGATAATCTCAACGGCTGAAACTGCTGAAGATTCAGAGTTATTTACTAAATTCGTAGGCATCGTCGACGAACTCCTCGGTAATCACTTGCCAGAGGAGGTACTATCTAGCTTTATGGAAAGTAATGAGTTTGACATATACCGAGATGTAGCTAGTAATCCTCAATCATCTTCCAAAGAAGACCGATCAGTTTTCTTTGTAATCGTTGATTCCCAGTTGGGAAATATGCCAGAATCTGCCATTAGTAATTTCTTGCAATCTGAACAGTTTGCAACATATGAGCAAATCGGTGAATTATATAGTTGAGGTGAAAAAATGGGATTGTTAGATAAATCAAAAAACATGGAAACTACTACGGTTAAGGCCCCTGAAATAGCAAAAGCAGCAGTGGTAGTCGAGAAGGCAGTAAAGGCTGCAAAACCTGCAAAAGCAGTAAAACCTGCAAAACCAGTTAGGGAAAAGAATGTTAAAGAGAAAAGGGTAAAAAAAGCAAGGCCAAAAAGAGTTCGTGGTCTTCCAAAAGATTACCAACTAGCTGAAAGAGTTCCTAGGTACATCTCGTGGTTGGTTAATTTCATTGTCAATTTCGGTCTAATCCTTGGAGCCATACCTTTGATGATGTTTGACAGTGGTGCTTCAGGAACTCCAATCTATACTTGGATGCTCGTAGCTTCCTTTTTGGTAATTATTCTAAACATATTTATTCTTCCTATTTACACAAAACGAAACGTTGGTCAATTTGTTGCAAGGACGAAATACATGAATGCTCTTGGTGAACCCGCAAACTTCATGCATGGAATTTTGTCTGGTCTTGTGGGCTTTTTGTCATTAATAGGATTCATGTTTGTAGGATTCAATGCGCAAGATATCGCTGATGATACAACCTCTTTGGTTTATTTCATTGTAGGAATTTTGTTGGTCATATTTTGGTTTGTTAATAATTCGTTCAGAAGAAATTCTGAGATCAATCAGAGTTTGATAGATCTAATGTTTAGTGTATATCTTGTCAAACACATCCCTACTGGCTCTGAAACTGGATGGTTACTGAGACTTGAGAACCTTGGTGATTTTGGTGCTCGGTATGAGAAAAGAATCCAGGCAAAAGAAGCCAAACAGGCACAAAAATCTGATGAAGAAACTGCCCCGGAAGAAGAAAATCTCTCTTCACTAACAGTAAAAGAACTCAAGGAAAGGTGTAAAACAGCCGGCATTGAGGGATACGGTTCGATGAAAAAGGATGATTTGATTGCAGCCTTACAAGGATGAGAGCATAGTTGAAAATACTCGCCGAATAGCGACGTTTTCAACAAGCACGCGTTTACTCTTAATCGCTCTGACTTGTGTGTTAGTCGTATCTATTTCAATATCGAGCATGATGTACAAGATGATTGATTCTTTCATATTGTTGATTATTTTCTATTCACTAATTAGGGATTACTTTATTCGTGAATTATTGAAACCTCCTACAGTCAAAATGACCTCTTCTCTTGAAGATAGTTCATTTGAGCAACAAATTCTTCTTAGGAATTCATATCCTATTCAGTATTTTCAAAATTCCCAAACACCAGGCGCTCCGTTTGCCCTACTCATACATGGTTGGTCAGCATCTTCTAAAAGGATGCGTAACATCGCAGAAATATTTTCTTCAAAAGGATTCAATACAATCGTTATGGATATGCGAAGCCATGGTACCTCGACCGATATTCCAGAGTGGACAATTCAACAGGTTATCGATGACGTTCATCATCTCATCCAATTTATTGCCAAGTCAAATCCCCATAGTAAATTTTTACTCTATGGTCATAGCCTTGGTGCTTATGTTACGTTAGGACTGCATAGGAATCTGCCTTCCCTCGAAGGAAAAACCCTGGATATAGACATAATTCTTGAATCACCAATGACAAGTTATGAATTTGTATTTGATGAAATGACCAAGAAAGTCAAAATTTTACGCCCAATCATAAAGCGATGGTTAGCACAAGGTTTTCAAAAAATTCATCCAGGAGCAATCATACAAAATTTCACTCAATTAAGCGTACCTGAATGGGGTTTCCCAGTTGGAAAGTGCCTTGTAATTTATCCTACTGAAGATCGGAGATTAGGATCGAGTCATCTTGAACTATTGCAGTCATGTGACGTAAATAATGTCATTGAATTTCGGGAAATACCTTCCTTGACTCATAGCAAAAGTAGTGTTAACATAGATAGAGATGAATTCATCAAAGAATGGATTGAAAGTCATTATTCTTCAGAATCTAATGATTGATCAAGGGCCAGCTCGCGCATGTCCTCAACTTCATCGAGTTCATCTACAATTTCCTCTCCAAGTAAGGTTTCAATAACATCTTCCATTGTCAAAAGACCAGCAGTGCCCCCAAATTCATCTGAGACCACAGCAATTTGCTCTTTGTTATCAAGAAATATGTCTAATGCTGCATCCACATTGGAATCGGATTTAATTTTCAGTAGTGGCTTCAATAATTCACTGATTGATAGTTCCCATTTATCCTTGCTAGCGGCCATCAGGATTTCAGACCTTATTACGTAACCTTTGATATCATCCATGTCTGTCTCATAGACAGGTATTCTTGAAAATCGGAGGATTGGAGTGTCTTCTAATACATTCTGGATGGTCCATGAAGTTGGAAATGCAGTCATGACAACACGTGGAGTCATGATGTCCTCAACTGGAACTTCTCTGAGTTTCAAGAGGTTATGGATGACGGTTTCTTCATCTTCTTCAAGCGTACCTTCTTCTTCTCCAAGGTCTGCAAGTACCGCAAATTCATCTCGTGTTACCACTGATTTTTCAGCCTGGGGAAGCATTTTCTTGAGCCACAATATTGGAATAAAAATAGGCGTCATAAGATATGTCAATGAAGATAAAAGGCGCCCAGAGATGTTTGCTAGAGATTTATAATAAGTAGATCCAAGTGTTTTCGGAATTATTTCTGAAAGTATCAGAACAGCCAAGGTGAGAAAAATAGAAGCAATAGTGAGAGAATCTTCACCGTATATCTTCTGTACTTCAGCGCCAACACCCGCGGCACCCATCGTATGAGCAATGGTATTTAATGTCAAAATAGCGGTGAGTGGCTTGATTGAGTCATCGGCTTTTAATTTCTGCCAGATTTTCCCTTTTGCTGGATTTTGTTTTTCCATTATTGAAACCTGGCTATGAGAAATTGATAATAAAACAGCCTCAAGCATTGAACAAAGAAATGATACTCCCAGTGCTATGGAAGCATAAACGATGAGCATTGTATACGACATCTATAACCGGTTTCTCCCAGACGAGTACTCCATTCGAGAGTGTTCAAGTTCATGAGATTAACTCATCGCAGAACCCAAATACCTCCATCATTAGCATCACTTATACATGGCATCAGAATATGTTCTAATTTGCGTAGCATGGCCATATGCAAACGGCCCTCTGCATCTAGGACATGTTGCTGGCTGCTATTTACCCCCGGATATACAGTATAGATTTCAAAGAGCTCTAGGTAATCGTGTATTGATGGTTTCTGGTTCTGATGAACATGGTACTCCAATCACAGTGAGTGCAGAAACAGAAGGCGTCGATCCCCAAGATATTGTGGACAGATATCATGGAATAAATAAACAGGCATTGATTGATTTAGGATGCTCTTGGGAAAGAAATATCGATACACGGGGTGTTGAATTTGGGGGTTCGTTATTTAACAGAACCTCTGATCCTCTGCACAAGAAGATTGTAAAAGATCAATTTGAAAAATTGTATCATGCAAACCTGTTTGAGAAAAAGTCAATGAACCAATATTATGAGGAAAATAATGGTAGAGGACGGTTTTTACCCGACCGATATATAGAGGGGGAATGTCCTCATTGCTCTAATAAAGAAGCAAGAGGAGACCAATGTGATGAATGCGGTCAAACCTACGAAGCCAGTGAACTCATCAATCCTCGTTCTAAAATGAATCCTGATTCTGTAATCACCGTTAAGGAAACAGAACATCTTTTTTATCGACTAGATGTGTTTCAAGACCTCCTCGAAAAATTTGCACAAAATCATGGCCATGATTGGAAAGCAAATGTCAAGGCGATGACAAAAAATTGGTTGAAAATGGGGCTTAGGCCAAGAGCAGTTACACGAGATATGGAATGGGGGATCGAGATACCACTCGGCCAAGAATGGGCAAAAAAGAGAATATATGTTTGGTTTGAGGCTGTCCAGGGATACCTCTCATGCGCCAAAATATGGTCCAGTACTTACGGAGAAGGTGAAGAATGGAAATTATGGTGGAATCAAACCGAGTCCTCAAAATCGAAACATATGTATTTCCTAGGTAAGGATAACATTCCATTTCATACAATCATCTGGCCCTCAATCATTCTAGGCCTCAACATGGCAAATGGGAATAAATCATCTCCGTCCCTTCCAACAAATGGTGAATTGAAACTGCCTTCTGATGTTCCAGCAATGGAATATCTCATGCTATCGGGTGGTCAGTTTTCCAAGTCGAGAAAGCATGCTATCTGGCTTCCCTCTTTCTTGGAAAGGCATCATCCAGACACGTTACGATATTATCTTTCGATCAATATGCCAGAAAATCACGACACTGATTTTAATTGGCCGGATTTTATCGAAAAAATCAACAATGAACTCATAGCAGCATACGGGAATTTTGTCCACCGCGTATTTACTCTCGGCAATCGGTTTCCCGAAAGTGGCCTCATCAACTTTGAAAATCAAGATTTATGCCGTGAAGAGATGAACTATCTTGAAAATATACATAATGAGATTACCTCTAGTTTGAATAAACATCGATACAAAGAAGCCTTACGACATGTGATGTCCGCTGCTCAATACGGCAATCAAATGCTTCAGAAGGCAGAACCTTGGAAATTCTTGAAGCAAGAAACTGATGCCGAACATCAACTGGCTAGACAATCTTCTTTTGCCAAATTATCTTTTAGCTGGCGTGTAACAAGGTTTCTCGCAATTACATCTCAACCATTTCTGCCAAAAGCAGCAGCATCAATATGGAATCAATTAGGTGAAGTAGAGAATATCGAAGATATCCCATGGCAAGAAGCCGTAAATTGGGACGCTGAGATGAAATGGAATCATGACCAACCCACACCTTTGTTTAAGCGCTTAGACTTAGATGAGATTTTAGAGACCGAGAATCAACTTATCGATGAGAGTGAAACTTCACAGAATTCTCACCAAGACCCAGTAAGTAAAGAACAAAACGGAGATGATACAGTGACAGAAGGCCTAACGAGTTTGAAATTTGATGATTTTTTGAAAGTAGAAATGACAGTTGGTAAAATCAAATCAGTTGAGGACCATCCGAATGCAGACAAATTGTACGTAGTAAATTTGGATGATGGTTCAGAAAATGGACGGACTATTTGTGCAGGAATAAAAGAACATTATTCAATATCTGAACTTGAGGGACTCATGGTAATCTTCGTAGCTAATCTTGCACCAAGAAAACTCAGAGGAGTGGTCTCAGAAGGGATGATGTTAGCGGCAGAAAACGATGATGGTTTAGTCAAACTCCTCACTGTTGATTCATCGATGTCGCCGGGTTCAAGAGTGAGATAATCGCTTTTTCACTTCATCCATGCAAGATCTTGAAATCTTACGGCATCGATCTTGGATGTCTTCTGCGATTCTACCTATTTCCTCTTGATCTTTTTCAGGTATACTTGGTAGATTTATTTCCACATTGAACAAGGCACCCTTGCAGGCAGCACTCGCCAAAAGAGAGGCAACACCTACATCGGATATAGCGTTCACATTGGAAACTTTTGCTAGATGAGGTAGTCTTTCAAGCAAAGATAATGACAACTGGGCCGTTTCAAGTGGGACATTAGTTGCTCTCAAAGAAGAACCTTTGATTGCCTCACGACGCTTTTGCTTATCGATTTCAGTTTCTTTTGGCAATTTATACGCAGCCATTACATCGTCAAATGCTTGACTATCATCATCAGCAAGGATACCACTTTTCGTAAGGAGTGGTATGGTTTCTCTGACTGTTTCTTCAGCGTAAGCCCATCCGTCCTTCCATTTTTCTTTACCAATTGTTAAGTCACAAACCATGCATGTTAGCGCAGATGCTTGCCCTAGTGCTATTGCAGCAGCAGTTCCTCCACCTGGTGTAGGCGATGAGGAAGCCAGTGCAGCTTGATATTCTCGAAGTGTCATTTCCATCCATGGTGTATTCATATTACTCATTCCTTATTGCCCATTCGATAATTCTAACATTGGGGTCAAAATCTTCTAGGTAAGACAAATTTAATCCTTTTATGGCAGCCTCGACATATTCACTCTCGCTACCATTTTCACTACCAAAAAACCACTTTCCAGCATCGATCATTGCTGCAAGAGGTACAAGGCCAACGATTTCGCTACCAAGTACTTCAGTTTCATGCTCATTCGCAAGCGATTGGCATGTTGCAAAAGCATGGTGTAAGCCAGTAATATTGTAATTGCGCAAATTCATTGATACTTGGGAAATTCTATGTTTTTCTAATGTCACACCCATACCTTGTACCATTTCTAGTAAACCTTTGGTTCGCATTGACTGGTCTTGATTGCGTATGAGTCGCCCACTAGAGCGAACCAGACTTCCTATGGATTTTGCCACTCGTGCATCTTGCTCATCAATATTTACATTGTAAGCGATCAAAATCTCTCTTGCTCCAATGACAGTAGCCCCAAAACGTGCAATATTCTCATTCCACTCACATGGTCCGAAATCCGGAATAAATTCAGACTTGCTTTTGAACCTCTCTTCCAAAGATTCATATTCCCCCTTACGAATGTTGCTTAGCAATTTGTGCTCGGATTTTTTTGCAGAATTACCGTATAAATATGCGGGTAAATGCAGCACATCACCAACAAATGCTGCGAGACGCTCAGCTAAGTCAACACAAACCTCCATTGAGGATTCACCAAGTGGAATAAATGGGCAAACATCCACTGCTCCTATTCGTGGATGTTCTCCCTGGTGCTTGCGCATATCGATAAGTTCGGAAGAAGCCCTCATTACCTCGCAAGCACCCTCAAAAACTGACTCTGAATCCCCAGCAAATGTCAATACGGTCCTGTTGTAATCCGGATCAGGCTCAATCCCTAACACTCTAACGCCGGGAATGTCCTTGACTCTGCTCGAAATTTCATCTATGATCTCACTATTCACGCCTTCACTAAAATTAGGTACGCATTCGATTAGTTCAACCATGCTAACATCTCATCAGGAATACAAATGGGCTACTGCATCTAGGCCGAGATTTTTATTTCGCTTTTCACTTACCTTTTTTATTGATAATTGCACGTCTTTAAGTTGAATGCTCTTTCTGTTTTGACGGATTGCACACATGCCCGCTTCAATACATGCCGCTTTGAGTTCAGCCCCGCTGAATCCAACTGTTTTATCAACCAATGAAGAAATCGAAAACTTTGAAGTTTTCAATCGTCCTAAATGAATACTAAGGATGTTTTTTCTCGCCTCATCATTAGGGAGTGGGATTTCGATAATTCTGTCAAATCTACCGGGCCTCAATAAAGCATCATCAAGAATATCTGGTCGATTCGTTGCGGCAATTATTTTTACGTCATCTAAATTATCAAACCCATCTAGTTCTGCTAGCAACTGCATCAGCGTTCTTTGAACTTCACGATCACCACTCGTAGCGCCATCCAACCTCTTCGCTCCGATTGCATCAATCTCATCTAGAAAGATAATGGATGGGGCTTTTTCCTTAGCGAGTGAGAATAGTTCTCGTACCATGCGCCCTCCTTCTCCAATATATTTCTGCGCTAACTCGCTCCCGACCATTCGTATGAATGTAGCATCTGTATGGTGTGCAACCGCTTTAGCCAACATGGTTTTTCCGCATCCAGGGGGCCCAACCATCAATACTCCTTTTGGTGGAACAATGCCAATTTTTCTAAAAACCTCTGGTTTTTCCAGCGGCCATTCAACCGCTTCGCGAATTAGTTCAATTTCTTCATCAAGTCCACCTATTTGTGAGTAAGTGATATCTGGTTTTCCAGATACTTCCGCACCACTCACAATTGGATCCCATGCGTCAGTTAATACTTCAACAACTGCAAGACTATCTTGATTGAGTGCGACTCTAGCACCTGGGCCGATTTTTTCACGGAGAAGTCTTGGATTGAGAGATACTTGAAAGATTGTACCATTTGATGAGCGAACAATGGCTCTTTCCTCATCGAGTACATCTTGAATGTGCCCGATAATCATTGGAGGACTCTTCAGTAATTGAACCTCTGATTCGAGACGTATGGCCTTTTTCTTAAGTTTCAAGATGGCGCTTTCCAATTGAACGCGTTCAGCAACCAGTTGAGATGCATCTTCATGAAGTGCAGTATATTCGGATTGCAACTTTCTCAGTTCATCATCAACTGAGATTTTATCAGTTGATGGCTTTCTGACGTCACTGCCCATGTTACATGGGATGGTTGGATGTTCATCAACTCACCGGCTAAATTAACCAAAGCCTTCATGGGTAACTGCCTTGACGTACAGTTGAGTTCCATGGGAGATTGCGAGATTTGTGGTGCGATGAAAGTAAAAACATCGGCAGTATTCATGGGTAAAGCCGAGGTTCAGTCTTGCACCAGATGTTCTGAAAAATTGGGAGTGCAAAAAAAAGGCGTTGCCCCCGGCATCGCCAAAGCATCTCACATGAAACCAAGACCAAAAAAATCCTCACACTTAATGATGAAGGGAGCAAAGGAATTGGTTCATGATTTTGCTCAGCGCATTATCAAAGCGAGAGAATTAAAGGGATGGGATAAGAAAATGTTGGCAAAAAAATGTGCTGAAAGGGTGAATGTTATCCAGGCAGTTGAATCAGGAAAAACGCCAACAGATAGTGTTGTCAGAAAGTTAGAACGCATGCTAGATATTGATCTTATGGAGGTGCCTTCAAACGATGGAGAACAATTTGTGAATTCTGGGTCCTCCTCTGGCATGACTCTAGGGGATTTCTTAGCTAAGGCGAGGAAGGATCTCAATGACTGAGGTACATGCCATTTGGCTAGAGCAAGATGACCCTAAAAAGAACACTGCTGTGAAATTATCCAAGCACAACTTGATCAAGTTACACAGGCGACTGAATAGACTTCCAAGAAAAGGTATCGTTTTAGATCCATTGTGCGGAAAGGTTCTGGGGCCAGAAGACAGAGAAATTATTGACACAGGAGGTGCATTAGTTGGGCTCGATTGCTCTTGGGCAAATATTGAAACATCTGTGAATCAAATAACCAAAAAATCGAAATTGGAACGTAGAACTCTCCCCTTATTTCTCGCAGCAAATCCTGTAAACTGGGGTAAGGTTTCAAAATTATCAACCGCAGAGGCTCTCGCCGCTTCGTTATGGATTCTTGGTCATGAAAACCAAGCAAGATTGTTGCTATCAAAATTCAACTGGGGTTCTAGTTTTATCGACCTCAATTTAGAACCATTAACTGCTTATTCCTGTGCGAAAACCTCTCAGGAAGTTGTTTCCTTACAATTTGAATTCTTTGATATCCGAGATGATTGAAATGAAAAAAAATCATATTCACCTATGGCGAGGTAATAATTTAGAAATTAAATCTGATTGGATGGAAAGAGAAGAAACGATTCGTTTCTTTCATGAAAGCAAGGCTATTCGAACTTTGCTTGCTACGCCTGAGGATTTAGAAGAACTTGCTTACGGGCACGTATTCACCGAAAATTTAGGCACTATAGAGAGCGTAGAAATCAACCAACATGATATCAAGTTAAACGGGAATATCTTAGATGAACCGTCTCTGATTCCGATTACACCAAGTTGTGGTTATTGCGGCGACCATCGATTGAAGGATGAAATGCTTCCTCCTGTTTCAAGATCTGTATCTTTGGGATTTGATGTAAGGACACTAGTTGATGAACTGCCAAAATATCAAAGAAATTTCCACTCTACTGGTGGGACACACGCCGCTGCATTATTCAATTTGGAGGGAGATTTTATATCACTCAAAGAAGACATTGGTCGTCATAACGCAGTTGACAAAGTAATCGGTTCTGCCCTTCTACAAGGCATTGACATTACTAAATCCATTCTTGTCTTAACCAGTCGGATGAGTTATGACCTCGTTGCAAAAGCTGTGAGGAGTGGTATTGAAGTGGTTGTTAGCATAGGTGCGATTTCCGACCGTTCCGCCCAGTTAGCAAGAGAATCAGGTATTTCGCTCGTTGGTTTCACCAAATCATCAAAAGCCATCGTTGTTGGACCCTTGTTTAGACTTGGTCTTTGACCGTGTGAATTCGAGATGTGAACCATGACTGACCATTCATCACCCTCTCCATTTACGCCCATNGAAAAGAAAGCAGTAAAGATTTCAGTTCCCAAAAAAGTTGCTGCTGGAATTCCNGCCACAATGTCAACGATGAAGCATAGTGTCAAAAAAATGGGACTCATTCGTACNGCAAANTCCTTGACAATGGTCAATCAAAAGCANGGGTTTGATTGCCCAGGTTGTGCATGGCCAGATCCATCTCATGCAACATCATTTGAATTCTGTGAAAATGGTGCAAAAGCCGTCGCTGATGAAGCAATGAAAAAAACAATTGGNAAGGCTTTTTTCAGCAAGTTCAGCATTCAAGAACTTAGTATGAAATCTGATTATTGGCTAAATAATCANGGACGCCTATCAGAACCTCTCTACAAAAAGCCGGGAGATACNCACTATCGTCCATTGGANTGGGATGATGCGTTTTCCATCATTACCAGTAAGATGAAATCTCTTNCAAATCCAAATCGGGCTGTATTTTATACCTCNGGGAGGACTTCTAATGAAGCAGCTTTTCTGTATCAGTTAATGGTGAGGCAATTTGGAACAAATAACCTTCCTGATTGCTCCAATATGTGTCATGAGTCATCCGGTAAGGCCTTAAGTCAAACGATAGGTATTGGAAAAGGAACCGTTTATCTTGAGGATTTTAATAAAAGTGACCTTATACTCGTTATCGGNCAAAATCCAGGAACAAACCACCCAAGGATGCTTACAGCACTCAGAGATGCCAAAAGAAATGGTGCAAAAATAATCCATGTGAATCCTTTGCCAGAAACTGGATTGGTACGTTTCAAGCATCCCCAAGACTACCTTAAAATGAAATTCGGTTCGGAATCACTGGCAGACTTACATCTTCAAGTAAAAATCGGAAGCGATTCAGCGTTAATGATAGGTTTAATGAAAATACTCTTGGAGAAGAAAGCCATCGATCAAGAATTCATAGATGATTATACAGAAGGATTCAACGTTTTATGTGACCACATCCGGTCCATATCTTGGGCTAAAATCCTCCAAGATACCGGGTTAGAACTGGAAGAAATTCAAAAAGCAGGAGAATATTGTATGTCCTCAAATGCAACGATTGCCTGCTGGGCCATGGGTCTAACTCAACATAAGCACGGTGTTGCGATGATTCAAGAGGTCTCTAATCTGTTGTTGATGGGTGGTCACATTGGAAAACCTGGAGCGGGATTATGCCCTGTCCGCGGCCATTCTAATGTTCAAGGAGATAGAACGGTAGGCATATGGGAGAGGCCAACTGAATCTTTTCTCCTGCGATTAGAAAAAGGCACCGGCATCACAGCCCCACGTGAACATGGATTTGACGTTGTAGAGGCAATACATGCGATGTATTCGGGAGATGTTGATCTATTTTTTAGCATGGGCGGAAACTTTGTTTCAGCAACTCCTGACACACAAAAAGTCGCAAAAGGCTTATCCAAGGTAGCATTAACCATTCAGGTCTCAACTAAACTAAACAGAAGCCACCTTGTTACTGGTGATGCTGCCTTNATCTTACCATGTTTAGGACGTACTGAATCTGATNTTCAAGAGGGGGTTTCGCAGTTTGTGACTGTGGAAAACTCCATGGGCGTAGTTCATCAATCTCAAGGTCGCCTTAATCCTACAAGTGATAAACTGAAAAGCGAGGTTTGGATTGTTTCTAATATTGCAAATTCATTATTTGGCGATGATGCCGTTCCTTGGTCTGAATATCACCGTAATTACGATACTATACGTGAATTGATTTCGCAATCGATTTATGGGTTTGATGATTATAATGCCCGTGTACGGAGGCCAGGCGGNTTTTACCTACCAAACCCTCCCCGAGATGAANGGAAATTTGAAACTTCAAACAAGAAAGCCAATTTCATCGTCAATTCATTACCTGATCTCACAGTCCCCCAAGGTAAGTTTGTTATGATGACCATCCGTTCTCACGACCAATATAATACTACAATATACGGTCATGATGACCGATACAGAGGGATAAAGGGTAATCGTCGTGTAGTTTTGATGAACGGAAAAGACATGGTTCAATTAGGAATCAAATCAAAGCAATTGGTCGATATATCTTCACATTTTAATGGAAANGTACGTACNGCAGAACATTGGCTCGCANTCCCCTATGATATTCCAAAAGGCAATGTGGCAACATATTTTCCTGAAGCCAACCAACTCATACCTCTAGAATCCACCGCAGACCTTTCAAATACTCCAACATCAAAATGGGTAATATGTTCAATTNGCCCATCAAACAGAGAGATAGCGCATGAAGAAGAATGAAGAGATAGGATATAGGATATTTAGAACTCGTCCGTAACAACTCCGATTACCGAAGGTTTTGGTTGGCGACTGTAGTCTCAATGTTTGGACAATGGTTCAATCTCATAGCAATGTTTGTTCTGATTTATAGATATACAGGCTCAGAATTACTCATTGGTTTTCTGTTAACTGTGAGAATGGCATCTTTTGCNGTGNTTCAACCATTCATTGGTCTANTAGCNGATAAGATNAATAGGAAATCAATGCTCATAGCAAGCAATTTACTAGCAATCATATTTGTTTTGTGTCTACTCGGTGTAGAAGACGAAGGAGATATTTGGTGGCTCATTGCGATTGCAGGCATACTTTCATTCCTTCATGGCGCTTATATGACNGCTGAGGTAGCAATCCTGCCAAATATAGTCGCGAAAAACGAACTTGCTACTGCAAATGCCTTTGGTTCTGCATCATGGTCACTAGCATTGGCTATGGGCTCTGCAATAGGTGGTTTTGTTGTTTCAGCATATGGGACAGATGTTGCATTCTTAATTGATGCCTGTACTTTTCTAATAAGCACTCTATTAATTCGAAAAATACCGATGCCTCAAAAATTTGAGGATAATCAATCACAATCACTGCTAAGGAATGGTTTTCAAAACATCCTTGCAGGATGGAAGAGAATATACTCCGATCGACGTTTGATTAAAATTGTCTCGGCAAAGGCTTCGTGGAATATAGCTGGCGGGGGTATTGCAGGGGTTTTTCTTGTGATTATGGGCGAAAATTTGGGCATAGGTGATATCGCCACTGGAGTAGGAATATTCTATCTCGCCCGAGGGATTGGTACCGGTATTGGCCCAATTTTTGGACGTATGCTTTTCCCAAATAGTGACAAATGGATGACCATTATTGGTATTTTTGTGGCAATTTCAGGACTTTTCTATCTCATGGTTGGTCTTAGTTTTGGTTATGGTTTGTGGCTTACTTTCATCTTGGTGATTCTCGCTCATACTTTCAGTGCAGCCAATTGGGTTTTCTCCACAATTCTTACTCAGCAATGGGTAGAGGATGAAATGAGAGGACGCGTTTTCAGCGTTGATATGTTATTATTGTCGTTAGCGTTTTCAGTTTCGACAAGCGTTGCAGGCTGGCTCATTGAGTATGAGGGCATCTCTATTCAAACCGGAATCATTTGGTTTTCATCTATCATGATCGGTGCAGGAATACTATTTGCTTTCTGGAACCCCATTGAACCTGTAAACGAGTCCGAGCAAGCATCTTTACGTGAATGATAATAGCAAACACTGGTGAGCGAATGATTGACTTTTCCGAGGGTATCCCTGAAATGTTACCAGACCACCCCGGTTACGATGAGACGGTCGACCACGCACCAATTCGTAGACAAATTCTTTCAAAACAACAAGAACAATTAGCGATTCGAAACGCTCTACGTTATTTTGACCCTAAATTTCATTCTGTGCTTGGACCAGAATTTCTAGATGAACTCAAGACATATGGTCGCATTTACATGTACCGGTTTCGCCCAAAACAATCTATTTTTGCTCGACCTATTGGCGAGTATAAAACTAAATCTAAACAAGCCGCTGCAATCATGTTGATGATTCAAAACAATCTTGACCCCGCTGTCGCTCAATTTCCACATGAGTTAATCACATACGGTGGTAATGGGTCTGTTTTTCAAAACTGGGCTCAGTATCTCCTTACCATGAGATATCTCTCTCAGATGACTGATGAACAAACACTCGTCATGTATTCAGGACATCCCTTGGGCCTTTTTCCATCTCACAAGGATGCACCAAGGGTAACTGTGACAAATGGTATGGTTATACCAAACTACTCCTCTCAAGAAGATTGGGAAACGTATAATGCTCTCGGCGTTAGCCAGTACGGGCAAATGACTGCGGGATCATACATGTATATTGGACCACAAGGCATAGTTCATGGTACGACCATCACCATTCTCAATGCAGCAAGAAAGCATCTTGATTCGGGAGATGATTTGGGTGGCGTTACCTTTGTGACTTCTGGCCTTGGTGGGATGTCAGGTGCCCAGGCCAAAGCAGCCGTCATCGCAGGAGCTGCTTGTATCGTATCGGAAATGAATGAGCATGCTGCCAGAAAAAGGCATGAACAGGGCTGGCTCTCATGTTTGACAAATGACGTAGATGAAGCAATAGATTTGATGTTAGAGGCCAAAGCCCAAAAGATCGGTCGCTCAATCGGTTACATTGGAAATATTGTGCAATTATTGGAAAGGCTTGTTGAAAGAGGTATTGCGGTTGATCTGTTAAGCGACCAAACAAGTTTGCATAATCCTTGGCAGGGCGGTTATTTCCCTATAGGACTTGGTTTTGAGGAAGCGAAAAACTTGATGTCAATGGACGTAGAACGATTTAAAGAACATGTCAAGGAATCATTAAGAAGGCATGCGAGGGCAATCAATCAACTTAGTCAACAAGGTTCTTATTTTTTCGACTATGGCAATGCATTTCTTCTAGAGGCATCAAGGTCCGGTGCTGATGTGATGGCAGAAGATGAGATCTCATTTCGATATCCTTCGTATGTAGAAGATATCATGGGTCCAATGTGTTTTGATTTTGGTTTTGGTCCATTCAGATGGGTTTGTGCTTCAGGTAAACCAGAAGACCTTGCAAAATCAGATCAAATCGCCATCGAAATCCTCAATGAGATGATTTTAGAATCACCCCCAGAAATACATCAACAAATGCAGGATAATATTCGGTGGATCTCAGAAGCTGGAAGCCATAACATGGTCGTTGGTTCTCAAGCAAGAATTCTCTATGCCGATGCTATCGGGCGACAAAAAATAGGGCTGGCTTTTAACAAGGCAATTAGAGAAGGAATTATTTCTGACGTGATAATTTTGGGAAGAGACCATCATGATGTTTCAGGCACAGATTCTCCCTATAGAGAAACTTCTAACATTCGTGACGGTTCGAGATTTACTGCTGATATGTCTGTTCAGAATTTTGTTGGGGATGCGTTTCGTGGTGCAACATGGGTCTCTCTTCACAATGGAGGAGGAGTAGGCTGGGGGGAAGTTATCAATGGCGGATTTGGAATGGTCATAGATGGATCAGCGGTTGCTGATGAAAAACTTCAATCAATGTTAGATTGGGACGTAAACAATGGAGTAGCAAGACGCGCTTGGGCAAGAAACGAGGGTGCTGAATTTGCAATCAAAAGAGCCATGTTAAGGGATTCTCGATTGCAAGTCACTATTCCAAATCATGTGGATATAGATTTTATCGAAGGTTTTGGTGATTTAAAATGAACATTGTTCTAGATGGAACGACGCTCAACATCAACGATGTTTGTGCAGTAATTTATGGCAACCCAGTAATCAGTATCGCAGAATCGGCAAAGGAAAAAATGAAACTTTCCCGCTCAATCGTAGATCGTATAATTTCCAACAAAGAGATTGTTTATGGAATCAATACAGGTTTTGGAGCCCTTGCTGAAGTAGAAATAGATGAGGATGAATTGTCCCAACTACAATACAATCTTATTCGATCACATGCATGTGGTACTGGTAATTTAATGACAATTGGATTGACAAGGGCAATGATGCTTATTCGTGCGAATTCTCTTGCGAAAGGTTATTCCGGCGTTCAAACACGATTAGTTGAAGGCTTGGAAGATTTCCTCAATTTAGGAATAACTCCGTGTGTCCCTGAAATCGGTAGTTTGGGCGCATCGGGGGATTTAGCACCTCTATCGCACATGGCACTACCACTTATTGGAGAAGGTTCTTGTTACGGAAAAAATGGCGTTCAATCAGAAAGTCGCGATATCCTTCTAAGCCATGGACTTGAAAAAATTGAACTCAAGGCTAAAGATGGCTTGAGCCTCATCAATGGAACGGCACAATCTTCTGCCATCCTTTGTTCCGCTGCGTCTAAAATCGAGAAACTTTTTCTGATTAGTGAAATAATATTTTGTCTTTCCTTGGAATCAAAAAACGGGAGAATTGAGCCATTTTATTCTCGCATTCACCAAGCAAGAAACCATAACGGGCAAGGAGTTGTTGCCGAAAGAATTTATCAGATGATATCATCTTCGAATATCGTAATGAATGGTAAAGATAAGCCCGTTCAAGACCCCTACAGTTTTCGTTGTGTTCCTCAGATTCATGGCCCTTCATGGGATCGTTTATTACGGCTAAAGGAAGCCCTTGAGGTCGAAATTAACAGTGCAACCGATAATCCCCTTATTTTTCCCAATCTGCGTAATCCTGGGGAGAATGAGGTTCTAAGTCAAGGAAACTTCCACGGAGAAGTCCTTGCCCTTGCAGCAGATGCACTAGCCGTATCTCTTTTCGAGATTGGTTCGTGTTCTGAAAGGAGAATGGACCAGTTACTCGGGCTGAACAGGAAACACCTTCCTCCGTTTTTGGCCCAAGATTCAGGCTTAGAATCTGGATTCATGATTGTGCATTATGCAGCAGCAGCAAATCTCTCTCTACTTCATGGAAGAATCCTTCCAAGAGGGGCATTTTCGACCCCTACTTCCGCGGGACAAGAAGACCACGTGAGCATGTCAGCAACGGCTGCACTAAATCTACACCAAGCCATTGATGAATTCTCAAATATTTTAGCATGTGAAGCCCTTATCGCTTCTGAAGCAATCGAATATGCTGAGGATTCAATGTGTCCTGCTACGCAACAATTGTATGACTTTATCAGAGAAATTGTTCCGCGTTTTGAATCTGATAAGACTTGGTCTGATGAGATAAGAGAGATTAGTAATCAATTAACAAAAGGAAAATGGTTAGCGGCAATTAATTTACATCTATGATTCTGAAAGTTCACCGATAATCAATTTCAGTTTATTTGATACTTCATCCATTCCAGTTAATTGCCTTAGGCGGAATTCCATAACCGTAAATTCAGATTTTGTAATGCTTGATCTCATCTTGTCCATTATGTTTAACAATTCAGTAGCTTCTCTGACCTTTTCATCAACTCTTACATAGATTGAATGTGATTGCCCAATGTCTTCACAAAAAATTCCTGGTTCACAATCGGATACGTCAAAACCTAAACGACGCCATTGCAAAATTCTTTTTCTTAATATTTTATGAGAAAACCCCTCAAACGGTAATGTTGTCAAGTAAGGGATAAGTGGCTGTTCTTCTTCGATTACAACGGTATCTAACTCATTATTTTCAATAGACGGGCTTTGTTCTTCATCGGATAAAACTTCATGACTTACATCTAAAAATGGTGCTTGCCTTGAAATCTTATNCAATATTTCTTCATCGATGGTATTNGTCTGCAAGNCGTAAATAATGGCCACTTGTTTATCGTAAATGTAATCCTTAATGTTCATCATNTGACGAAGCGTATTCCTTTGTCCACTTTCTGAAACCAACCATTCTAAACCCTCAATCACAAAAATCGTTGGGACATTTGGCAAATTATTTTCAATAAATTCATTTATTGACGTATGTTTGAGTAATATACCATCTTTATCAGCTTTATTTGAAATCCAAAAAGAACGTACTAGGGTTAAATCTAGATCTTTTTGAAGTCTACTTTCTGGGACCCTTGAGAGGAAAGTAATCTGCTTATCCGAATTATTTGATAGCGATTCAATCCATGCATACTGGTCACTCGCATTATCAAATATGGCCGTGTATAAATGGCCATCTGAAAGTGAACCCATAACGCCGCCTATTGGTATTGCAGACATAACTAGTCCATGAATGATTATATTACCTGTTAACATCGGAATTATATGGCCGACGATATTGAGGAAGGACAATCAACCGATATGGCCCAATGCGGAGCATGTCGTGCGGTAGTGCCAATCGCAAGTGAAAAATGCCCAGAATGTGGCATTTCATTTGCTGGAGTATCCGATGAATCATTAGGAGAATGCGGTGCATGCAAGGCACTCATACCACTAGATTCGAAGTCATGCCCATCATGTGGAGTAACCTTCGTCGCAGACAATGTGATTGAGGTATTAGGAGACTGGTTAACGGCTACAGGTTTAGAAACCAAAGATCTATTTGCTAAGTTTGATGAAGATGGCGATGGAGAAATCACTTCTGAAGAATTCAAAAATGGACTTTTATCCTTACGTTTAGCAGATTTACCTCCATCCCAAATCGATCGTCTTGTTGCTGCTATTGACGAAGATGGTAACGGAGTTATCGATCTCGAAGAGTTGTCAAACACATTTAGTGAGAACAATAAGCCAACCAAGTCAGTGACTACAGATGAAGAAGATAATTCTGATGATGTCTCTATAGCGGATTCTACAGAAGCAGACGAAGAATCTGAGGACGAAGTACTCGAAGATGAGAGTTCACAAGAAGAAACTGAATCAGCTGATGATCTTGAGGAAGAGGATAATGACGCCGGTGATGTTGATATTGACGACATCGATATTGACGATGTAATCGACGACATAGATGAAGAAATAATTGATGATGAAATCGAGAAGGGTGACTCTGATGAAGAGGCGACAGATTCTAGCACCGATGATCAAGAAAAGCCTCTCCTTGAAGAATTTGGCCAAGCCATTCTGGCAGCTGGTCTAACAATAAGAGAAGTCTTTGAGCAAATTGATACCGATGATAATGGGAAAATAGATGGACCAGAATTGCAGGCTGGATTAAAGAGTTTGCTCGGGAAAAACGCGCCTCCTGCAGAAGTCTATGAGTTCATGAAATCAATGGATTCAGATGAGGATGGCACTATCGATCCGATGGAAATTATCAATGCAATCGAATCACTCGATCTTGAAATAGAATCTGATGGAACTGAAGAAAAAACAACTGGCTTTCCTTCACCGCTGCAACAATTCCTCATGGGCAAAAAAGCCGCAGACATCTACTATCCGATTATACACTTCCTCGCATTTGCATTCATCACACTCTGGGTTATCAATGGCCTTGGATTAATCGTGGATGGAACTGGTGGTACGATTGTATATGAGGGGCACACAGATACAAATGGTATTACAGTTAGTGTTGGCAATTACAATGTTTGTGAATCGGCACCATTTGTGGATAGTGCTGAATGCCAGGGAACAGTCATGATAGGGGATAAATATCCTTGTGATCCATTGATTAATGATGATAATTGCGCGAATACATTAACTCCCTTTATGGAACATTCATCTATGCCAAAGGGATTCTATGCTGACGGCATTTTCATGATAATTATAGGGCTAATTTTACTCAGTTTCTCACTTCTTTTGCATTTAGTTTACGCGCCAAAATTAAGGGCAAAACTTCGTGAATTGAAAGATAAAACTTCAGACTCTGATGACGATGTTGAAGACGATGAATCTCAAGAAGACAAAGGAGATGACGACGACGAAGATGATGACGATGGCGACGACGAAGATGATGACGACGAAGATGATGACGACGAAGATGATGACGATGGCGACGACGACGAAGATGATGACGATGATGAAGATGACGATGACGATGATGAGGATGACGAAGAGATCGACATCGGTTCTCGAATTGGATTAATGATCGAGGATGAGGAATTCTATGGCACCATTGTCGAGTTTGATGACGAAGAAGAAACAGTTGTCATTGAGACCGATGAAGGAGAAGAGGTCGTAGGTTATCAAGAAGATATGTTTGTTGAATAAAATGTCTGATCCTCTCAAGAGATTTATTGGAGCAACATCCTGCCCAGTATGCGCTTCCATACAGACCAAAGGGTCTGTAAGGTGTCCAGAATGTGGCACATTTCATAGCGGAGCCCATTTGGAAGATAGGTCTGCACCTGCTCCAGGAGAGAATCGATATATTCCGCCCGATCCAACATCATATTCGCTCAATCCCAGTGGATCTAATCCTGAAGAAGAATTTGAATCAGCGGATGACGCTGTTTCAAAATGGACTGGCGGCTCTGCAAACTTTTTGGTAGAAGAAGAGTGATTTTTCATTAATATTTACTTATTTAGCAACTAAAATAAAATCCAAAAAAATCAAGATTAGCATTATTTCAGTGGGCTCGGCCAGAATTGAACTGGCGATCTTTGCCATGTCAAGGCAACGTCATAACCCCTAGACCACGAGCCCGATAACTAACCCACTGTCATTGAATATTTATCCACATCGGTGTCATTAATCAACTGAATTTTGTAAGCATTACCTACAATAATCAGAGGACTGCTGGAGTTAAGATATGATTTTCGATATTTTTCCGCTACAATTAGCTTGTGAGCATGAACCAGCATATCTCGTCCTACCATTGGACATCTTGACTTCCTTTCCGTTTGAGATTGGACCGTAAGTTTTGCACTTTAAACAGAAACCTTCTATGGCAGTCATGAGATTCAAACATTCCTAAATGATTTTTCATTTCAATGTAATGCTTGAATCAACAGAAATCTGTATTTTTCATGCATTTACCCCCCATTCTAGATGGAAATAATGCTACTTTTGTAAAAATAAGCCACAAATCGTCGTACTGCGAGCAATTCTTCATTTCAATAATAGTTTCATGTCGTATAATGTACCTTATGCGACATATGCGCACTCTGTTTTGCACCTATATCGCGTATGCGAAATTATGACTCATCATTATTTGAAATCAAAATGGTTACATCATCTTTATCAAGATCAAAATAACCAATAAGTGGAGGTCCGCCTAATAATGATTCTATGCCTCCATCATGTTTGTCCAGTTTTTCCTCAATTTGAGCTGCTGCTTTTTTTATTGCTTCCCGATCTTGATAAATCGCCTGAACTAAAAACATACCAGTCCCGTCAGAAGATCGAGAAACCCAAGCGTGAAGACAGCCATCTATTCTTCGACGGAGTAATTGTCTCGTAGAAAGCATACGGTGAAGACGGGCATCTGTTCCTGACCTCGAAGAACAAACAACTGTTTCCAAAATGTAATTTTCTGACTTCATATTAATCACTCTTTATTTAGTATTTAATTTAAATGTAAATTTATAATTTTTTAATGGATAATCATTTTTCCCTCTAAAACGGTTCCAGCAATTGGAGAATGCCCTGGCGTTAAACACCATGACTCCCAATGTTCATTCTTGAGGATATTGAAATTTGCCAAACCCCCTTTTTCAATTGTCCCATGAGACTTCCCTGATGGGTGAGGAGAAATTTCTGCTGCATGAACAGTACATGCTGCGAGTGCAGCTAAGGGATGGATTTGATTTCGTTGAACAAGCAGACTTCCAATAAATGGTAAAGATAGCGTCTGACAATTTGGATTGAAATCCGTAGCAATAGTCCACTTCCAATTTTGCCCTATATATTGTTGGAATGGTGGATACTCTTTTTCACCTTGAGAGAAAGGCGTCCCTGGCAAGAACCCGGCATTCACATTATTGTCATTCATTGTGATTCGATTTACTTCACTCGTATGGTGTGCATGGTCTGCCGTCACAACTTGAAGATCGCTTGCTAACCTTCCGCCATCTCCGTCTTCAAATTCATCAATGTGTAACCTTTTACTTAATCCACCCTTTGAAGCAGAAATTAGAATGTCTTCAGTTGATTCGAGATCAAACCATCCTGGTTCACAAAATACGTCAGCATTTCTCGCATATCCTTGATCTAAAATGGCTGGCAATTGTTCGGAAAGAATTTCTTCAACGTATGTCTTCAAATTATGATTTTTCGGTATAGCATGCGCTCCCATCCAAGTTAAATCAATGGAGGGAAGTTCGCTTTCCTTATTCAAATCATTCATGACCTCAAGTAAACGGCATTCAGTGTCGGTGGTCAAACCATAGCCTGACTTGGCCTCTAAGTGTGTCGTTCCATTTTTTAGAGATAGTTTCAAGCGATTCCTGCCAGTTAGGTATATCTGATTTGAGGAAGCTTGCCTCGTTTGGTTAACAGTATACGCAATACCTCCACCACTTTCAGCAATTTGTTGATAAGTTAGCCCTTTGCGTTTCATAGATACTTCGAATGAACGGTCACCCTCCCACAGAAGGTGAGTGTGAGAATCGATTAAACCAGGAATAATTGCGCTACCTCCCAAAGAAATGACTTCGTATTCCTCAGTCGTGGAACCATATTCATTTTTCAAATCATCAGATTCAGAAATTTGGATAATTGTGTCGTCATCCACAATAAGGCCCATTCCAGATTCATGAATGGATTCACTCGTATTGTGCAAAGTATGTTCGTTAACACGCGTAACATTACCAAAATGAACAATGGGTCCTGCGTCTAGAAATACCCTCCTCATAAAATATCCGAGACCGTTAGGTTTGATAGTATATACGCCTTCGAATATCTATGCAGGAAGACAAGTGGACCCTTGGTTTGGAATCTACTGCTCATACTCTATCATTCGGACTGGTTGACCCAAACGGGATTCCATATCCTTCTAAATCCGCTTCCGTAAGGCCAGATGAGGGCGGTATTCATCCGCGAAAAGCTGCTGAGCATCATAGCGAGCATGTGGGCCGCGTTTTACAAGAGATTTTGGAAAGCCAAAATTTACAAATCGATGATATTGGTTTGATGTCATTTTCTCAAGGACCAGGACTTGCTCCTTGCTTGAGAGCAGGCGCAGCAGCAGCCCGCTCGGTTGCGAGTATGAGAAACATACCACTTATTGGTGTGAATCATTGCGTGGCACATATAGAAATTGGACGCCAACAGTGCGGTTGTCGTGACCCGGTATTGTTGTATGCAAGTGGAGGAAATACACAGATCATTGCTCGTCTCGAAGAACGTTATCGAGTTCTTGGAGAAACACTTGACATTGGGATTGGCAATATGTTAGACAAATTTGCTCGTGTTCATGGCATTCCATTTCCAGGCGGGCCCGTTATTGAAAGACTGGCGAATAAATGGGTTGAGATGCATCCGGATTGTTCGCTAGGAGACTATAGCCTACCATATGTAGTCCAAGGTATGGATCTGGCATTTTCTGGCATTTTAACGGCTGCAGTAAATATGGTAGCAAGAGGTGCTCCGCTGGAAGCAGTATGTTGGAGTTTACAAGAACATGCGTTTGCAGCATGTGTCGAAGTTGCGGAAAGGGCATTAGCTCATACTGGAAAAGATGAACTTCTCCTTGGAGGAGGTGTTGCCTGTAATGAGCGCCTTCGAAACATGTCAGAGATCATGTGTCAAGAAAGAGGAGGCGAATCATTTGTTCCAGCAAAAATGTACTGTATCGACAATGGTACTATGATCGCTCGACTTGGATGGTTAGAATGGAATTCAGGTCGAGAAACTATTATCATTGAAAGTGGTATTAATCAAAATTTACGAACCGATGATACTCCAATTGTGTGGGCTTAGTGTTGGTAACCATTAAGACGCATAGCGAACGGGTTATGAATTGGGTGACACAATAAGAGGCCGTCGTCGAGATGAACCGTTTAATCCATTTGCTCCTGGTGCAAGCCAACAGGCAAGGAAAAGAACGGAAGACCGAAGAAAGTCTGAATCTGCTGACAATGCTGCCCAGTCTAAACCCGTGATGAGCATAGCAGAGCGTAGAAAACGGTCGCTTGAGGCTCTAAAGAATAAACAAAAAGAGTCTAAAACAGCCATTGATGATAAAGAAGAGGTCTCGGCTCCAATCACAGAAGGAATCAGCCTCCCTCAGCAACCATTACAGCAAAAAACTGAGTCCACCTCTCCTACACTTCCTGATAGAAGATCACAATTAGAGGCGAGAACTGCGGCATCAGTTGAAACCTCAAAACAAGTAATGGAAGAAAAGAAGAACATCGAGACAGATAATTCACCACTGGTTGAAAAATTAACGGAAGATGAAAATGAATTAACGCCCGAAAAAGAAGACAATAAAATCACCGTTAATGGACCGGATGCTGTTGTTTTACCTGAAAACACCTCTAAGGGAAGTTCGAGCAATGTTTTTCGAGAAATCAAAACCAAAGTATCCAAGGTACAAAACAAGCCGAAAGGTAGACGGCGATTTGACAAAAAGGGTGGCGGCAGACAAGCCAAGGTAAAAAAATTGGACCGCAGGAAATACCTTGAATACAAATATTTAGCTAGAGATCTTCTCGAACACGATTCAATAAGTGAAGAACATCGCTCGAATGTTCTTGGACAAGTTTGGGCAAAGGGAGAAAGAATTAGTATTGATGATGCACTCGCCTTTATCGATACAAAAGAAGCAGAACTCATTCTTCCCAAAGAAATTGCCAATGCATTCCGTAAAATGGTGGATGACTTCACCACTCGGAGGTGATTAATTGACTGATATAGTAATTGAAAAAGACATGGTGGCAACCGTACATTACACAGGTACATTCCCAGAAAACGAAGAAGAATTTGATAGCAGTAAAGGAGGTGAACCTTTGAGTTTCCTTGTTGGTCATAAACAAATGATTCCAGGTTTTGAACGAGAAATGATGGGAGCTATGGCTGGAGAAAAAAGGACATTCACATTACCTCCAGAAGATGCTTATGGCCAACCATCTGATGAGAACATTGTCGAACTTTCAAAAGAGCAATTCGGTGAAATCACCCCTACAGAAGGCATGATGTTAATGAGTGATGCAGGCCCATTCAAAGTAGTCGGTGTAAATGAAGAAACGGTGAAGGTAGATTTTAATCACCCAATGGCGGGACGAGCTTTGAAATTTGAAGTTGAACTTGTTGAAGTTAGGAAAGCGTCGGCCGAAGAGTTACTCCATGGTCATGCTCATGGCCCAGGCGGCTATCAGCACTAAGCAAGGTTCACTTGCTTGTGCGAAATGGGTCTGCTATGGCGGAACAAATTGACCCAAGATGGACCACATTAGGCGGCATCCATATTGACTCCATATATGGTATGGAAAAAGCAGGAGTCCCACCTTATACCAGGGGAATTCACGAAAACATGTATCGGTCAAGGCATTGGACAATGCGCCAGTATGCAGGTTTTTCAAGCGCAGAAGAAACGAATAGTCGATTTAGATTACTACTCGACAAGGGCCAAACAGGATTATCTGTGGCTTTTGATCTACCAACCCAACTGGGTCTGGATGCCGATGATCCACTAGCAGAGGGAGAAGTAGGGAAAGTGGGTGTTTCTATTTCGACAGTCGAAGATATGCATCGTTTATTTTCTGAAATTCCGTTAGAGAGCATATCTACGAGTATGACAATTAATGCTCCTGCCATGGTGTTACTTGCAATGTACTTGGTTGTCGCTGAAGAAAAAGGAATGAAACGGGAAAAATTACGCGGGACCATCCAAAATGATATTTTGAAAGAATACATAGCAAGAGGAACATACATTTTTCCACCAAGCCCCAGTATGCGTTTGATTACTGACTGTTTTTCGTTTTGTGCAAAACAGATGCCGTTATGGAATCCAATATCCATTTCAGGATACCACATCAGAGAAGCTGGTTCCACCGCTATTCAAGAAGTTGCAATAACGTTGGCAAATGGACTTGAGTATATCGATGAGGCGGTTAAAAAAGGACTTGACATTGACCACTTTGCGCCTAGATTATCTTTTTTCTTTAACTGTCATAATGATTTTTTTGAAGAAGTTGCTAAATTTAGAGCCGCCAGAAAATTGTGGCATGATCTCGTATCTCAAAGATATCAACCCAAAAACCCCAAGAGTCTGAAACTCCGATTTCATACACAAGTTGCAGGAGTATCCCTCACTGCCCAACAACCGTTGAATAATATCTCCAGAGTGACCATCCAAGCACTAGCAGCCGTTTGTGGAGGGACCCAATCACTTCACACAAATTCATATGATGAAGCGATAGGACTTCCTACTGAAGAAAGTGCTACAGTGGCTTTACGAACTCAACAAATCATTGCCGAGGAATCAGGAGCTGCTTCGGTGGTTGACCCTCTAGGAGGTTCACATTACGTCGAACATCTCACCTCTGAGATATACGAAAAGGCCATGTCTAAAATCAAAGAAATCGACGAGTTAGGTGGTGCTCTGTCAGCAACAATAGCAGCCTGGCCACAAAAAGAAATACATGAGGCGGCGTGGAATCACCTTAATGATGTTGAATCTGGCAAGAGGAAAATCATTGGTGTCAATCATGGCGTTCAAAGTGAAGACATGCATTATAATGTTCAAAAAATAGATGAATCGTTATCAATCAAGCAGAAAATGAGGCTTGAAGAGGTTAAAAATAATCGAAATGATGGCGACGTTGCATCATGTCTGAAACAATTAAAAATGGCTTGCGAAAACGATGACGACCTATTTGAATTAGTCATTGATGCTGTGAAGCAGAGGTGTACTTTGGGCGAAATTATCTCCACAATGAAAGATGTATTCGGAACGTATATGGCACCGAGTGGGTTTTAGGTGATTGCATGAGTATAAGATTAGACCACATTGGAATTGCATGTGAAAACCTCGAGACTGCCTCTCGGTTTTGGAGAACTCTTGGCCTTATTCAAGGAAATGAGGACCATTTAGTCGCAGACCAAGGCGTTACGGTTCGTTTTTTCAAAACAAGTGAGTCTCAGCAGTCTCCTCGTATCGAATTACTGGAACCCACATCAGAGGAAACACCAATTGGGAAATTTTTGCAAAAAAGGGGCCCAGGAATACAACAAATATGTTTTGAGGTTGAAGACATTGAATTTACAATAGCTAAGCTGCTTGAATCAGACATCACGATGATCGATAAGGTTCCAAAGCAAGGTGCAGAAGGTAACCTCATTGCTTTTGTTCATCCACGAAGCACTGGTGGTGTTTTAGTAGAACTTACCCAAAAATAGTGAGGATTTCTTATGTCGACACTCATTTCACTCAAAGATATTGGGAAGAAATTTGGGGATGTTGAAGCACTAAGTAATGTCAATTTAGAAATTTCTCGGGGCGAAGTCGTTGGCCTGGTAGGAGGTAATGGTGCAGGTAAGACAACGTTACTCAGAATTATTTCAGGGGTATACAATCCTTCTGAAGGTTCAATTGAATTTGAAGATGGAGTTGATGGTAATGCATTTCGCTTGGGCGTTGTTCCAGAATCCACTGGGCTCTATTATCGTTTAACTGCGTGGGAGAACATACGATATCATACACGTATCCATGGAGTAACCGATGATGTCGCCTGGGAAAGGACCTCTTATCTTGCTAAATTATTGAATCATGAAGATGCTCTTGGACGTCACACGAGAGGTTTCAGTAAAGGAATGCGTCAAAAAACCGCAATTATTCGAGCACTAGCGCACGGTCCTGATGCATTATTATTGGACGAACCAACTTCTGGTCTCGATGTGACATCCGCCCGTTCGGTAAGGAAATTAGTACAACAATTACGAGATGAAGGAGGAACGGTTGTATACAGCACACATCGGCTGGAGGAAGCAAGACAAGTATGCGATCGAATTGTGATTGTACACAATGGCTCCATACGCGCTGATAGCACACCATCGGAATTGTTAAGCGAAACCGGTTCGAAAACACTTGAAGAAGCGTATGTTCAACTTACGAAGGATGAATCGAGACCTCGACATGAGCAAAAAGAATCAGAAGGAAAACTATCCAAATGGTGGAGGCGATTCTTAACTGGAAATACCCCGGAGGTGTTCGAAGATGAATAAGTCCTCTTACATCGTCAGGACCATTGCGAAAAAAGAAATGATTGAGTTTGTTAGGGATTGGCGAACATTATTAGCAATCATTCTTATTCCACTACTTCTTTTTCCTGTGTTGTTTATTCTTCTTCCTCTCGTTTTAGCCTCTGAGGCTGCTGAACTTGATGTTCAGATGGTTGATGTTGTTGTTCAAGGCGATAGTGATGAAGAACTGGATAAACTATTATGCACAGAATTTGTTTCTTGTAGTTATGAGGAACTTCCTGTCGATTCTGACAATTTTTCAGATGTAGAACCAGATGTTGAACGATTAAGAAACAACTCTGTCGATGCGATACTTCGATTGAAAAATAATACGAATGGTACTTGGAATTTCGCTATCCTAGATTTATCCACTTCCGAACATTCAAGAGAAGCCAGTGGCCGAATTAGAGTGGCGATTTCGAGTTGGGAAAAATCACTGGTTAACCAAACATTGCTTTCCCATAATCTCGATCCTAATGCTACATTAGACCCCGTGAAATTATTGGGAGACTCTGCGTTGTCCGATGCAGCCACAGAAGGTGAACAAATTGGTCTAATTCTTTCACTTTTTATCCCGCTCGTTTTGTCAATTTGGACGGCTACAAGTGCAGTTCAGCCATCGATTGATATGACTGCTGGTGAGCGTGAAAGAGGTACTTTAGAAGCTCTGTTATCATTGCCTTGTAAACGAATGGATTTGCTCATGGGTAAATGGTTAGCAGTTGCAATTATCGCCGGTGTGAGCGTTATTTTGCAGATTTTTGGTTTGTTTTTTGCAATTGTGTTCTTAGCATCCTCAAATGTGATAGGTATCCCTGCCATTGAACTTCAAGCAATGTTACTCATGGCATTTGCAATTGGTCTTTTTGCAATAATGATTGTCGCATTTGAGTTGGCTCTTGCTATCCGATCTCGTAGCGTGAAAGAAGCAGGAACAATACTTGGTCCATTGATGCTTGTGATTATTTTCCCGGCTATTTTTGTTCAGCTCATTAATTTAGATGGTATTGAAATTTGGTGGTTTGGAGTACCACTCGTGAATATATTGCTAGCACTGAGGGAATTATTACTCAATCGCGTTATTTTTTCGCATGTTTTAGTCTGGTTCATCTCTAGTTCCTTCTATTCTATGTGTGCTGCTTGGTATGCTGCTAGGCAATTTAATCGGGAAGATCTGGTTGAATCTTTGAATTAATAATACCCCAGTAATACCCAAAGAATATTAAGAGAATATTTCCTGCACATATTATGGCAAAGATTAGTTTAGACATGCCTGAGGAATTATTGCATGACTTGAGGATACATGTCGGAGATGAGAAAAAATTTGTTTCTCTTGCCGATGCAATCCGGTCTGCATGTCGTAAAATGTTAGATCAATTAGACAGTATCGATTTGAGAATGGGGCGTGTTTAGGTTGATCAGTCGAGAAGAAGCAGAAGAAGCGGTAAAGGTAATTCTAGATTATATCGAGGGAGATCACCATCGTGAAGGCTTGCTCGATACACCTAAACGTGTTATCGACAGTTTTTCTGAAATATATGCTGGTTATCAAGAGGACATTGAATCCATCTTGAGTTCAACCTTTAATGCAGAGGGTTATGATGGTATCGTGTTACTCAAGGACATTGATTTTCATAGTACCTGTGAACATCATCTACAGCCTTTCAAAGGAAGGGCCCACGTTGGCTATATCCCTGTGGATCGCATTGTTGGGATTAGTAAACTTGCTCGTTTAGTAGAGGCACATGCACGTCGACTTCAGAATCAAGAGCGAATTACACAAAATATCGCAGACGACCTTGTGAACTATTTGTCACCTCTGGGAGCGGCTGTTATCATTGAAGCATCTCATGGATGCATGCAATGCCGTGGTGTCAAGAAACTAAATTCCATAATGACAACATCGTCGATGCGAGGCGTCTTCTTTGAGAAGAGCGAAGCAAGGGCAGAACTGATGCATTTGATTCGGTGATTATGTGAATTGTGGCATTGCAGGAAACGAAGTGGTTGATGATCCCCGTGATCTTACCATTGAATACCCTATCGTTGAAATTTTCCACTCTGTTCAAGGAGAGGGAGCTCATGTTGGGATTCCTCATATTTTTGTTCGATTTGGTAATTGTAATCTAAGATGTGAGTGGTGCGATACCGATTTTGACACCCACGAAATGCAATCNTGTATGCAAATATTGGAGCAGATCTTGGCATTTGATTGTAAAAGAATTATTTTTACTGGAGGTGAACCTGCTCTCCAAGATTTATGGCCACTCCATCGAATTCTCAAGAGAAGAGGGTATGAGTTGTCAATAGAAACCAATGGGACTATTACTCTTCCAGAGGGATTGCTTGATTGGATTTGCGTTTCTCCAAAAGATCAAATGTACCCCCAAACCAAGATAAAGCAACGTTCTGGTGATGAACTCAAATGTGTTTATGTGGGTCAAGATTTAGCGATGTATGATGATCTCATTGCTGGTTTTTCTCACCACTTCCTACAACCATGCTATATTGAGGGAGANTCTATTGAATGGAACGGACACAATTTTGCGCTNACGGAAAAAGTAGTCAAAGACAATCCAAAATGGCGTTTAAGTTTACAGACACATAANTGGATGGGGGTCGACTNATGAGAACAGTTATGGCTTTATCCGGTGGAATGGATTCAACATCGCTATTGCTTCATTTNTTGANAAATAATTGCACNGTCACCTGCATTTCATTNAATTATGGGCAAAANCATGTCATTGANATAGAGAAGGCTANAGAAAANATAAGNTATCTAAACGAGGCAAATTATCGGATAGAACATATCATTATCGACATCTCCGATTGCATGAATTCTTTGTATTCTGCATTAACTGATACTGAAGTTGATGTTCCGGAAGGACACTATGAAGAAGAACAAATGAAGAAAACTGTTGTCCCTAATCGTAATGCCATCTTTTCCTCAATCCTTTATGCACATGCATTGTCTATTGCCACAAAAGAATTGATTGACGTTCAAATNGCCCTAGGAGTCCACTCAGGAGACCATGCCATATATCCAGACTGTCGACCTCAATTTTACGAAGCCATTCATCATGCATTTTCGATTGGCAACTGGGATAGTGAGAAAGTTTCTCTTTTTCTTCCATACTTAGAAGAAAATAAAACCACTATTCTCCAAGATGCCTTGCAATCATGCGATAATTTAAACTTAGATTTTGACCAGATTATGCGGCATACCCACACATCATACAACCCCGATGCTTTAGGTAGATCTTCAGGACGATCGGGTGCTGATGTAGAAAGAATTCTTGCATTCCATGAAATCAATAGACAAGATCCTATCGATTACGTATCACCATGGAATGATGTACTGGAATATGCATTGAGCAAACAAAGGGAACAGGAGATGTAAGTCATGACCCAGGATTTGAAGAAAAAACTGTCTAAAATACAATACGAAGTGACACAAGAATCAGGCACAGAGCGACCATATACAGGGAAATTCTATCGAGAAGATAGAGAGGGAGATTATCGGTGTATATGTTGCAATCACATCCTGTTTGATCATACCATGAAATATGATTCCGGTTGTGGATGGCCCGCTTTTCATACAGAGCATCCAGAAGCAGGTATCAAAAAAATACANGATCGCTCCCATGGAATGGTCCGAANCGAGGTNCGATGCGGCAATTGCGACTCCCATCTAGGTCACGTATTCAATGATGGNCCAAAGGANAAATCTGGGATCAGATATTGCATTAATTCGGCCTCACTCACATTCAGAGGTGAGATGGGATGACTAGTACCATTCGCAGATGGGTCGAAACAGACACCGGCCACAGAGTACCAAATCACAAGAGCAAGTGTAGACACTTCCATGGCCATAGGTATCGATGGGAAGCAGAATTGACCGGTGACATTATTCAATCAGAAGGNGCTTCTGACGAGGGAATGGTCATGGATTTTTCAGATGTTTCCGCCTTACTCAATACTTACATTCACGATGTAGTAGATCACGCGTTTGTGGTTTTTGAAAAGGACTTTCAAGCCATCCAGGCATTGGAAATGTTAGANANTGACCATCGGACTTTCATCGTACCATTTATTCCAACTGCAGAAAATTTAGCGAAGTGGGCTTTTGAAACTCTTGCACCTAAAATCACCTCAAAATATGGACAAAAACTCACGCTTTCGGCTTTCCATGTTAGAGAAACACCGAAGTCATGGGCTACTTGGAGACATCATTGATTCTACGTCGACGTTCTGTTTTCCAATTGTCGTCATTGGAAAGTTTCTGCATGGCAGTAGTTGCTTCTATGAGCAACGAAATTGCTTGTTGAGATTCTGGATTCTTGGGGATACCTCTGAAAAATAATCTCGTCATTGTTGTGACCAGTTGCTCTTTTCTTTGCATATCAATTTGTGATGCATTCACGAAATCNTCAATGGATTTTCTAAAAATTCNTCTTACATCNGGATCCAACATCTTTTGTGACGGAAGGTATTCCATTTGTCTCGATTCGAGTTCATGGTTCAATATACGCGTACGATGCCATTCGTACAACAATACAGCCACTGAATGAGATAAATTACAAATNGGATAACCTTCCCATGTAGGAATGGTTACAAGAACATCACACGATTTTAANTGAGATGTCGANAGCCCTTTTCCTTCTTCNCCAAAAACAAGAGCGACTTTACCAGAGTATTCTTTAAGATGATTCTGCAATTCCCANGGTAAGAAAAAATGACGAAACATGACTTTCGAACCAGTCTCTCTTTTTCCAGAGGTNCCAATTATCAATTGACAATCCNCGGCTGCTGTTTTCATTGANTCAAAAACCTCTGCATCATCAAGAATAGATCCTGCATGCTTAGCACGATTTCTTGCTTCATCGTCTTCTGGGCTGCATTGAGGATTGANNAGACGGAGACGTGTNAATCCAAAATTCATCATTGCTCGACAAACCGCACCTAAATTACCAGGATGGGACACTTTGTCAAGNATGACAATAAGTTCCAATTCAGATTGGGGGAGAGGTATGTCTAATCTCTTTCCCATTTATTCTTCCTCCTCCAAAAACCAAACTGGATCGCAAGGCTGGTANAGAAAAAANACGGCCTCATCATCAGAATCTCTGTCTGGCATGATAATTGAATGCTTGCGAATCTGATATTTGGTCCTTAGACGATTCAATATATTCTGCAATTCATCCTTGGGTCCATGAACACTTATTGGGGTTCTGTCCCATGCGATACGCAAAAAGATACCTCAGTCTACACGACGTTGGCGATATGTTGTGACATAACCCGCAATGCGGTTGCGGAGNCGTTTGGATGAAACATCAGTTAANTGTTCGACCATCACTTTGTTGTGGTCAAAATCATCAGTAAATTTATCTCCGTATTGTTCACAAAGCATAATCGCTCGAATTTTTATGAATGATGGCCTAATGTTTCCCATGATTAATCCTCCTTGAGTGTAACTTCGATTGGAAAGTCAGGTTGATCGTGACGCTCAATTCGAAGTGTGATTTTCCGAGGAGGGTTTTCTATTCCTCGTTTCCAAATGTATTCATTAACTGCAGGATCGATCCACAATTCTTCATCTTCTTTGACTTTCAAGTGACGAATAACTTGTTCTCGGATGATTTGCATTGCTCGAGGAGAACGCTTGTATCTTGTGATGTTCCAAGCGTTTCTTAATGGAACAACTAACTCACTAACTGGTTTTCTTGGCATTTAAATTCCTCACTTTTTCAGTTTGCTTCTTCTCCAATGATGTCGCTTTGGGTGGGAAACGGTGTTTCTTGAAGTTTTCATCATCACCCAAACTGGAACTCTTCGGTTTTGCTTTCCCGCTTTAAGTAANCGCTTTTTCTTTGCAAGTGGTTTATTTCTAGCCATTATTTCACATCCTTCTGATTGAAGTATTTCTTTGATTTTTAAGTCCACGAAGAATATTCTTCAACTGTTCATCTGTTACTGGAATAGTTATTTTGTTTGATTCAGACAAGTCTGCAAGGTGAGTTTTCACCTTCATAGCCGTAGATTCATCAACAAGAGAAAGGTTTGCTAATCTGGACCGAGCATCAGGAGTGAGTACTTGTTTCATCATCATGTCAACATGAGCCTTTTCACGGTTAACCGCTTCAGCCTCTAATTGAGATTCNACTTGAGCTGCTGCTTGTGCTTCTATTTGAGATTGCATTTCGGCAATTCTTGCTGCCCTGAGGCGTTCAAGTTCGTTATCAGAACTTACCGCCATCATTGCCACCTCAACACTTCCTCAATATTGTTCAAGACCAGGGTGCTTTGATACAGCGAGTTCCTTNACACTGAATGCTGCTTCATCCAGAATTTTTTGTCCNGCTGAAGTACAAATACGCCCTGAGTAAAGCATCTGTTCACCATCAATTGATTCGANTGACTTTTTCTCCGATCGTGAAACAAAACCAGCTTCTTCTAACTGTTGCAAGGCAACTCGAATCACTTTTCTACTCGCAGCAACGGGTTTCGCTGGTGAAGAACGCCTTCGCATTTTTCCACCGTATTCTTGGGACAGATGATTTACACCAATAGGTCCTTTTTTAGCGACCTTTCTCAATAGTGACGCACATCTCCTCTCCCACCAATCGCTTGCTAGCGGGGGATTTTCGTTATGCATCCCGGTCTTAACATATGCCGCCCACTCCGGCATTGATATAGCGTCATTAGATGCCAATAACTCGCTAAGAGCATTGTTCAATAAATCGGATGGAATATCATAAAACGTGGTCACGTGAAACACCGAGCAATCGGGCGACAAAACGCCCATATATCAATAGAACGGGTATAAATCCGTTCCTGAACAAGTACGAGGATTCATTTGATACGGCAAATTGGAGGGTGTATGCGAAAGGCATTAGCGCAGAATCCTAACCTTCTCAGGACCATGGTAGGATTGTGTTTTGCTCTCATTTTTATGCTTTCATATGCCGTATGGGGAGCTACTTCTAATCCGGATTATTTTATGTACAATACCTCGATTAATCAAGAAGATGTTGTTCTTGGAGATATTGAACCTGAGTACGATGACGCCAAGGATGAAACCACCTGGCGATGGCAATTCACCATTAACGGAACAAACCTGACATGGGTCAACTTTACTGCATCTGGCCTTAGTGATGGCGCTAGTATCAAGATGTTGAACGGTGGTGGTTTATGGAGCCATGAGGATCTTGGTGTGGCCGATGCGCGAGATTTCTCTTGCTCCAATGACTGTGTAAATAGTACCGCTCACGAAAGAACTTCTGCAAACGGGGAGGCAGCAATCATCGCATTGACCGACCCATCTCCAGAGAGAAGGAGCGGAGGAACGGTTTCTGCCAAAAGTATTGAGNAAGCAGAGGTGCTCAGTCAGAAGGCAATTTCCCATACTCATAGTCCCACTTTAGTACTTGTTGAGATTGTCGAAAACGGGAACAAGACCACTCAACCGTTTGCCTCATTTTCATACGTCAATGAAGAATTGTCTTCAGTGCAACAGTTCAAAATTGATGCTGTGACGGAATTCGGATGGGCTGTAGCTGCNGTAGTAGGATGCTTTTCCATGGTATTGATACCTTCGTTTACCGTTTACTTTGCCGCACGAGCAAAGGAAGCAAGAAATGCAGTCAAACTTGAAGAAGTTCAATCGAAATTGCATCCTGAGGAAGAGTAAACTAACCGTTCCCGATAAATAGATAGATNCTCAAGGCCCACTTAGGCCCGATGCAGATGTTCCCGAGATTTCTGGTGTGCTTTCTCTTGCTCACCAGTGCTATGCCTGTCGAGGCCTCAGTTGGTGCCAGAAACAGTGGGATTGATTTATCGGTCTCGGCATTTGAAATACAGTATGATGATTCTCTAGATGAAAACAAATACAGAATCTTTTCTTCAGCATCTATTCCAACACGTAGTGATAATCTATATGCTATTGATGGCGTATTGTTCGTAGCGTCAACCCTCACTCTTCGGATTAATAATGCTGGAACCAACACCGCTACAGGAGTAAGTATTACGGTTGCCATTATTCACGATGAGTACGGAGATTTTGAGATTTACAATGAAACGCAAAACCCNTCGAGTATCAATGGGCAGAGCAGTATTGATGTTTCGTTTCAGATCATACCAGACTATGCTGGAAATCATACGATGGTCGTCACGCTTTCTAGTTTACAAGTAGACGATAACCCTGCTGATAATAGATTTCAACGCCATTTTACAGTTGCTGCTTTTTATGAAGTATTCGATGATATAAATCCGTGGACACTTACTACGCCTTGGCAACAAAATTCACAAGCCGCCCTATCAAATCCNAATTCATTGCATGCTGGNAATGGACAGGGTTCAACTTACCAACCAAATTCTTTTGGAAATGCTCTTTCCCCNGTATTGGATTTGTCCGATGGATTGGTTAATCACAANCGTGCAATTGGTGTTGCATTCTTTTACTCGGGCGCTGTTGGTTCGGGTGATAATATGCGATTATTAGCGAAAGACGAGCAAGGCAATTGGAATTCATTGGTTACTCTTTCACAATCNATAGANAGTACNGCAAACAGCTGGAACACTCAGATAGGAACATACAACGGGATTACCTCGCCTATTATTCCAATTCCANCCAATATGCTACATAGTGCGGCTCAATTTAAATTTGAATTCAATTCTGATTCATCTGTNGAGGATGTTGGCTATTGGGTTGATGATTTTTTAATCCTCTACGATCAAAGAGCTAGAGACTCAGAATATGGCGTTAACGTGATACCTGGGAGCCAAATACCTGCTCTTCCAGGTCATACTGTCACACGAGAAATCATCATTGAAAATACGGGTAATGTAAGCGATTCTTATGAATTAACTGCCTCGGGTGTACCTCCACATTGGGAGTCGTATTTCACCTACGACAACGGAGCATCTATCACTTCAGGNGTGCAGGTTGAAGCGGGAGAATCAAAATCAGTGTTNTTCAAGGCATTAACAGACGAAAACACCACTTATGGAGTTGAAGATATCGATATTTGGATTTCGAGTCTTGTTGCAACTACAATTGAAAGTTATNTCTCAACAAGTGTTTCCATTCTGCCAACGGTGCTACCGCAATTTGTAAGCATGCCAACCGACCCAAAATGTGGTGCTGGGCAATCGAGTAATTTCGCTGTGCATCTTGAAAACATCGGGCAAGGAGATGGCGCATTTCTTTTATCATTTGACAAGACNTTCATGCCGNCTGGCTGGGATATTGAGTTTGGTTGGAATCAATCAGATTCCATCAATATTCCGTCTGGAAGTACGNTNGAAGTCTGGCTTAGCACNTCATTACCAAGCGATGCACAACCTGGTGAAAAAGGAGAATTTACCNTAGTGGCTACGGCGCAGCAAGATCAAAGTAAATCAGACCAAATCGACATAGAAATAGTCTCAGCAATGGTAAGTGATGCTATAATCACACTCAATAATGGGGAGGCTGAGGGAGATATTGAGGTCGAACCCGGATCTTTCCATGATATTGCTTTCAATGTTCAAAACATGGCATCNCGGATGGATGTATNTCAACCAAGTCTTGCATTCACTGGTCAGGCAGGATGGGNCATTAGCCTTGTCAATCCCTCATCGCTCGCAATTAACGCACAATCATCAACAATTGTCAAAGTTCGAGTCGAAGTTCCCGAAAATTCCCAGGCAGGNGATCGTATGCCTGGNTTCAAACTAGTAATGACGAGCCAAGAATCTGATGTAGAATTCCAGTCAGAGTTATTCAGNAATATCACCGCATCTGCCTGGTATGATCTTGAGGTGAGTTTTTNAGAANCAGAATCAATANTATTTCCAGAGGTACCCTTTGAAATCTCATTTTTTGTTGAAAATATGGGTAACGGACCGGTTGATGTTATCGCCTCTGTGGATGGTATCAAAGAGACATGGACTTCATGGATTCTCTTTGAGGGAGAAAATTATAGTCAGGACTTTGGATTAACNGCTCGGTATGAATCCCCATACAGTGGAGAGGCGACGATGATGATTCTTGCGCCAAAAGACGCCGGCCCGGGGTTATTGCATGAACTTACACTCAATATTATGCCGAAGGGAGGTGTCGATATAACTCCTGAAGGGAATGATTTTTACTTTACCGTGAGAACCGCAGCAATGAGAATCCCAACCCTCTTGGTAGATGGAGAGGAAANCACCAATCTCGCTGTTAACGTGGATCATACCACATACGGGAACCTCTCAAATCTAGGAAATGCNCCGGATAACGGAGGTAGCATTATGGTNGAATTTGAGAACATTCCCATTGGAGTTTCCGTAAATTTGATCTTGAATGAAGGGACTAAACTNGCTGTTAATCAATGGCATGAGATTACACTTAATCCNGAAGTTACTATTCCATTTCAATTGATTACTGAGACAAATAATCTTTCCGAGATNAATTCTATACTCAATTTTCAATTCAGATATCGAAGCGGAGATGCTACTGTGGATGAAATATCGGTAACTCGATCAATGATTATCACTGAAAAGCGATTGATTGATTTACAGATGGATTCATGGAGTCAATTCCAATCAGAGGCTACAAATAATTTTCAATTTAAAATAAGCCTCGCTTCCTCATCAACTCAACCAGAAAAATTGCATTTCCATTCAAGTATACCAGAGGGTTGGGGGATTATCTGTTCAGGTGTGGCCTTGCATTTAGAACATCTATCTGTAGAATTCAATGCCGGCCATATTCAACTACAAGAGAAAAGCATTGAATGTACGATAGTTAGAGAATCCGGATCAGAAACCGGCGTTATCTCGATTTTTGTTCAATCAGAAGACGGTTTCATCAATATGACGCTTCAAGATACGATGACTTGGTCAATGCCGATTGAAGATGGCATGTCTTTTTTTGAAAACCCATCTGCAACGATTGGGTTATCGAGTCTGGCATTGGTTTGTGTAATTCTCCTCTTCTTTGTATTGAGAACAAGAAGGGATGGTGATGAAGAATACGAAGTTGAATCTATCGAAAACCAATCGTATACCGCAAATCAACCCCAAATACAACAGTCTGGAATGAACCAAGGCATGCAACAAAATCAACAACATTCTCATTACAATGCGGTGCAACCATCAATGCACATGCAAGCTGGACCACCTGCTTATGGAAACCAATCTTTACCACAATCAACACATTATCCAGCGCATCAATCACAAACTTATCAGCAGCCAGTGAACACAATCGAACAAAATCATCTGCAACAACAGATCCATGCAACCCAACAACCAATGCATGCAAATAATTCTCCTTACCACCCGCAACAACAAGTCGAGCTGACATACCAACAACAGATGGAGGAATATCAGCGTAAAATGGCTGATTGGCATGCAAAATATGGTGGTTAATTTGTCTACACCATGGTATATTCTACTTTTTCTCACATCAATTTTTGGGGTTGCGACTTGGTTTTGCAAAAATATTTGGCGGAAAAAAGAGGCTACCCAATTATTCGCCTTTTCAGGTATTTTTTGTATGTTAGGCCTGGTTTTTTTGACAATGCGCGTGTGACTTCATGGATTTAATCGAACTAGAAAATCACCCCTTAGCAAGAGCGGTACCGTTGAAAATGCCGGTCGAGTTTTTTGTCGATGGTGAAATAGGACCACATCCCTCCTTGCCGGGAGTTAGCGGAAAAATCGTAACCATTGTCATTGAAAAAAAGTTCAACAGATTTGAGCGTATTCTCGCTAAAATCTTCAAGGCTCCTCCTGAACTTAAGCGGGTATTAGATCACAAAAACAGTTTGTTATGGGAATTAATTGATGGTGAAAGGGATTTTTTGACTATTTGTCAACAAATGGATCAGACCTATAATGAAGACGTTGCTCCTGTTGGACAACGTGTAGCGATGGGATTGAAGACATTTGAGAGACTAGGTCTCATTCGGATTTATTTTCGGGAAGAAGAGTAAGGATGGCTTCAGGTGGCCTACCAATAACGGCTCTGCCATTATCGACTAACACAGGCCTCTGTAGGATTTTAGGGTTTTTTTCAATCATTAATTTTATCCCATCAGGGTCCTCAATATTACTTGATTGAGATCCATCAAGGTCATTGATCCTGATGATATTTGGGAGATTTGAAAGTAATTCAAGATCGTCGTGATGAATGCCATATTTGAGGTATAAATGTTCTTCAAATTGGATGTTTCTTTCGCGTAGTAATTGGACAGCCTGTCTGGATTTTGAACAACGAGGGTTATGATACAGTCTCATGAGAATAGGTTATTCAAGAAGTATTTCAAATTGGTGACCAAACTAACCTCAACCCGACACCATCTGATTTTTTATCAGAATCAAGCCATCGAGTGGCAAATGGCTTTGTCGATTCAGATTCGGTGAACCAAGAACCTCCCTTTACCGGACATTTATCTGAATCCTTGACCTTGTTTTCGCACCATTCACCTACCAAACCGTGCATATCAAAGAATCCCCAATCATTTGGTTTTTTCATTCCAACCTGCTTAGTTTGTGCTCCAGAATTACCGGCATGCCAAGCATAATTATCCAATTCTTTTTCCATTTCTCCAAAGTGCCAAGTGGTATTTTTTCCACACAATGCTGCATATTCCCACTCATTTAAGGTTGGTAACCGCCAATGACCGTCAAGTCCTAGATGGTGGTTATCATCTCTAAGATTCAATTGTTCACAGAATATCTGCGCATCATGCCATGATATCGATTCTACTGGGCGAAGTGCCGATTCAAAGCCTTGTTGGAATTTTGAAGGGTTTGATTGCATAATCGATTGCCAAAAAATCTGAGTGACTGGTTTTTCTCCAAGAAAAAAGGGTTCTGAAATATTTTTAATTTCCTCAGAAGTTTCTTTCTGAGCATAAGCGCCTGGTTCACATAAAATGTAAATTCCGTCAAACTTGTCAGTAAATCGTGGCTTCAATTTAGGCACCTTTCAAATGACGGCATATACCAATCAATGCATCTACCATACGTTCCATTCTCTCAGTTAATTCATCATCAATCAAGGCACCATCATCTGTGAATGCATTTTTTACTTTTCCAACGGCGATTTGTTGTGGNACACACCATCCCCCGAGCCATCTCACCGAAATCCGCATATGATTGAGAGTGTTTGAATTTGTCATGCCACCAAGAGTTGACATAAGGGCGAATGCCTTNCCACCGACGTGTTTGTTGTATAACCAATCGAGAGTGTTCTTCATNACACCAGACATTGTTCCGTGATATTCNGGAGAAGTGAGGATATATCCATCCATANCAGTTGCTAAATCCTGAAGTTNCTTGACATGAGGATGTTCCCAACAGCCTTCTTCTCCAACAAGAGGGAGTGGATGCTTTTCATGGTTCCAATTGTGTACTTCAATGCCTTGTTTTTGAGCATAATCGAGNGATAATTTTAACAATTTCCCATTGCTAGAAGACATCCCATAAGAACCGGAAAGTCCTAGGATTTTGAGGGGAGCATCGGTCATAGACTGCCCAGTAGAAACTCTCGTATGAACTTGCGGGCACAAACAAGGAAGGCTTATTCACTGATGAACTTCAAGGAGTATTATCCGGTGGTGATGGTTCATGCAAGNNGGCAAACTGAATCAAGAATTAAACGATGAGGATGACCAAATCGAGGGCACCNCTGAATCCACNCCTCAAGTAGATGTTGACGCACTCATCNCAGAAGGTGAACTCGCAAGTCGTTCGGGTGATCATGAACAGGCACTCGAGGCATTCAACAAAGCGATCGCTCTTGACCCCGCGAATGCAATGGCATGGTTCAACAGAGGCGTATTGCTTGAAGCGAAACAAGATCCAAGAGGTGCAAAACAATCCTTCACCATTTGTTTAGATCTTAAGCCAGATCATGGTCCTGCGCTNGCTAATTTGGCAATTCTTCTCGAAAGAGTAGGAGATGATGCAGGTGCTCATAATGCAGCAGAGAANGCACTGGTTTATTTTCCCGGTCATCCGACCTTGACAGACCTTTTCAACAGGACGAAGAATATTAAAAATGAAGAAGTAGATTTGGCACCAGTTATGCCTGATGTTGAAACTCAATGGAAAGAAGAAGATCTTGAAAGTGCCATGAAGGCAACCGGAGTAACTGACCGACAAGCCATCCTACAAGAGGCAACACACCATGATGCGGATGGAAATGCCGTATTAGATTCTCAGGAATTAGAAATGGCTGCAACAATGGTCAAAGCAAGAATGCAAGCAGAATCCGTAATTGAAACGANCATCGATCACGAAGAACCCACTCCTTCAGNAACAACTGAAATGGAAGAACTGGTTTTACCGGAAATAGAAATCCCAGAAGAACAACCATCCGTTAATCTCGAAGAAATTTGTATTGAAGCAGAAGGTCTACTCAAATCGGCAAAACCAACTGAATCCCTCAAACTACTGAAACCATATTTACACAATGAGGCTTCAAANNATGCNAAATCCTGGAGGATTGCGGCAGCATCGATGGCTGGTCTGGACCTAGACGACCATGCAATAAACGCATTCACACACGCATTGAGCATTGAACCCGATGCGAAGGCTTTTTTCAATTTGGGTATGATTCAACACCGTCAAGGAGACCTATCTTCCGCCCAAAAATCATTTCACTCAGCTCTAGCAACAGACGATAATTACCTTAATGCAGCGAAAAAATTGACAGTTATCGCACAAGAAAATGAAGATGTAGAATCTTATCTGANAGGATTAAGGGCAATCGCTCGTATATCTGGTGATGATGTAGACAGAATTGCGTTAGCTACTGCTCTTGTTGAAATAGCGGAAGGAGAATCGGTCATACTAGAAAACATGAGTTCATTGCCACCAACCATTCCTCAAGGTCCAGAACTGGCTGAAGAAGCAAGGAAATTACTCGAAGGTAAATCTGGAGCAATTCTTGCAAGAGCCCTATCACTTTGTGGAATGCATACAGAATCCGTGGTCCAATGGAAGNAATTGATTGAATCTGATAAGCAAAATCCAGCCCACTGGCTAGGNCTTTCAAAATCTCTGGAAGCGGCAGGTGACCGTGAGCGTGCAGAAAAGTGTCGAGCAAAAGCCCAAATGCTTTCNACTGGACCTCAACCTGAAAATACGACTCAAGCCAATATTCCAAGTGAAGGCGGTTCACCGACATTGAGCGGTGCTCCACAGATTACCAGTCCTCAAATGATGACTGTTGGTCAAGCAACTGCACCACAAGAGCAGCCACTTCAACCNCCTCCGCCACCTCCTGGTTATGAACAAGCACCCACACAAACATCTAATCTACTTACAGCACATGATNCCCTTGCACAACAACCACCCATTGAGTCTCAATCACCTGCGCCAACGAATAATCCAACCGTTGATTTGGCTAGGGCGGCTTTAGAAGTTACGGCNACANCCACTGCAAATCAATTTGGAAACGCTGATTCAAGTGCCATCGCAAACATGGATGTAGATTGGTATAACAAAGGACTAGCNTTGATTCAGGATAACAAATATCGTGAAGCACTCTCATGTTTCGATCGGGCACTGGCATCATTTTCNGGAAATGATGAAATGGTNATTCGTATTTTGAACGGAAGAGGTAATGCCTTTTACTACCTGGAAGAATATCCCAAATGCATCGAATCATACCATCAAGCAATGGTCATCAATCCTNCAAGCGTTCGTGGTCAAACANTGTACAACATGGGTACAGCTTATGCTGAAATGGAAAGATTTCAAGATGCCATCAAGTGCTTTGAGCAAGCAACTCCTCGTGGNCTNTCGAAAGAAGAATCGAAACTTGCGAAGGAACAAATTAGACGTTGCAAACTCTTAGTCAAAGAGCAACAAAAGCGCCAATGAAACGAGAGGTTCATATTTGGTAACCTGTTGGNCTGACNATGGATTGTGGAACCTGCGAGTCAGCACCGACTGTAGAAATTCAAGCGCCTGAGATAATCGATGTCACACTTACGATTACCACAAAAGCAGTGGAGATGTTGGAAGATGCGTTCGGAGATGACCGTACTCACGCCCTACTCGTCGGCGTCAACAGTGGGGGATGTTCAGGTTACATGTACGATCTTCAAATTGTAGAAACGACGACAACAGATGTACAGGAACTCGAAATTGAAGGCTTTCGCGTGCTCGTACCCAATGCCACAAGTCACCTGTTAAACGGAATCGAAATTGACTATGTGGAAAAAATGATGGGAGGAGGATTTCGAATCAATAATCCCAACGCTGCTAGTACTTGTGGTTGCGGAGAATCATTCTCTTAGGTGTCTTTTCATGGACATCATAGGTTTCGATGGAAGCCTGCTCATTATCCGAGGAAATGATAAGATCAACTTTCTCAATGGGCTAACAACAAATAATATGGAGAATCTTAAGCCAAAACAGCCTATCAAAACAGTTTTCACACAGAAATCAGCGAAAATTATCGATGTTGTTCATTGCATACATATGGAGGATTTTATCGCCATTACTGGTTATCGAGGTCATCTTCAGGAACTACTAAAACACTTGAAAAAACAGATTCTCAACGCTGATGTACAGATTTCAGATGCCACAAATAGAAATAATTTTTACAGAATTATTAGTGAAGAAAAACCAAACTTTGGCATCAATGAAACCATTATCAGCGATGGTCCTCTCGTTTGGTTAGCCATTGTTCCATCGGCAAATAGATTAGATGAAAACCTGACGTCAGTTGAGTGGAATGAATACCGAATCAAGCACATAATCCCCGATTATGACCATGAGATATCACCAAAATTTCATCCTCTGGCAGTTGGACTTGGAGATTTAGTCCATCCTGCAAAAGGCTGCTATATCGGTCAAGAAATCCTCGCAAGAATGGTATCAAGACAAAGGCAGGGAAGGAAGTTGATCGTCGAAAATAGAGAATTACTCAAAGAAAATGATATAACGACTCTTGGAGAGAATTATTGCCTTGCTGTCGTTAAATGTTAATATCCAAGTATATCTTTCAATTGTTCTTTGTAAAAGTTACCAGATTTTTGGAGACTTTCTAATTCTTCCGAAGATAATTCTAACTCAATGATTTTCTCAACTCCAGTTGATCCCAGAATGACAGGAACTCCGATGTAAACGTCTTCAAGACCGTATTGACCAGAAAGTAAGGTGCTCGCAGGAATAAGACGCTTTCTATCTTGAATGACAGATTCTGCCATAATTGCAGCCGCAGAACCAGGCGCATAAAATGCAGACCCTTTTTCCAGTAATTTGACAATTTCTCCACCACCTGAAGCCGTTCGTTCACAAATCTGCTTAATGGATTCTTCATCTAATAATTGTGTAATTGGTATTCCACTCACCGTCGTATATCTTGGTAGAGGCACCATGGTATCACCGTGCCCTCCAAGAACCATGGCACTGACATCTTCTTCTGAACACCCTACTGCCTCTGCGATGAAATGCGTCATTCTCGCACTATCAAGAACACCCGCTTGTCCGACAACTCGCTCCTTTGGAAACCCGGTTACTTTCTGCATATGATACGTCATCAAATCAAGAGGGTTAGTCACCATGATGATGACTGAATCAGGAGCGTGCTCTTTGATGCCCTCTCCTACTTGTCTCACAATTTCTGCATTTTTCCCGATTAAATCTTCTCGAGTCATACCAGGCTGTCTTGGAAAGCCACTTGTCACAACAACAACCGATGAACCTGCAATATCCTCATAGTTTGAGGTACCTGTTATGGACCCATCGTAATTCAAAACATTGGCATTTTGGCTCATGTCTAGGGCCTTACCTTTCGCAAACCCCTCGTATATATCGAGCATGACAACCTGGCCGATTTTCATTTGGGCTAAAACAAATGCACAAGTTGCACCTACGTTCCCTGCTCCAATCACAGCGATTTTTTTGTTTGTTCTCGTCATATACTCACGGCCTATTTACATCCACAAGCAATCGGCACATAAGCCACTTGGTTTGCAAAAACACTCGACCGTGTTGTTCAATAACCCGTCCTTGTTGGGCGTTTTATCCCGAAAGGTCGAGGTCTTATGATGCGAATAGGTGTGCCAAGAGAACCAGAATTTGAGAACCGAGTGGGAATCGTACCTAGTAGTATGAAAAAACTCACAAAAGCAGGTTTTGAATTGATGATTGAAAGTGGTGCAGGGAAAAAAAGTCATCATGATGATTCAGATTACGAAAAGGCAGGAGCCTCTATCGGTTCAAGAAGTGATGTCTTTAACTCAGACATCATCATATGCATACGCCTCCCAGCGGTTAACGAAGTATCCGATGGACAAATTGTCGCTTGTGTTGCCGATCCATTCCGCGCCGTTGAAGACGTGAAATCATATGTCAACGCAGGAATTACACTGATCTCGATGGACATGATTCCGAGGAGATTATCACGCGCTCAATCCATGGACGTCAATTCAAGCCAAGATAACCTAGCAGGTTACAAAGCAGTCTTACTAGGTGCAGCACATGTCCCAAAGGGAATACCGATGATGACAACATCTGCAGGGACCGTACGTCCTGCCAAAGTGGTAGTAATGGGTAGTGGCGTTGCAGGTCTTCAAGCAATTGCTACCGCAAAAAGGCTAGGAGCCGTCGTTTATGCAAGTGATGTGAGAAAAAGTGCAGCAGAACAAATCGAATCTGTCGGTGGACGATTCATAGAAGTCGAGGGAATGGATGATTTTGAAGATGAATCTGGATATGCCAAACCTCTTACGCCTGAATTTATCCAAAAAGTCAACGATACAGTCTGTGGTGTGGCATCTGATGCAGACATGGTCATTACAACCGCACGAATATTTGGTCGGCCTGCGCCCATCACCGTTCCAACCTCTGCTGTAAATTCGTTCAAATCCGGCGCAGTCATCGTCGATATGAATGCAGATGTTGGAGGCAATTGTGAGTCAACCGTGCCCGGAGAAGTCATCACAACCTCAAATGGAGTTACTGTTGTAGGAATATCTAACCTTCCTGGTACATTATCTGGCACTGCGAGTATGCTTTACTCCAACAATATGACTACATTTATCACATCTCTGATGAAAGAAGGTAAATTCGAAATCAGCGAAGAGGATGATATCCTCGTGGGTGCTCCCGAAGGAAATGATTTCCACGTACCTGGTATGGGAGGTGTGCTCATATGCCAATCAGGAAATGTGCATCATAAACAATCACGGCTTGCAGAAAGATTAGGAATCGACACCGGAGGTGAAGAAGAATGAGTGCACTACTCATAACCCCTGAGTTATTAATTGGAAACATAACGATGTTTGTTTTGGCTATATTTCTTGGATTTGAACTCATTACGAAGGTACCTCCTACCTTGCACACACCTCTTATGAGTGGTGCAAATGCCATTTCTGGCATCAGCATCATTGGAGCACTTATTGGTGCAAATGTTGCGTTTAATGCACAAGAACCAGTTATTTCGAGTGTTTTAGCATTCATCGCTTTGGTATTAGCTATGATCAATGTCGTGGGTGGATTTGCAGTGACAAATCGAATGCTCAACATGATTGCTGGAAAAAAGAGAGGGGGGAATTAGATGGAAGATTGGGTTGCAATAGGCTATTTGTTGTCAGCGGCACTCTTCATCTTTGGATTGAAGAAACTTGGACATCCAAAAACTGCTCCATTTGGTAATCAACTTGGAGCAACAGGTATGTTGGTTGCTGTATTGACGACCATTCTGAGTATGGAAATGCAGGGAGTTGTTGAATGGCCGGTAATTATCGCTGGATTGCTGATTGGTGGGCTCATAGGTTTGGTTATGGCAATCAAAGTTGAAATGACCGGAATGCCCGAACTCGTTGCTCTGTTCAATGGATTTGGTGGAGCTGCCTCAGCGCTTGTGGCACTTTCTGAAGTGTGGACGTATATTGAAAATTCAGCCACACCTCCATCTGATAATTTGACGATCGCAGTAGTAATGGTAGCCGCAGGTTTGTCCGCTCTCGTTGGTTGGATGACCTTGACCGGCTCCCTTTTGGCCATGTTCAAACTCAAGGGTGGCTTCTATGTTCCTCTGACAAAGAAAGATGAACGTGGTCGCCGAAAATGGATCAGTACGCCAACATGGGGACCAACATGGCTTAATCCCGTCAAGGTTATTCTTTTCATAGCCGTGCTTGGTTTGATCTATCTTTCAATTGAATCCCCTACAAACACCACTTATCTTTGGGGAATCATCGGTATATCTTGTTTGCTTGGCATCATATTGGTTCTTCCAATTGGCGGTGCTGATATGCCGGTCGTTGTTTCGCTGCTCAATTCACTTTCGGGTATTGCTGCTGCATTTACAGGCTTCATTATCGGAAATTCAGTGTTGATTATTGCAGGTTCTCTCGTTGGCGCTTCAGGACTGATTTTAACATTCATCATGTGCAAAGCAATGAATAGAACACTCCCTGATGTGTTGTTCAAATCCTTTGGTGGCAGTGGTGAGAAAGAAACACTCACGCGCACAAAAGTCGGTTCGGACCCTGATGAGGTTGCAATGATGTTAGACGGTGCCCAAAAAGTCATCATCATACCAGGTTATGGAATGGCTGTTTCGCAATGTCAGCACCAGGTAAAGGAATTTGCAGATCTTATGAACGATCGATTCGATACCGAGGTCAAATATGCCATACATCCCGTGGCAGGAAGAATGCCAGGTCACATGAATGTGTTGCTTGCGGAAGCAAATGTCCCATACGAGCAACTCATTGAAATGGATGAGATTAATCCTGAATTCCCAGACTGTGATGTTGCACTTGTCATCGGAGCTAATGACACAACGAATCCCGCTGCAAGAGGGGATGAAGGACCACTCGCAGGAATGCCGATTATCGATGCAGATGCAGCGAGATCTGTTGTCATCATTAAGCGTTCATTATCAGTTGGTTATGCTGGTGTGGACAATGATTTGTTTTACATGGACAAAACAATGATGCTATTTGGTGACGGTAAAGCCATGATGAGTGGCTTAAATAGTGCTGTCAAAGAGTTATAGATATCGATGATAGAAATGGAATAACGTTCAATAACGTAGCATATTTGGCAAGGACTGGTGCATTCATGAAATCCTCTATTCGGGCGATTCTTCTTCTGTCACTTTGCATCATGCTCCTTGGCCCTGCATACGGATATCCTGGAAGCCAGGCACCCAATGGTCAGCAACCTCCTTGGATGAATAACGGCCTTACTGTCGAGACTGGTTGTACTTGTCACGGCGGAGCAGCACCTTCAACCGAGGTCGTTGTTTCCATTTCAGGGATACCTCGATCTTATGACTTGAATCACCAGTACAATTTCACCATTACTCTTCAACATGCCAGTTATCTTGAGGGAGGATTTTTGATTTGGGATTACGGTGCGGGCACGTTTGGGGCAGGAGAAGGTAGCGAGATTATCGATGCATCTGTCGATGAAAATAACACTGGTGGGCTTGGCCATGCAATGCCCGGTAATGATTGGAACTTCAATTGGACCTCACCATCAGAAGATATTGGTGACGTTGAATTTTCGCTTGTTGGTAATGCTATCGATGGAAATGGGCAAGCCAATGAAAACGATGCATGGAATATCCTGACTTTTTCAATTTCAGCACCTGATTCAACCGCTATGGATGAAGAGGGCGAGTTAGAGTTGAGGACCATCAGCGTCGGAGATTATGATGCACTCTTCGTCACTGAGAAAGACCCCGAAATCCTGGAGGCTGAACGACAAGAGCAACTATCGCATGAATATTTCAAATGGGGTAATATTTACTTCTGGTCTACGCTTTCTATTCTCATCGTTGCTGCGGTAATTCAAGGTGAGTTCTACGAGAGAAGATTTGGAGGAGGACCAAAACATCTCGATATGTCATTAGCAATTCCTCAAGGAATCATACGAGGGGCATTGACCGCTGGTCTACTTATCGGATTTGCATGGTCATGGGACAGTCATCAATCTTGGGGAGTATTACTGTTACTTGGGATGCTCACTGCGTGGTCCGCTTACGGGGTGTATCGAACCATTTTACAAGCGACGACACCTCCTGCTGACATCGATTTGGTGTGATCTGTGGAATCCATTCTCCTATCAACTGATGAAAAACGTTCACTGGATTATCACCTTGCGGAATTTTCTTTTCGCTTTTCAATTATTCTTCTTCTCATGGTCATATTGACCATTATTTGGTCATTTTCGATTGATACTCTTTTGAGGGCCATAATGCTTCAAATCGATCCATGCGAAACTGCTTGCATGAATGTGTTTAAACCAGCCGAATGGACTGGTCTGAGATGGTTAAGCGCTGGGCTTTTAGGAATCATGAGTAGTGGACCATTTTTTATTCACCAAATGCATCAATTTTCTCGAAATGGTTTGCTTCCCAATGAGAGGAATTGGTTTCTTGGATGGCTGATTTGTGGTTGGATATTTTCAATTCTGACATTATATGTCATCACGTGGCATTTGACCCCTTTTTTGTATCAATTAGGCCATCAATTTCAATCAGGAGTCGGACTTCATGCCAAATATGATGCCACTGAATCTTTAAGCCTAGCCATTGGCCTTTCATGGTTATTCCTTACCGCTTTTTTATCATTTAGCGCCCTGGTTTTTGCTTCTAAATTTCATCTTCTGAATAGTGAGAATGCAGATTGGTGGCGGTTGAGAGTGTATGGGTTAACGATTCTCATGACATGGGCAATTCTACCCCCTGCAAGCCCCGGCGTTTGGATTGCTACGGCTGCTGCTGTGATCGTTGTACTCGAATTCATTTCACAACCACTGATGAATCAAAGACCATTGTTGAGTAACGAAATAAATGAGATCATGGATGAGGAAGGTGGAATCAGAAGAATGCTCATGATTGATTGCCATTGTGATGGTGGGATGCAAGCATGTTCCTCCACATCGGGCATAGGGCATTTCTCCTCTCTAGGGATATGCCAAAATCCAACAGAGCGAGATCGACTTCTGGAAACAATACGAAGCGCTTCTCCAACGGACATCATCATCTCAGGCTGTGATGGAGAACCATTACCAATTAGTTTAAAGGATAATCTTGCATTGCTTAAAGTCCAGTATCGGGGTCTTGATTTAATGCGTGTTCACGCATCGAGAACGGAAACTTGTATCTATCCAATGCTCGACAAAGATGTACAACTTGCTTCGCTTGTATCTCCGTGGTCACGAAATAAGGCCTTCGAAAACGTCCTTGAGGTTATGCAAGACCATCCAGAAATTGAATTTCTTTATTCGCCAAATGTATTACCATTCGGCACTTATCTAAATCCGAATCAAAGTTTTATTCGCGCAGATTTTACGCCGGATGAGATAAATCGGCTTTCAGCATTAGGCTGTAATTTACAGGAATTACGTTAAACAATTACCCTCATGGTTGAAGAAATTGAAGGAAGTGGTTAAGTTATGCGAGCCATTTTTGCAATCCCTGTTGCATTGGCTCTGGTTGGCATGGGAGCATGGATGCTCATTGACGATACTATTGTTGACTCATGGATTCAAAACCAGCAATCCTCTGATGCAGATGATTATGCTCCACTTGGCATCCAATCAGAAGAAAAATGGCTGGTTGTTGTCGTTGATTTTACCGATGCTGAGGTCGCGGCAAGCCATGATGCAGAATTTGCACAACAGTTTGTAGAAAATGTAGCACGACCATTTCTCGAACAAGCGACAAATGGAGAGGTAAATCTCAATGTAACAGCTTATCCAGAAGTTATTCGCGCTGAATTTCCACTTTCTACCTATGGAGCGGATCAAAACGGTGTGAGAGATTCTGGTGTCAACGGCATCAATCCAACAAGTTTGGCAGAAGAATTGGTGTACAGAATTGATCTAAATCAATCCTTTTCATGGGAACCATTCGATTTGGATAATGATGGGAATGTGGATAGATTTCTGATACTTCACCCTGCCAAGCCACAAGAGGATGGACAAGGAGGAGTAAATAGCATTTGGAGCCATTATTCGGAATTTGAATCAGAAATTGAAATTTCTGGTGGAAAAACCATATCTGATTATGTCATTTCTTCAATGCAATCAAGTACTTATCGAGGCACAATGGTTCACGAAATGCTACACCAATTAGGGGCCATTGACCTTTATCCCGTACATGATGAAGTGTCATCCATTCCATGGAAAGGAATAGGAGCATGGGATTTGATGGCAAGTGGTAATTGGAACGGGCAAGGCGCTTGGCCAGCCCTTCCCACATCACCAACACTTGAACTGATAGGTCACCCCAGACACCAGGATGTATTGTTGACATGGCCAGGTGAGGATGGTTGTACTGGACCTAATATTGAATTAATGCCAATGGGAGAAGGTGGTCAATCAATTAGAATTTTAATCGATGAGGACCAATATGTTTGGATTGAATGGCGAAATGATACTGGGTTTGATTTCCATTTACCTGGCAATGGGATTTTGGTTTTGGTACAAGATCTGAGAAATGGCGATTTATCCGATAACGAAGTGAACAGTAACCCTGAGCAACCATGGCTCATTGTTCTTGAGGCTGACGGGCACCAAGATTTGGTGAATGGTATCGGAAAAGGAGAGGCTGAGGATTTGTTCCAAGATGGTGATGTATTTGGCTCAGATGGCATTATACTTCGTAATCGTGATGGCATCAAGGTTGATTGGAATGCAACCATTCGTGAGCAGGACGAACGCTTCTACATCGACTTTGCATCTGAAAAGTGCGGACATAATATTGATGTAGAATTGGCTGATGACCAATCGATTATTTTACCCCAAGAAGGCATTGATATCCAAATTGAAGGAATATGCACTGCTATGACAATTAATTTGAATTCAACCGATGGGAGAGAGGTCACATATTTGGATGGAGTACTGTATTTTTCCCGAGATGCGATTCCTCTGACGAATGCTTATATTCAAGGTACTATCAATTGCAATGAAGGAACGCCTGTTGATATTTATCATCCATTTTTTGTCACTCAAAACCGACCGATTATTCGCGCATATAGTACGGATATTCCAACAAATGAACCTCATATTGTAGAGATTCCAATTTCATTTGAAGGGAGTGGGGAACAAACATGGTATGTTGGTATTGATGGCCCTATAAGTCGTATTGCTACCACAGACAATCAACAACAGTTGGGCAATGGTGAGAAAGTGCTTGTCGAAATTAATCCAAATGGCTTGCTTACACCTGGGATGATTGCAAAAGGTAATCTTGTTCTTGCTACAGATACTGGAGAAAAATGGCAAATTCCATTAACATTCCAAGCACACTCTGCTGAAGATGACTTGCTTAATGATTGGCGTCAACCAAGTAAAATCATTCCAATTATGACTTTTCTTCTTGCCATTTGGTTTATTCTTGGAATTAAATCACCGACCAGGCAGCCACCTTCGGAAACTGAGGAAATGCCAAACCCCATTCAAGAATCTAGCATAGACCCATCGCTTGTGAACCCCTTCCGCAAGCCTGACCAGTAAACATAGAGATCTAAAATTTTCAGGAGCCTCTTCTTCAACATCCATCAACCATGGAGCATGAGAATGTTCCATACTTCTCTCATATAGCCTCCACTTTGTTCCATATCGAAATCCGGAGCGTACTGTTAATCCATGTGAATGAAGAAGTTTGAGAAGGGATTGTTCATCTGATCTATCTTGAGAAATGATTGCAAATTCTTCATCTCGTAACACAATCCCACTGAATTGTTCAATGCCTAATCCATTCCAGTCATCAATATTTTGTGATGTATACCATAGTCCATTTACACTGGTCATGGAGACCTTGTCTTCATGTCTCAATGAATGAACAGGATTTGAATTCAAAAATTCGACCATATCCAACTGGTAAAGCGTGACTTCGAATTCATCATCAACTAAAGCCAATTCAGGTGTTCTGCCTTTGCTTTCAACATGCATAGCCCAATCAATCCAATGATCCAAATCCAATGGGTCACCAAAACTCACCCAGCGAACTTCAGCATCAGGCTCTGCGTTCGAAGGATGCTTTTCCCTTGACCATCTTAAGGCCCAAGTATCTGAATGATAGGAGAGAGATACATGCTGAACTGGAACCAATCTTTCACCACCGGATCGAATCTGCTCAAAGGCAGTAGCTCTCGCTAGAAGTTCTGGGTCTTCTTTTACGGATTCATTGAGCCAATCATCATGAGGAAGAGGTATATGACGGTGCCAATGACAAAAAAGTACCTCTTCACCAAGTAATAGTATAGATTCATCTGATTGCGGTTTTCCAAGCGCAGATTTCTGATATAATCGACTCGAAACTGGAGCCTCTACTGACCAACCACCAGGGATTTTTTTTGGACGATCATGAACGTGCGTAGGCCCTTGTGGAAAGTTTTGGTCAAATGTTAGAGACCTTGTCCATCTGGGCTTGTTTTTCGACTTACCGTCATCTCGGCCCATGGTTGCGGGAAGTAGCGATTGAATTTGATTGCGTCGGAACCGAGAAAGTAATCACCTTAGGCGTCTTGGCTATGACGAAGGGCATGGTTAGTGGGTACCTTGGCAGCCTTACTACTGAAGAAAGAACACTATTGCACTTGGTTGAAGAACCACTTCCAAAAAACAAATGGGAAGCACAAGACGCAGTTACACAAGCAGGCATTTCAGCAGCAGTTTATGTGCAAAGAAAGCACGTTCCTCGGACCCTCAAAAGACTTGAAAAAAATAATTACATCGACACATCACTCAGACATGTACCAAGTTCTAAACAAAGACGCCGAGTCTATGAACTCACTCGAGATGGCCGAGAAGCGGCTTCATTGTTAAGAAAACGAATCACAGATACAACCATCGAATACGAAGGTGCACCAAATACCATAGGAGCTCTGCTTAGTTCAGGAAATTCTTTGCTACAATTTTTGGCTCACTTTGATGAAAATCTGATTTACCATTCCACACCTGTTGTGACTCCTGTTTCAAGTGCAGATGGGTCGGCATCATTGGATGCTCAGGCTGGAGAGAATTTGGTTAGACAGATGTTTGCAACAGCGTGGAAAGATGGTAAGATTACAAAGGATGAACAGCAATTACTCTCAGATGTTGTTTCGTTTTTAGGTATGCATCCCGACCGGGCAAGAAGACTCTCTGAAGAGGCCATGGGTGTCCCAACTACTCCACCACCGGAGGAGGTTTATCTCGACATGCTCAGACAAGCACTCATGGATGGAGAACTCGCAGAAGATGAAATGGTACTCATAAAAACCTTTCAATCAGCATTCAAAATTGATGAAGAAACTCATGCAAGATTGCTCCAGGTAGCCAAATCAGAACCAGCACTTCCTCCTCATCTGGAGACCTACAAAGCCACACTTTCTACAGCAATGGAAGATGGCATTATTACAAAAGACGAGGATTCCATGCTTCGAACATTGAGAACTTCGCTTAATGTTTCGGAAAGTGAACATGCCACCTTGCTTGCAAATCTTATGGACCAATGAGGAATTTACATGGGAATGAATGAAGAAGAGTCAAATCAATATGAAAGATTGCAGGACTTGAAGAAGCAATTGGAGAAACCGAGTCAATCTAAAGTGGTCCTTGTTGGAGATGTCATGTTGGACAGATATATCCATGGATACGCCAATGACTTAAACTCCAGAGCACCAGTACCAGTTCTCAAAGAAACCAACCGGTATGATGATGTTGGCGCAGCAGCTCACGTTGCCAGGGGCCTTGAATCATTGGGACTTCATGCCTTACTTCATGGCGTCATTGGTAAAGATGATGCTGGAAAAATCATCCTTGATTCTCTCAATGATGAAGGTGTTGATTGCAAGTATATACAATCGGTTGAAAACAAGGTCACTACTGTGAAAAACAGATTAATTGCGAGTCGACCTTCATTATTGCATAACGAACAATTACTACTTCGCTGGGACATAGAAAATCGAGAAGATATCCCTGCATCTACTTTGGATGCATTGATCAACGAGGCACTGCAAAATCTAAATGATGCAAATGTATTGATTATTTCTGATTACGGCCATGGAGTTGTAAATGACGAAGGCGCCAAGAGGCTTATCGAGCGAGCAAAGGAAAAAGAAATACCGGTTATTTACGATCCAAAGTTAACCGGGCTTCATCGAACCCACGAAGTTGATTGGGTGATTTTCCAATCCAGAGGGTTAGAACTTGTACGAAGAAGAATTAACGCAGAAGATTCCGCAGATTGTGCTCGAAAACTTTTGGATGAATACCACTGGGGTCATTTGATGGTTCTTGGAGGTGCAGATGGGGTCACAGTTTACACCAATGACGACATATTTCATACCCCCTGTACCCTTACGAACCCCCTTCAAGTAATCGGGTTGATCGATGCAGCATGCACAGCCGTGGCCTCTGCAGTCTCACTTGGAATCGACATACATGATTGCGCTCATCTAGCGAATGCGGCCTGTGAAGTCATCATGAGCCAGATGGATAATTTTACATTGAGTCGAGAAAATTTGTGTCTGAGACTTGATGAGTTATCATGGAATCTGAGCATATCACAAAGGTGATGTTTTGTCCTATTGGTTGCTTGAATCGACAGCAGATGTTGGGATTAGGGGATTTTCTACAACCCCGGAAAGGCTCATCCGTGAACTCACACTTGGGATGCAGCACCTTCAATTAGAACAGAATTCGCTCAAATCCCTTGATACCATAACAAGGTATTCAGGAACATGGGCTACGCCTTTGCTCGATGATGATTCCTATGACTTGCTATGTGTTTCGTGGCTTGATGAAGTCCTTTTCCAGTCAGAGGTTCATGATCGTTTCCTTGTCGACGTAGTCGGTTTGATCACTCATGAACAAAGTAAATTACAATTTTCTGGACAAGTCTCTTATGTTGATTGTGGAGATATTGTAAAATCAACTGAAATAAAAGCAGTTACAACCCATGCATTATCGTTTTTTAAGCTAAATGAAAAAGAGTTTTCCTCCCATTCACAAACAGATATACCAATGATTGAAGGACCTGCTTGGGTAGGAGATGTGTATTTTGATATTTGAGGTGGGAATGCCAAAGATGGACACTCGTATTCGAAGACCAAATCCACTGGCTTTCTCCATCCCGATACCCCACGGCACCCATGGCCCCAGGTAGGGCTGCTCCGTTCCCGGCCTGACCTGATCCCCCGGCTATTCGCTTGTCGTAACCTTC
>PABV01000035.1 GCA_002699425.1 Methanobacteriota archaeon
TGATTTTATGGCCATTGTAACCTCAGATATTTTGGGTTCAGACCAAGTTGGTGTGTATCTAGCTGTATGCGGAGATGTCCTTTTTCATCCACAAGATCTTCCATCTGACATCACCGAAAAAATGGCAACTTCCCTCGAATTAGAAACTTGTTCATTGAGCATAGGTGGTTCTTCTTTAATCGGTTCGCTCATGGCTGGAACCAAAAAGGGTCTAGCCGTTGCGGACATTGCAACTGATTCAGATATTGACCAATTGACTTCCTACGGAGATGTGGTTGTCATGGAAGGCGGAGTTAACACCGCAGGCAATCTTATCGTTTGCAACACCGAGGGGGTCGTATTGTCTCCCGCCATCCCACAAGACGGAGTTGAAATTATCTCTGAGGTATTCGGAATTCCCGCCATTGTTACTAGTATTGCTTCTGATGATGTGGTAGGCAGCCTTGCCGTGGCCAATGACCACGGTGTTTTACTACACCCTGATGTACATCCTGACGAGGCAAAACTCATCGAAGAAACGCTTGGTGTTCCTGCTATGGTTGGCACGGTTTCATTCGGTTCTCCTTTCGTTGGCGCAGGTATCTGTTCATCCAACAAAGGTGTGGTTGTAGGAAGTGAAACTACAGGCCCAGAATTGAATCGAATTGAGGATGCCCTTGGTTTGATTCAATAGACAATATTCAAGTGACTTCTCGGTAGGCATCCTCGTATGGGCGAGATGTTATACGCAGGCAAAGTCAAACAGGTGTGGTCAACTGACGATCCGGATATTCTTGAGTTTAGATATACCGATCAAATCTCAGTCTTTGACCAGATTATACCTAGTTTGATTCCGAGAAAGGGAGAATCATTGAATAGAACGACTTGTCACTGGTTTTCTTTGGTTGAATCAGAAGGAATCTGTCGAACACACATTGTCGAACGTAACGGTCCAGACCGGTGTTTAGTTCGACGTGTCGATGTATATCGTGAGCCAGGGACCTTGCCAAGAGATGGGGAATGGGTGTTTGTACCTCTCGAATTTGTTTGTAGACACTATCTTGCTGGCTCTGGATGGCGTAGGTATAAGCGGGGTGAATTATCTGTAGAATCACTTGGTTTTGAGCAAGGAACTGTGCTCGAAGAGGGTGCTAAATTACCAAAGCCATGTGTGGAAATTACTACTAAATTTGAGGCATATGATCGCCTAATTGACAGGGAAGAAGCGCTTGAAATCGCCAATATTAGTGAAGAAGAACTCGACCAAATTATCGATGTTGTACTTCGTGTTGATGAACTAATTGAAGTTGAGGCTTCAAAGCGAGGTCTCATTCACGTTGATGGTAAGAAGGAATTTGCGCTTGGACCTGGTCGCGTGCCAGTTTTGGTAGATTCATTTGGTACCCTTGATGAAGATCGATGGTGGGATTTGGACGCTTATGATGGTGGAGAAATCGTCCAGTTGTCTAAAGAATTTGTAAGACAACATTACATCCAAACTGGACATCAAGAAACCCTTCGACTTGCAAGAGAGGCTGGAGATGATGATCCGCCAATCCCGGCTCTTCCTCAATCAGTCATTGATGACACAGCAGCATTGTATGCAAGCATGTTTGAGAGATTAACTGGTGTAGACTTCTAATTGTGACTTCTCAGCAACAATCCAGCAGTCCTTTTTTCAGCAGATCTCAGGTGAGCACTCAGGTGTTTAAACACATCTCGACATCCTCCGTCAAGTGGTTCATCAAAAGCCGGTGTCCAATTTCTCCCAGTCAAATTTCTCCTCAANAGNTTGACCTCTTCAACGTTTAGCCAACCTCTCATATGCAACCCGGCATTGCCTAATGAGAGATGTTCAGGTAAACGATTATTCAANTGCTGTAGAGCTTGGAATATCAAGTCAAATTCACTGTCTCTACCCTTTGGTGGACGAATCCATTCGATGAGATAATCAAGCGCTGAACCGTTGCCNTACGGAAAACGTCCGAACCTTTCCCTCGATAATCCAACGTCNAATTGACCTTCAAGTCCAATTTTCATTCCAGATATGAATAGCAATGTTGCATCATCCCATGGTATTGATGTACGAGTGTCGTGATTTTCGATTCCTTGTGACGTCAATCTTTGCTTCAATTCANCATCACTCTCGATGACATCTTTCCATTCACATTGACCAGTGAGTGCTTTTACTATGTTTTCAAACCGAGATGAGTGGATTAAGTCAAGGGTCTGAAAAGGCGAGGTGCCTTCTAATCCGATGAATGATTCATCCATGGTTTTGCCAATCACTTGTCAGCAAAGAACTTGTTCATTCGACTCTCCAAATCATCAACAGGTTTCTGCTCTTCTGGAGTGTTATCATCACTGGTTATTTCCTGCCTCAAAGCGCTTAATCGACCACTTGCTGACGGCGTTTTNGTCGATCCTTGAGTGGGTATTTCTTTGTCAGGTGTTTCGATGACCACGGGTGCAGGTGTGTCTTCATCATCTTCAAAAGAAATATCATCTTCATCGATGAAGGTGAACTCATTTTCTTCGTCAAGGTCTGGTAAGATCTTTTCTTCTGGATTCTCATTTTTAGGATTGACTGAATCTTNCTTTTTGCTTTTATTTTGGCCGCTAGAACCTGGTCCAATAATTCCTGCGAACCAAGCACCAATTACCAAGAGTGTTCCTAAGCCAAAACCGATGGCAATATCGTATGATTGNCTGGCCACATCNTCGACTAAACCGGCCACCTTCGTCATGGAATTATCCGAATCATCATCATCTATATCGTATGGAGCCATGCAACCAATCGTTGCTTTGATGGTGGTGCCTTCTGTAATGGATTCGGGCCGATCGATACGAATAATCGGTGCATAAGTACTCCCAGAAATATCAACATAGGCAGTATATTCCCAGGTCCCATCTACCTCTTCGATGACCAATGAACAAACCCCAGATTGTACCAAGCCTTGATTAAGTCGTGAAATACCTACTGTGATGAATTCAGAATCAATGCTAAAGGTGGCCACGCCAATATTCCAACCTGATTCACGTGACATCATAGTTGATTGTCCACTTGCTAGTTGAATGCCGAGGCTATCACTGACTTCGTAAATAACGTCAACTGAACCAGGGGCAGGGTCCCAATCGACGAAACTTAGATTGACTGTTCGGTTTTTCCCGGCAAGCAATTCGATGGTAGATTGTTGTAAGAGTTCCCCTCGACTTGAGCGTAAAATCAGATTAATCTGAGCCTCAGAATCTGGAGATGCTTCGATAAAACATGATACCCAGTTTTCTGATATTCGCTCAAGACCTAATTTCTCAGTGTTGGGTGAAAGCAATGAACATTGGGCAGAATGGGCAGGAATATTTCTTCCGTCTGCGTGGATTGTAAGTTGATCATCACCGGCAGATAGGGAAATATTTTCTCGTAGGTTATCGAGCGTAATCATCCAAGAATTTTCATCGATATTTCCTTTTTCAACCGAAGCCAAAATCGAATTTGGGTTATGCAACTCTACGGATTTCAAACTGGTTTGATATCCTGAGATCACAGGAGAAGTTGCAAAGGTAATATTGGCATGTCTTATCTGGATTGGCCAATCTATGGTGCCAATTAATGGGTGTGTGATTGAAATCGTCATCCCAAAACCGGACTTATCCCATTCGCTATCTGCAAATAGTTCAACAGGAATCCCCTTTATTTCTCCAGGTGATAGCACAAGCGATTCTGACACTGAGGTTGTCCAGCCTTCAGGTTTGGCCGATAATTGAATCTGCAATATGGCGATATCATTGCCTTGGTTGTGGACCCATGCCGCAGGCATACCTCCATTTTCATTTACGTACCAATAACCAGCATTCCCAATCTCTATGTTTGGAGCCGTACCTACTCTTAGCGGTACTTCTTCGACCACTTGCCCAGCTCCATCACCGTTTGAAATCCTGATCCTAACTACGCCGATTTCACCTGCAAGTGACCTCTCGGGAGGTGTTGCAAAAAAGGTCACAAGCGTTTGCTCCCCTGGTTTGACAACAGATCCATTCTTCGGCAAAGTGACATTCCAGCCTTCTCCTGCTTTGGTAAACCAAGGGCTGGAAGGACTATTGCCACGTTGTTCGACAATCAGCGTGATGTTTCCTCCTTCGGGAGGAACCTCAAGTGATGCATTTGATAGATTGAAACGCCATCCGGCGATTTCGCTGATGTTAAAAGTGAGTAGAATTTTTTCCTCCAATAACAGAGAGTCAGAATAAACACTTAGGTTAAGGTAAGTTTTTCCAAAGGCCCATGCTGTTGATGGTATCTGGATTTGAAATCCTATACTCTGCGATTGATTTATTTGAAGGGCAGTGGTTTGAATGGTGAAATCCTCCCACGTGCTTAGATCTTCTGTATTTCTTTCATGCTCATATTGTGAAACAATGGTAATGTTGTCTTCTGCATTCCCGGTATTCTTTGCTGTGAGCGCAAGCGATAAGGTTTCACCAGGTATCACATCAAATGCATATCCTTCAGCGATGTCAAGATCCCAACGATGATCTGGTCTTGCTTGAACGGTTAAGTTTGCCACGTGCGTTGCTTCTTGGTCATTCACCGAAGTCCATGTGAATTGGAGAGGAAAACTTTCTCTTGCAGGTATCTCCGCTGAGAGTGTGACCCAGATTGGCATGAATGTATAGGCTCCTGCAGACAGAGTCTTCATTGGTTCTGGGATGTCGAAAGCGACGGTTGGTGCTGAGGAAAAATTGCCTGCAAGTGATTGTCCAGTCAAGGTAAAGGTGTCTTCTCCATTTCCTGGATTTTCGAGTTTGAGGATGATTTTTGTAGCTTCACTTACATTGAATGTTGCGGGTGATGCAGGACTTACAACCGAGGCTTGAGAACGGAATACCTGTAGTACATGCAAAGAAATATTCAGGTTGTGAGTCTCTAAGTTATTTGCCGTGAGGTTGAAAAAGTGGCGATTTGGAGGTGTGTTTTCAGGTAGGGAAAGGTTGATCCAACCTATTGCTAAACCACTTCCTTCAGCTACAATTGTTTGCCCTTCTATTGAAAAATCACCGCCGTAAGTCCATATCCATCCTTCGTTGACCATCCCTGAACTGGTAAGCGTCCACGAGATGTTATCATTTCCTTGCAGATCAACTTCAATAGGCCATGAGAGGGTTGATGCAGGTATGGTGCGGATGTGTGGTTGAGGTGAACTTACTTCCCATGCATGCATCACCACAATTTGTACTTCACAAATTTGTTCCAAACCATATCCAATACAAATTGTCAAATCAAATGATGTTGAGGTTACTTTAGCAACTTGAAGAGTGATGTACATTTCAACGGATTCACCTGGCTGGAGTTCGAGGTCTACGACTTCACTTCCTTGCTGGTCGAGCAAGCGAGGAGTAGTTCCCCACGAAGATGCTGAAAAATCGATGGAGGAAGTGCTTTCTGGAGCATTACCCAAATTTTCAATTCTTACCCAAGCCTTCGCATCGTGGTTTAATCTTCCTCCTCCTTCACTGATGCTTAAGCCAGAAGGTCCTTCCATCGCCAATCCTCTGGTTCTGAAGACCTCAATGGGTAGAGCAACAGTCGTAGAAATTGATGCATCATCATCTAAAGTGAGTGTGAGTGTCACAATACCAGACTCACCTCCTAATGCATCATTTGGCACACCAGCTTCAAAGATGAGGGAAACGGGTGTATCCCGCTCTAGGGTTTGTTGATAGGCATATCCTTGCATTAAAGAAAAACTCCAATCTTCGTCAAGGTTAGAAGAATCAGCGGACAAGGTCCATGTTCCGGTTCTCGAGCCGGTTGATGTGAGAAGAATTTCGACAGGTTCTGTTTGTCCTGGCTGAACTCTTGTTACTTCAGAAGGCGTGGAAATTTGAGAAACAAATGGCTCTACAACAGATAAATTGACTGAAACTTGGTCGTTGTCATATCGGGTCTGCGTGATGTTTTGATTTGGATCTAGTACCAGAGAAAAAGTGTGTTCACCTAACTCTGCAGTTATCTCTACACTGAATGTGACTGGTCCCCCTTCGCCAGATGGAGAGACCGGTTCCGCAATATCTACTCGATGTCTTGCAATTTCCTGTCCATTTCTTAACAACACAGCATCAACAGGCTCATCAGTTGAAGTGGTTCCAATATTGGAAAATAGTCCGCTAACAATCAGTTCTTCACCAGGGTCTGGGTCGATAGGGCTGAATCCGATTCCTCTATCATCTGCAAGGGGTGCCAGATCGGGAAGCGATTCGGATACGAGCGTATCACCCCATAGGATGTCCAGATAACCGTCTCCATCAAGGTCAGCCACTGCTGGTGCTGACCACATTCGATGGTTGGTGTCTATTGGACTGGACCATGCACTATTGATGTCAGCAGGTGCACCTGAATCGCCATCAAAAGCAAATACCCTACGTCCAAATCCTACTATGACCTCATGAGGGTCTTGTCCATCCAAATCTAGAACGATGACAGGTGAAGCAGCAATTTCATCATTGTCATTTCCATTACTGCCCCGGTTCATGACTTTGACCCATTCTTTAAGCGGTGGGTCGAGTGTTAAATCATGACACCCAACCATGCCCTCACGGTTGAATGAGACCGATGAAGTGGAGTACCATGTGACCCAACATAAACGGTCTGTAATGCCATCTTCGTCGGTATCGACTGGTGTCGGCATTGCGTCTGCATAGCCATTTTGGGCTCTAAATCTAAAAATTTCATCTGTACTCGTTAATTCAAATCCTACAAATTGTGCTCCGTAACCATTGTCTCTACCATTGGTGTCACTTGGCAGCGTCACGATCATTTCTGGAGCAGCATCGCTGTCCAACTGGGTAACAACCGGTCCTGGTAATTTCAGACGAGGAGCATCATTGTCGCTATCAGTTCCTGAAATGCTGACACTATCCCAATCTAATGAGCCTGAACTCCCGTCGATTTTCCACAACCACATGCTTCCGCTGTTGGCGTTAATGGTTGTGAGGACCACGCATCCTGTTGAATCATCAAGTGCAGCAAAACTTGGGTCGCTCGGGTGTGTGCCTCGGTCAAGTGTAACTTCCCAGTCTGTTTCTGGTGGGCCCTGTAGTATGAGCGGGAGGGCGACAACGGTCGGATAATCGGTGTTTTGGTGGACTGCAGCCAAGACGAGTTCTGGAGAACCATCCATCGACAAATCTGCCAATAGCGGCTGGGTGACGGCGCGATGACCTACTTGTGAAACAGGGAGGTGCGGGCTTGGTGCTGAGAGTCGCAGGTCGTTATCAGTCCAAGTCCACAGTTTCTGGTTGACATTGTCATTGCTCACCCATCCTGATTCTTCACAAGTTAATCTGGGTGACCAAACGTCCACGTTTAGTGCGCTATCCGTATCATAGACGACAATGACTTCATTCATCCCATCATCGTCGATATCGATGATGATAGGAGTGGCTCTGATCCTTAAGGCAGAACCAAGATTTACATCCCATGCTACTTTTGCAGAGTCTCCATCGATGATGGAGAGATGTCTGTCCCCGCTGTCAGAATCTCCAACTGTTCGAGTCATCACAGCAAAGAGACTATGATAGCCACAGCGCTCTAAAGCAGCGTCTGGACGGCTTATGGACTGACTGAAATTCCCAATGACGCTGCTGTAACTATCCACCTCATCTGCTCCGTCAAATGCTTGCCAGTTTATGATTGGTGATTCGATGGTTGACATGGAGTCTGTATTATGGTCGGGCGGACTGAAATCATGTTCAGGATTTCTTCCATACTGAGCCCATGGTTGCTCCTCGCTGTCCCATTTCGTAGACTCTGCAGCAGAAAGAGCAGGTGATAGCAAGGATGTGGTCAGTAATATACAGACCAGAAATCCCGGTTTAGCCATTCTCAAACCTTTTCACCAGTAAGGTATCAGAAACTCAGAGTATGTTATGCTTTGCCTGATTCGGGCTCTTAGGACGCGTATTGTGTGCCCTATTTTCAGCGTCAAGTAACGCACGGCTTAAATAACGGCCCAAGGTGGGCGAAATGGCTTCGGTCACTTCCCTCCTGAGGATTGCCGGTGAAGGACGGATGGATTACCATCTGTTTTCGCTGCCTCTGGGAACCCGAGGAGGCAATACCATGTACAAGGTTATCACCAAGGAAGACACAATCCGAATACCAGCAGAGTATATGCGGAGGGGGCACAGCCTGAATCAGCATATCGACCGTCTGGCAGCATCTGCATTTGAAGGTCGGTTTGATGAAATGAACCGATTTATTCTGGTTACCGCAAATCACGAACCACTCGGTCGAGGAAGAATCATCCACGGAGATGGTGCTGTTTACCAAGAAGTTCGTTTTGATGCGCTCCTGTACTGCATGGATGATTATGAAGTCGTCGAAGGTGCTGTCAGTGAAGTGAATGAATTCGGTGCATTCGTTCGAATTGGTCCTATGGAAGCTCTCCTCCACAAATCGCAAATCATGGAAGATCACGTTGACATAAATGTGGGAATGAACATGGTTGAAGGCCGAAAGACAGGAAAGAAGATTGGCGTGGGAGACAGTGTTCGAGCACGTATTGTATCACTTTCTCCAGATACAAGCGACCCTCGTCGCTCAAAGATTGGATTAACATGCAAGCAAACAGGATTGGGATGCCATACCTGGCTTGAGGAAGAGAGGTAGGTGAATTACGATGCCAAAGAATCCATTTGCATGTGCTGAATGTCATCTCATCCTCACGGATGGTAAAGATCAATGCGACCGATGTCCATCGGCGCAGGTATCTTCAGATTGGACCGGTTATGTCGTGATCATGAAACCAGGTCGCTCAGAAATAGCTCAAAGACTTCAAGTCGATCGACCCGGAACGTATGCGCTAAAGGTGAATGTTCGTTAGGAGATGAAAGTATGGAAATCGTAGATAGAAGAGAAAACGCATTGCTAAAGCGCGTCGAAATTGAATTCATCATTCGACATGAGAACCAGCCTACACCCACTCGTAAGTCCATGACAGAATGGTTAAACAAACTTGAGCCAGGATCCAAAAAAGAATTGGTCGTTATCAAGGATGTAACCACCAGGTTTGGACGAGCGCAGACCACCGGTATCGGGCTTATTTACCAAGACGCTCATGCCCTTTCGGTTGAACCCACGTATGTTCATGACAAACTTTCTACTCTGAATCCAGCAGCAGAAGGATCCAATGAAGCCGAAGGTGGTGAATCCAGTGAGTGATGGTCCAAATGCAAGCGCAAAGTGGTCAAAATATGGCACGGATGATGGCAAACTTGTCCGCAAGGCTGAGTTTTGTCCCGAATGCGGACCAGGTGTCTTTCTCGCAGTTCACAAAGATCGTAAATCATGTGGACGCTGTGGATACATGGTCAAACTTGAATGATTTACTCTTCTTCGGCTTCGATGCCCAAAAACGAGTCGATTTGGTTTTGATTATCGATCACTAACCAGTGGCTTTGTTTCAATAACTGAACCGGTAAATCTTTTCTCTTATATTCACCAACCGGATTGAAAGTAAGGTCTCTTGACCAAGAAATGATTTTCCAACCTTGGTCCCAGACAGCGTCTCTTACCGGTTCTCCAATTTTTGCTATGAGGCTTGTTTCATCGAGATGCCACCAAATGTCGCCATTTGCAGAACAAAGGAGGTGTCCATTGCCCTTGAACACCTGAACGATATGGTCTTGAATATCTAAATCTGATTCATCAAAGAGTTCTCCAGTTTTTTTGCTTAAACGCACTAATCCTCCTCCACGACTCCACACGTTGAGGTATTCGTCAGATGTAAGCGAGAGCAACTCATCACTTCGTGGTCGCTTTTGGAGGGTTAAGTAGGTTGGAATTTCTGCTCGCCATTTCTCATTTGCATGGACGTCAAGAGCATATATGCCTCTGGTCCACAATGCGAAATACACGTTTTCTTCATCACATGTCATTGCGACAGGTTCACTGTCAAGCGTATGTGACCATGTAGCTCCAGCGACTTGGAGTGGTGAGGCATTACCTTGCGCTCTTAAGTCGCCTCTTCGAGGTCCTTGTTCAAAACGCTCGTCCAAAGATATAGCCGCCATACGTGCTAATCTTAGTTCGTGGTCGACCCACGTCGCTACAAGATGGTTTTTTATGACCACTGCATTGGTAATGCTGATTGGAAAAGGGTGGGATACGTGAGTCTCATTCAACCAACGTATGCCTCCATCAACATCAATGACGAGATGACGTTCACCATATGCTAACACTTTCCATGGTGCGGCAAGTGAGGATGACATGATGTCTGCAACGGCTTCGCCCATGTGAATGCTACGTTTACCGTCAATGTCTTTTGCTATTATTATCACGGACTGACATGGTCGTGCTGATTGCTGTCAGTTCTGGTGACGTTGCCTCTTACCACCAAGCCGACTGTTTGTTGACAATGGGTGATTGGGATGATTTGCCCGATGTAGAGCACCAACGAGCCTGTGCTCGTCACCATGTGCGAATGTGGTGGTTACCGGATGGATGTTTGTGGGAAGACCATCTAGATCTGCGTTGGCAACAAGCCACAGGCGAGGTCGTGGATGAGGTGATTTTCCCTTCACGTCATTCCGCTGCTTCGGGTCAAGCCAGTCTTACGCTGCATCCGATTGGAGTCATGCAACTTGGTAAGGATGAGGATCCTCCTTATGGCGGGAAAGCGGGGGATTGTCCTCCTCCTTCCCCTCGATTAGGTCCATGGTGGCGAGAATTATTGAAACATGGTTCTGAACTTGAATCCTTTTCACTCTCACTAGAAACTACTCATCATGGTCCTTGGTTGAAAGTACCAAGTTTGTTTATTGAGATTGGTTCCACTGAAGACACATGGGGTCATATGGGTGCTGCAGAATTATTGGCGGGGATCATATGGAGGGGACTTGGTCTAGAAGATGGTGTGTTGCCTTCACTTTGGCCTGGCGAAGGAGTCGTAGTGGTGACATTAGGTGGAGGTCATTATGCACCAAGAGCCAACAAACTTGCCGCCATTCCTGGCGTATGGCTTGGCCACATGCTGGCTAATTATGCCCTTCCTTTTGAGACACCTGAACATGAAGGTGCGATGCCTTCAGGGAATTGGTCACAATCGATACATGCCGCTATTTCATCTACCAGAGATGCCTTCCCAGGTGGTCATGTGGTTGCAACACTTGAGCGAAAATCCTTCAAGGCTTGGCAAAGAAACGCTATCATCGAATATCTGACGTCACTTGATGTTCCAGTTGTAAGAACCAAGGACATCGAAGCATTGGTTTAATGACAATCGTCAAGTGTTGCCTCCTCTTGCTCAGTTCATGGTGGGAGCCATCTCTCGATTAATCGTGGGAATGACCGTTCGCATGCCAAAATGGTTTGTGCGTTGGGTTTCACGAAGGTACGTGGCTGGTTCTTCTCTTGCTGATGCGGTAAAGGTCATGAAGCGACTTGAAAAAGAGGGTGCTTGCTTCACGGTTGATGTGCTTGGTGAGGAGATTTCAACCATGGAAGAGGCTGCATATTTTCTTGAAGAATATCAACGATTGATCGATGCAATTATTGAAAATAATTTACCATCTAACATCTCCATTAAACCAACGGCATTTGGATTACTAATTGACAGAGAATTGGCTATGAAAAACATCGAACAATTAGTGCAAAAAGCTGCTGATCATGACATGTTTGTGCGATTGGATATGGAAGATCATCGAGTTACTGAAGATACGATACAGGTTGTGTTTGATTTGCATGCCAAGGGCATCACCAATGTGGGCTGTGTCCTTCAAGGCAGACTACATCGAACGCTTGATGACATCTCTCGATTTGAAAAAACGCTCGGGCCAGCAACCGATTTCCGGATATGCAAAGGTATCTATCTCGAGCCAGAGGAGATGGCATACACAACTCGTCAAGACATCATTGAAGCCACAAATCGTTGCATTGACTCCATGATTGCATCAGGATCTTATGTTGGCATTGCCAGCCATGATCATCCAGTTATCAACCACTCATTGCAGGCTTTGCGTGAGGCTGGCATGAAACCTAATCAGGAAGATCCACGTCCAAATGCAGGGAAATCCAGACATCTCAAAGGACCCGGTTATGAGTTTCAGATGCTGTTAGGTGTAAGGGGCCCATTGCGAAGAAAATTAGCAAAAGATGGCCATATGACACGTGTTTACATACCATATGGAGAGAAATGGTATGAGTATTCAATCAGAAGATTACGAGAAAACCCTACCATAGGTACTCAGGTAGCCAAGGCTTTTTTGATGCCTTGGACCAATCGGCCATGATTAGATCCGCTTCTTTTTCTTACGCTGCATGTTGCGTCTTGCTGGCTTTTGTTCAGGCTTATTGGCTATCTCTTTTTTGATGGGGTTTGGATTATATCCTAGCCTTCCTTCTTTCCATGCTTGTCTTCTTTCCTTTTCAGTTCTCGGCTGACGTGGTTTTTCTTCTTGCTTGACTTCATGAAGGTAGACTCGCTTTATGTTTTGGGCGGTTACCGTTCCTTTCATTGTCCGTCCTTCTCCCGTATGAATGGCTCTGATTCTCCAGGTCTCTCCAGCAAAATCATACAAGCTGCCGCCTTTGAAAGTAGTATCTCTGGGTACATTAACATGGGAACTGATGGAAACTTCACCTTTGGTAAGGGTTAATCTCACACGTAAAACATCCGCTCGCGTAGCATTGATTCGAGAAATCTTTGAAGCGAGAAGGGATTTCCTTGATTGGTTTTCCTTATCTTCAATTCGATTTATTTCCCACATGGCTTCAGCCTGTTCAAAAAAATCACCTATGCTTAAACGCTCATCTGCATCGATGTCGATTTTGACTAATTCGGTAGATGGTCCTTCACTGAGGATAAAAGGAATCTCAACAGCACGAGGAGGACGAACTTGGATGGTATGAACCTTGGAACAGGTGAGGCAACGAACGAGATAGTCTGTTCCCGAACCTTTCGCTTGTTCTTTGAGGATATCGTGGCCTGTGATATCATCACAGGATGGACAATCAGCACCAATACCCGCATCATCTTCAGGTTCCGGCATATCCTCCATGACTTCGGCCGGTGAACCATTGGCTTTGTATTTGCCGGGAAAGGGAGGGTTCAAGTTTGTGAGGCCTCACCCAATACCATGAGTGCAGCATTTTTTGAGACTTTGCTGGTTCCCGACAAAGAACGTCCTCGGGAAGAGCCAGAAGTTGCTGCGAATATTGGCATTCAATTACAGCATATGGGCATGGCTCATTGGTCCGTTTCGGTCATACGTCGCCTTCGTGATGCAATCGGTCGATTGCATCCAAAAAACGTTCTTGAATTTGGAGGAGGTATTGGTTACCGTTCTGCTTGGCTCATGGATCTCTTTGAGAATCCAGAACATCAGCCAGAATCCTACACAATTGTAGAGGAAGGTTCCAGATTTGGCATCATCATAAAACGCCTTCTCGATCGATATGATGCACTCAACTGGGCAAAAGTCGTGGTTGGAGATCCATTGATCATGCTTGGGGAAGTGAAAGCGTGGATCGCTGCTGGAAAACCCGATGATAACCCCCCGCTACCCACTCCAAGTGATTGTATTATTGTGGACACATCTCCTGAAAAACAATTATCGTTATTGGATTCAGCATTACCGTTATTGACTGAAGAAGGGGTTTTGTTTACCTTCGAGCCCCCGGTCCCGGTTGGAGAACTAGAAGAAACCGACCCATCTGTTATCGATTTCAATGCATGGATTACATGGGTAAAAAATGTCCAACAAACTCACTATCTCGCATTTACACCACTTCATGAAGGTACACTTGTAACGCTCATGCCTAGGACTTAATCTTGCCCAGCAGCAGTGATCAATGCTTCAACTTGCAGCAATCCATAACCATAGTAATCATCATGTCCATTTTGGCTTGCTTTTGGTTTCACTGAGGCTTGAATCCATTCTTTGATAGTTTCTACGCTGGATTCGCTTCCTCCTTGAGCGCCATCAGGTTTCCATTCAGGGTGTGCTTCAAACATCAGAGCAATGGCGCCAGAAACGTATACGGTGGCAGCACTTGTTCCACTTGCATAACCCCATTGACCATCGGGTATAATCACAGGAACTTGTTCACCGGGAGCGACCAGTTCTGGTTTTTGATTCGGGTCAAATCGAGGAAGCATTGGTGGAATTAATCTACCGTTATTGTCTCCAACAGATGATCCTTCCCAAATGTTTCCTTGTGTATCAACCGCTCCGACGCAAATGGCATTTTCTACAATCCCTGGGCTCGCAACATCATTATCATCGCCAGATTCACCATCATTTCCAGCGGCAGCGACGACCACGATGCCTAGTTCGAGAGCATTTCCAACCGATTCCTCGCTATCACTTCCTCCAAAAAAGGCAGGAACACCACTCGGTGCACCTCCAAGTGAGAGAGAAATCACGTCAGCATTACTATTACTACACCAATCAATCGCCTCTGCAACGGTGGCATCTGAACCAGTTCCATCAGCTGGCAAGGCTTTGGCTACAAGTAGGTCAACATCAGGTGCAAGCCCTATGAAATACTGCTGTGCAACCAGTATTCCAGCCATCATGGTTCCGTGTCCATTATCATCATAAGGGTCAGGAATGGAAGAAACAAAATCTTTCCAACCGATAAGATTGATTCCCTCAAATTCAATGTGGTTCATATTAATTCCAGTATCTACAATACAAACAGTCACACCGTTTCCGGTAAGTGTAACGTTATCTGATTGAATGAGTGTATCGAATTCATCATGCAATTCGACACTCATCGCAGATGGGCCAGAGGTGATACCTCCACCAGTAAATCCACTGATAGCCCAAATAGAGAGTCCAATAAATCCAACGAATAGGAGAAAACTTAGTCCCTTTTGAACAAAGGCCATATCTTCGGGCAAACTTTGGGAATTTTGTTTTGGTGGTGCGACAAGGGTTGCTACCATTTGCTGCGTGTCTTCATCCATCTTTTCAATTGATGGTGAATCATTTTGCATGTCATTTCACCCAAGTGCTTCAACGGCTTCGACCAAGGTCTCAGCAAATCTCTTGACTTCTTCTTGAGTATTGTAGAAATAAGCACTCGCTCTCAATGAGCCGTTCTGAAGACCCTTGTTATGGAACCAAGAATGAACACAATGCATTCCAGATCGAACGAGAACATCTGCTGCATCATCAAGCAATACCGCCATGTCGTGTGGGTCAAGATTGTCAAAGAGAATCGAACAAATTCCACTTCGTAATTCTGCTTTTCGAGGTCCGATAAGAGATAGTCCTTCGACATCTTTGAGTATGTTTGTCATGGTTCTGTTGAGAGCGATTTCTTTTTCATGGACTGCGTCAAGATCAAGCGACTGCATGTAAGATACTGCTGCTTCTGTGCCGACAATCCCTGCATAATGACCTAATCCGCCCTCAAAACGAGCAGGTGGTTTTGACCAAGTATAGCCTTCGTAGGTCGAATGATCAACAGTTGAGCCACCAGAGGTAATCGAGCGCATATTTTCGAGCAAATCCATGCGTCCCCAAAGTCCACCCATGCCGCTTGGCCCCATCATTTTGTGAATTGAAAAAGCCATGAAATCGATACCAAGTTCTTGAACATCTACCTTCATGTGAGGTGTGGATTGAGCACCATCAAGGCAAACCATTGCACCATGGTCTTTAGCAATCTTTACGACTTCTTTGACGGGTAAATGGACACCATCAAGGTTGCCTACGTGACTCATTGAAACCATTTTCAATCTCTTGCCTGCATTTGCGCATGCATGTTCAAACGCCTCTAGGTCGAACGTATTGTCTGCATGGCTGGTAACAATTTGATGGTCAACACCTTGTTCTTGCTCCAATTGGAGCCAAGGTACCAAATTGGAGTTGTGCTCTCTGTCGGTGGTTAATATGACATCACCTTTTTCCCATTGAAGACCTTTGGCCACTTGATTGAGGGAATGAGTTGCGTTCTTGGTGAAAATAATTTCATCAACAGACGGCGTATTGAATAATTCAGCAAGTTTATTCCTTGCAATGGACATGTGTCTTGTGACTTTGGTTGCATATCGGTGTACAGAACGTCCACCACAACCAGGGTTAAGTTCGTAATAATCTTTGATCGCATTGACGACTGAGTCCGGTCGAAGTGTCATACAAGCATTATCCAAATAAGCAGGAGGAGATTCTCCTCGCAGTGTAGGGAAATCCTCTCGATTCTTTTCAAACATCACCATGCCTCCACATTAGGAAAGAAGTCAAGAACAGATGCATTAAGGCCACAGGTCGCACATGTAACTCGACTTGGAAGTTTCTTATTGCATGATTGGCACTTTTGTCCCGGAACACCATTGCCGTCACAACCCTCTTTCTCACAGTCGAGTATGATTTCACCCTCTATGGACCTTTGTGCTTGAATTGGCGCCGAGCATGTAGGACACATACCCGATGAAGTGTTCGCCTTTTCTGCAACAGAAACGGTTTCAATTTCACCTTCAAGAGTCCGTGTGGCAGCCTTGGTTCGAACCACCGTCTCCTTTCCTAACATGCGTTGAGGGTACCACAGCATGGCCAAGAGAAGAAAGATCCCAGCAAATCCAGAGATGGTATGGATGACCAAGGTTCCGGTTCGATCCGCCATGCGATCAGCAATGAAATGAGCGCCAGACCATGCATTGATGTTGATGATTATCAACCAGGTGATTAACAACACGCCCCATCCTTTGAGACTGTGTTCTTTTACCGCTATTTCCATCACTCTTACATCATCATCAAGATGATGTTCTTGGACATGCAAATCACGAGTTTCTGTCACGGCTTTCCAGAAAAAGTATGAGAAAAAAATCGCAATCGCCATGAGAACGATTCCACCGAGCATGTCACCTGTGTTGAACTCAAATGGAAAATCAGGAGATGTGATGTGAAAGAGCATTTGAGCGCCCATGAGCGAGCCCCAAACGATCATCAAATTGATCAAATGTCCACGCATAATCGGCATAATCATGGTTGCCTGCATCATGAACCACAACCACAAGACGATGGATAGCATAATTTGAAAGAATCCAAATCCTCCAACGCTCGATAACCCATCCATTCCCGTTACTTTGGCGTTGCCTCCTGAGAAAGTCTCACCCGAAAATACACCCAAGGAAAAGGCTAACACTCCAGTAGCTAAAGCCATCCAGTGCTCAAGTTTCCATTCAGCAAACATCAATTTGAACTGAAAGGCTAATTCATGAAGAATGAGGTCAACGCTGGCTAATTTTGGATGCCACTTTTCAGTTTTGAATCCCAAGTTGATGTCTCCGAGCCGAAATGGTAAGGCTTCGTCACCATGAGGCTCGATAACTGGGCCGGCGTCAACGGTCGCTTCAAGCATCACGTTTTCGCCCATGTAATAGGGCAGGCTTGACATGCTTTGAGTTCTTTGTCCATATAATCACAAAGATTCAAGTTCCAAGTACTTCTCGAACCTCCATGGAAACCACCACCTATGTTGTTGGAGGTATGTCATGTGGCAATTGTGTTGCAAAATTATCCGGAGCCTTGGAATCGGTGAGCGGCGTTTCATCTATCGAGGTTGAAGTGGGACTGGCCAAAGTGAATCACGATGGTGCAGAAATAAGCGATATTGAAGGAGCGATCACCGCATCAGGATTTACAGTTGGTAATGATTTTGATTGGCGAGACGGAGCGGTGTGGAAGCAGTCTGCTCACAACACAAAATGGTGCCTTATTGGTTGCTCAATTGGTGATTTGGGTACCATCGCATACTTTCAGTTCATTTGGACTGACTCCGGTTGGTCAACCATGGCCATCATGATTCTTGCGATCATTAATGGATTGTTGACATCCATCGCTTTGGAGACTTTCATTTTGATGCGTCAATTGCCATTCAATGAAGCCTTTCGAACGGCTATGGGTATGTCGCTAATATCGATGATCGCCATGGAGGCAGCCATGAATGTTACCGATGTCCTCATCACTGGTGGAGCGATGTTGACTTGGTATGCGGTTTTACCCATGTGGATTGCCGGTTTCTTGACGCCATGGCCTTACAATTATTGGCGATTGAAGAAGTACGGCCTTTCTTGCCATTGATGCAATATTCTTACCAGAAAAACGGAATGATTGACGAGACGAGCATCAATAGCGGAACGATAATTGCTTCTGTGGTTGAGCGAAGTGATGACAACAGGCTGAATTCAGTGCCTCGGTTTAATTTTGTCTCCATACCCACGTCTTTGTTTCCACGAACGATAAGTTGGGCATTTGGAATAGACCCATCAAGGCCTTCTTCCTTTTCATCATCTTTTCTGGTTTCAACTCTTCCAAGACAATAAACGGGGTCTCCTGCTCCGAAAACATGCACTGTCCAACGCCATTTTCCTCCACCCCATCGATGCAAACTGCCACCGTAATCCATCTTCTCCCAACTACTTGGGTCAACCAAGATACCTCCTGTACCATCATGAAGCATGAAAGGGACGCTTGCATTTTCCTTTCGACGAGTTTCCCATGAACAAGTGCGATCCTCGCCAGAACCTCTGCAAACATGTTCTTCCTCGACCCATTTGTAGGCGACAGCCCCTTCGACCAATCTTGATTCGTCACCTCCTACGTTGAATGAGAGTGTGCCCTCTGGCCCTGGTCTTACTTGACCAACAAGTTCAGCGGCTCCAACAGCGACGCTTCTCACTTTACTTGTTGGTGTATCGATGATATTGTGGACCAACTTCCAACGTTTGAATGCTAGGTATGCCCAAATGATCGTGAAAATAACCAATCCAAGTCGCATCACATTTCCTGCAAACCAATGAAAACCACTGCCATGACGTGCTAATAGGTCACTCGCCAACCATGTTGTGGCAGTAATGAAAATAATGCCATTGATTGAATAAAGTGTAAAGGTAGCAGGAGATGGTGTTCCAACTTTTATAGGGTGTTCATCGATCAATTCACTTCCTTCATCCGCCATGTAAGGATTTTCAGACCAAATTGTGTGATTCGGGACTGATAAAATCCATGAAGATTCATCATTTGACCTAACTGGACCTTTGGAAGGCTCAAGTGCACCGGGTGAACCATGAAGATGAATCATGTCCCCACTCAATTTTCTAATTTTCTTCAAATCGGAAGATAGCGAACTGGGAGTGGTGACCATCATCAGCACAGAACCTATCGCAGTAGTCAATAATGCAATCCTCTGCATGTCTTCTCTACCTGTTTTTTCAGGTGCATCTAATCCTTCTTCCGCAGCGGAAAGTAACCACAAATCATTTCCTTGTTTGAGTAAAAATAAGTTAACAACATCTCCTTGAGAAATTTCCCAATCATCTGTGGGGCAATCTCGTTCAAAAGCATTGAATTCAGGAGAGAGTTCTCGGTACCATGTGATATTGAAACTCGAACCATTAGATGGCAAAATCATGATGCTTCCATGTTCATATCCATCGGTATTGGATTGCCAATTTCCCTCATCATCTTGGCTGCAATAACCAGTGGCTATGATGCCATCTTGAATTTCTCCACTAAGGAGAAGATATGCCCCTGTTTCATCGCTTTTAAATCCCTTGCCAAGTAATCGAACCTCATTCGAAGTGACTTCATCAGGGTGCATGTTGTAGGCTTCATTTGTTGGAGCGATGTCAGGAATGGTCAAGGAAATCCAAAATAATATTCCAGTTACTAGGAAACATACAATGCCAATGAACCAGGCAATCATTTGTCTTCCGCTGTTCGGTAATGTCAGCTGAAAGAGTCCATGATTCAGGGACCGGAGATCGGGAGTAGTACTGTCTTCCACAAGATGTGGACATCAAGTCACTACATCATTTCATCGATGCGGTGTTTTGTTGGCGCCGAGAGAGAGATTTGAACTCCCGAGGGAACGGGCCCACGCGATTTCCAGTCGCGCGCACTACCAGGCTATGCGATCTCGGCTTTGACTTGCGGACCAACCTTTTCCGTTTAATTGCGCCGATTGGGTTTTTTCTATTTCCGAATCGGTTATATCAACTCGGTAGGTCGCCCCCTTTGCGCCACCGTGGCTTAGTGGTATAGCACCTCATTGGTAATGAGGAGGTCGCGAGTTCGATCCTCGCCGGTGGCTCCAGATTCACTCAGAAGTTCTGAAATGCCAATTTTTTCATATTTCAGAGGTGAAACATTAAGAGTCTGTTTTCCTCATTATTGACTAACAAAGGCTAAGCCTTTGGGATGGGATGCAGATGCAAAAGAGCGAAGCGACACGTGTAAAGGAATTACAAAAAGAAGTTGAATCACTGAAAGATTTAGTCAATAGTTTACTATCGGTTATTTGTGAAGAGCCAGATGGTGTTCAAAGTGGGAGTGCGCCGATGATGGCGGGTGCGCCCCGTGAAGGCATGTGCATGTGATCAACCTTTGACTACGATCATCGGTTTGACTCTTGCAATTGGTTTTGCTAAGCCAGCAGCTTGTGTTTTTGCAATAACCTCGTCAACATTTTTGTAAGCATCTGGAGCCTCTTCTGCCAAGGTTTCAATTGAGTTTGCTTGGACATGAACTCCTTTTTGAGCTAATTCTGCAGCGAGTGCCTTTCCATCAATGCTACGTTTTGCCTTTGTTCTTGATAACACTCTGCCAGCACCGTGACAAGATGACTGAAATGCTCTATTGCCAGTTAAGCCCTTCATGATATACGAGGCTGTACCCATGTCTCCGGGCACCAAAACGATCTGCCCGGGTTCTGCTTTGGTAGCACCTTTTCGATGAACCCAGCATTGACATGATTCGCCGTGAACGACGTGTGTCTCTTTCTTTGCAAGATTATGCCCGATGTCATATAACACTCTGGCTTCGCCATCTTTTCCTAGTTCTGCTTTCAATCCATCCCTTAGTCGTTGGGTAAGTGCGGAACGATTGGCGAAAGCAAAGTTGGCTGCGGCATTCATCGCATCAAGATATGCTTCACCTTCTGGACTGTGAACTGGTGCGGCTGCAAGTTGGCGGTCAGCGATTGTAAAATCCCATTCCTCATTATGAAATCGGTTGTTTCTTTGCTTGTATGTTCGCTCCAGACTGCGCACGTGATCGGTGCAGACTTGATGTCCTAATCCTCGAGATCCAGAGTGAATCATCGCCACTACTTGACCCTCAAATAAGTCTAATTCTTTCGCTTCATCAGTTGCATTTTCAACAATTTGTAATTCGAGAAAGTGATTGCCTGAACCAAGAGTTCCCAAGGATCTCAACCCACGTTGTTTAGCCCTTGTAGAAAGAGTCCCATCGGTTTCTAATTGGCCTTTGGATTCCAAATGGGCCAAATCTTCGGCCAAACCATATCCTAATTCGGAGGCCGCTTTTGCGCCTTCACTCACCAATTGATCAAGGTCTTGCTCGCCAATATCAACACCGCCTTTGCCAGAAGCACCCGCTGGAATACGTCCTTTGAGCCTTCGAGAAAGTCGAGCCAGATCATTGATGTCATCTTTTGTGATATCAAGGGCTAGTGCTCGAACACCACAATTGATGTCAAATCCGACACCACCTGGAGAGATGCTACCTCCTAAATCCCCCCATTCGACTTTTGTCGCTACGACGCCGCCGATTGGAAACCCATAGCCATGGTGCCAATCAGCCATCGCCCATGCCTCGCCAACAATACCTGGAAGGGATGCGGTATTGACCAATTGTTGGACAGACCTTGGCTCACCCTTGTGTAAAACGTCGTCAAGGTCTGCAACCATCATGGCATCGACATGCATGTCACCGTGCTTTTTGATGCGAACCAAACCAGATGAATCCTGTTCGGCAAAGCGTTGCCATTGATACTCCTTCACGACCAGCGGGAGGTCGAGATATTCTTCATATCTTTGGATATCGGGCGACGGATTGAAAGAGCCTTGCCCATCATCTTGGAACACCGGGTGAGAAAATGACCCTTCCAGCCATCGAACTTGATGTATTCCATGAAAATGGATACCAACGGAAGCCATGTCGTGTGACTGGCTTATGGTTTTGGACATGCGATTCGAACCGTGATACCTGTGGTGATACTCACGAAGATGAATATACCTTCATCGGTAATCCTCTTATCGCAGGTTACTCATCATTGGGTAAAGAGCTCAAGGACCAAATGCGTCAAGCCTTTTTGGGATTTTTTGAACAAAGAGAACACACTGCGATTGAACCATACCCCGTTTTAGCAAGATGGAGGGACGATATCCATCTAACCATCGCTTCAATCGCTGATTTTCAACCGCACGTGACTTCAGGTATGGTAGAGCCACCGGCAAACCCTCTGGCTATTTCACAACCTTGTATTCGTCTTACTGATGTTGATGCTGTTGGGCATTCTGGCCGCCATTTAACCACCTTTGAAATGATGGCACATCACGTTTTCAATCGACCAGAGGAAGGAAAGACTCACTATTGGATGGATACTTGTGTGCGTTATTGTCATTCAATGTTGTGTGATACGTTTGGTATCGATCCAAAAGATGTGACTTATGTCGAGAATCCATGGTCTGGAGGTGGCAATGCTGGACCTGCAGTCGAAGTGATTGTGGGTGGGCTTGAACTTGCTACACTCGTTTTCATGAACCTTGAAGAACATCAGCAAGGTGATGTTGAAATTAAAGGTCTCAAATACCGAGAAATGCCCTTGCAAATTATCGATACAGGGTATGGGCTTGAACGCTTTTGTTGGGCAGCAGCAGGAACGCCAACGATTTACGAGGCCATTTATCCAGAAACGGTGACTTGGCTCAAAGAAAAGGTAGGTTTTTCAGGAGATACTGTGGGTTTGGATGAGTCATCTCTGGCTCAATTACTCTCTGAAATGAGTCGATTGAATGGTATCATGAACATCGAAATAGGTTCTGATGGAGAAGCATTGCAAGAGATGATGCTTTCAAGGCTCAAAGAAAGAGGCGTGGATATCGATGTGGAGACTTATCTCAAAGTGACCGAACCTTTGAGTCGAATATTTGCAATACCTGACCATTTACATGCTCTGGCCAATATGCTTGGTGATGGCTTGGTGCCTTCAAACGCAAAAGCCGGTTATTTGGCAAGAATGCTCGCTCGCAGAATCTTGCGAATGCGGGATGATCTGTCACTTGATATGAGTTTGCCAGATCTAATGAATCATCATCTCGATCACCATTTTGGTGGCGAAGATATGAAGCAAACCAGACAAGGGATGTTGACCATTCTCGATGGTGAAGAAAAGCGATACCAAGAGATGCTTCGAAAAGGCGAGCAGGTTGTCAAAACACAACTCAAAGATCTCGCTCCTGATGCTTCTCAAATTCCGGATGAAATTCTGTTTAATCTCAATGATTCACATGGTTTAGCCCCTGATGTGGCCGTATCCTTTGCACAACGATTTGGTTGGCCCAAAGTAAGATTGCGGACCGGTTTCATGGCTGAAATGGCAGAAAGACACGCCTCTCAGGCTAAAGAAGCCGCAAAGGGAGGTAGTTCGAGTGAATTTGATCTCACTCTACCTGAATTGCCAGAGACTGAGCCATTGTATTACGAGGATGTCATGAAAGACGTGTTTGAGGCCAGTGTTTTGGCCTCGATGTCTTTGCCCAATGAACATCCCTCTGGTGCCACCCACGGTATCGTGCTCGACAGATCTTGTTTCTATCCAGAAGGAGGTGGCCAAGAAGCAGATTACGGACGGCTTTCTTCCAATTCTGCAAGTCATCAAGTGCTGGATACTCAAAAAATCGGTGATCTCATCGTACACCTTACTTCTGGTCCTTTTGAGATAGGGGATTTGGTAGAGGGCCGAATCGATTGGAATAGAAGGAAGCAATTGATGGACCATCACACCGCCGTGCACATCGTTGGAGGTGCAGCACGTCGTCTTCTAGGACCTCACATCTACCAGGCAGGGGCGAATAAATCTGTGGAAACGGCTCGGTTGGATATTACACATTACCGACGTTTGACAAGAACTGACCTCGATGCGATTGAATCTATGGCCAATGAGGTCGTGCAACAAGTTCACCGCACCGAGAAAATGACGCTTAATCGTAAAGATGCTGACAAGAAATTTGGCTTTGATTTGTACCAGGGAGGGGCTCCAAAAGGATCCGATATTCGTATACTCAGGATTTCTGACCATGATATACAGGCCTGTGGAGGAACGCATCATGATGAGCCAAATCGAATTGGAAGCATTCGTATCATCCGTTCAACAGCCGTTCAAGACGGTGTTGAGCGATTACATATCGTAGCGGGTCAGGCTGCCATTGATTATTCAAGAGACCAAGAGCAATGTTTGAGAGAAACTGCAGATACATTTGGCGTGGCTACTCAGGACCTGCCAAAAACTGCTGAGCGATTCTTTAGCGAATGGAAAGAGCAGCGAAAGCGGATTGAACAATTGGAAGCAGAAATCGTTCGATTGCGAACTTCAGGAGGCGGTCAAGATACCAAAGAAATTGATGGTGTCCGCATCGTTATCATGGAGGTTGACGGAGATCTCAAACAAATGACAAAGATGCTCAAGGAACTTACGCTCGATGGTAGCAATCCAACTCTCGCAGTTCTTGGTAGTCGTGATGGTGGAGGCAAACTGATGGTAGCATGCACCGAAAATTCAGTTGCAGCACAACGCTATAACGCAGGCGAGGTTTTGAAGCACATTGCTCCACACATCCGTGGAGGTGGCGGTGGAAGACCAACCTTTGCACAAGGAGGCGGCTCTTACCCAGAAGGATTAGACGCAGCTTTGGAAGCGGCAAAACAACTCATAGAATCATGAGCGCTGCACGGTCAAAACTTGAAACGGCGACATTAATGGCTTCATCAAAAGAAAACCAAGCATAATCAGCAATCTCTCCTTCTTTGGGTTTAATCTCATCATCGGAGCCCAACCAATTTGCTATGTAAGTGAAGGAAACGAATGAAATCCCTTCTCTTGAAAAAATTCTTTGAGAAATAACGGGGGCATCATCGCTTGTTTCTACAACAATACCCATTTCCTCAAGTGCCTCTCTGACACATCCTTTAGAGGGATGTTCATCATGGTCCATGTATCCTCCTGGTAATGTCCAGTGTCCCACAAATGCTCCTCGTTCTACTTTACCCATGAGGACTTTTTCCTCTTTATTGATAATCATAATTTTAGAAACCAGGCGATGAATAGACCGATAGATGGCTTCTCTTGCAATAGGGTGAACCGCATTGTCACTGATGCAATCATCTTTCCATGCCCATTGCTCGGGCCAATCAACCTCAGGATGTGCTTTGATGACTTCTATTCCAAGAATGTGAAATTGATTTTTTTGTGTCCATTTGAGACCCAATGCCTCTGCTTCTTCAATGGAAGGTAAGCGAATGGAGACCGGTCCTAGATGATTGGGAGTTGGCACTTGGGGCCCCTTGCCTTTTTCATCTACGAGCAGAACCTTCCCGTCGTGCTCAAGATAAACAACACATGAGGGGTGCTCCATTATCCTCGCCACTATTCACTATCGTTTGAATCACTCGCACTCTCGTGGTGTTGATTGGCTTCCTCGAGTAAATTTTTTGAAATCTCTTTGGTTACTTTGGCCCCTAATTGTTTCAGATTATCCGTTCTCTTGAGCACATTGCCTCTCCCTTCTACCAGTCTTTCCATTGCCTGATGATAGGCATCAGTTGCTTGATTGAGTTCATGACCTATTTTTTGAAACGAGTCTAAGAATCTCACGATTTGGTCATGCAGTTTTCCTGACTCTTCAATCAGTCTTGCTTGATTCTTGGTTTGCGCTTCACGCTTCCATAATTCTTTGATCAAAAGTAAAGTCGTCACAATTGTACTACCTGTGACAATTCGAACATGATTGCTGGATGCAAATTCCATATAGAGGTCCGGGTGCAATTTCATGGCTGCACTAAATGCACTTTCCAATGGCACGTACATCAAAACAAACTCTACCGTATTGATCCCTTCAAGAGTATGGTAGTTTTTCGAAGCCAAATCCTTGGCGTGATTGCGTATGGATTGACAGTGGTCTTTGAGTGCAGATTCCATATCTGCATCCTCTTCGGCGTTAACGTATCGCTCCCAAGCGGTTAAACTTACTTTTGAATCGATGATGATTTGTCTGTTTTCAGGTAATTCGATGATAAAATCGGTACGAGGTCTGGTTCCATCGGCTTGTGAGAATGAAGTTTGGGTTTCATAATCCGTTCCTTTTTGGAAGCCAAGTGATTGTAGTAAGTTTTCCAAAACTAACTCGCCCCAAGCGCCTTGGGCTTGTGAATCTGCCTTCAAGGCTCGAGTCAGGTTACTCGTTTCATCAGATAACTTGAGTCCTAATTTGGCTACATCTCCTATTTTTTCTTCAAGTCTGGCACCACGGTCAATGGAATCTTTCTCGATTTTTTGTATATTTTCAGCATACTCTTTTAGTGACTTCGATAGAGATTCTGTAGCGCTTGAAAATGCATTCTCTTTTTCAGCATCTGCCTTGGCAACAGCCTGTTCGAAAGCCGATTTCGCCAATAAGGTGAAACTGTCTTTCATGACGGATTCGTACTCTTTGAGGGAGTCATCTCTGGCCCTTTCTTTTTCTTCAGCAGCAGCGAGTTTTAGACTGGATTCCATTTGTGCCTCGAGGACTATTTTTTTCTCTCGCTGCATCATCAAAAACCAAACAATGAAACCCACTAAAATCCCAACGAGAAGGTAATAAATAATCTCCATAGTCAATCCCGTTTGGGTGCAGGATGCCAGCGGTTTTTGAACCCATGCATGAAAATAAGTGTATGATTCAAGTATGAGTCCTTCTAGGCTCCAGTATGCAGGTGAGACAACTCAACGAAGGAGTTTGGGCGAGAACCTATCTTGTGATTTGTGATGAAACAAGTAAGGCTGCAATCGTTGATCCTGTTTGGGACTATCTTGACACATATGGGCCACATCTTGAAGGTCTTGATCTGATATATGCGCTTTCAACTCACACTCATGCCGATCATATATCTGGATCTTTCGCTTTGAGCGAAAAGTATGGTTGTCCATACGTCATGCACGCTTCATCCGCCTGTCTCCAAGTCACAAAATACGTGAACGATGGTGATGAATTGCCACTGGGTCACATGAATTTGCGTTTTCATCATGTGCCAGGGCATACTTCTGATTCAATGATTATCGAGGCTGGTGATTATCTCTTCACCGGTGATTTCCTCTTCAATGGTGACGGTGGTGTTGGACGCGATGATCTGCCAAGTGGCCGACTTGCAGACCACTGGGATTCAATGAAGGTGATGGATCGGTTTAGCGATGAGGCTTTTGTATGCAGCGGCCATGAACCCCCTGAAGTAGAGGCTTCTACCTTGGGATGGAATCGTGAAAATAATCCTATATTCTCACTCGCCTCGTTTGATGATTATGTTCAATGGCAAAATGAATCCACACAGCGCCTTGGTGCTGTCTCAAAGATTAAGATAGCCTTACCAGCAAATATTTTTGCAGAAGTCCCAGAAAATATCCCTTGGCTCAGTTAATCACTTAATGGATTTTCAGGAGCTGAGATGCCTTTTTCAGCCATGCTTGGCAAACTTTCGAGATCTGCAAACGTCATGGTCCTTGGTGAGTGTTTATTCGCCTCAATTCGCTCTTGCATTGACATCCTAATATTGAATTGAATTTTCCCTCGTGAACGTGTCAAATCATATGATTGTGGGTCAATATATTCAATGGCTTGTTCTTCAAATTGTCCCCGCACCTTATCGCCTCTAAACATCGCATATCCCCATTGAAAGGAAACCCCCACGACCGCTGCGCCATAGAGTACCATGAGAACTACTGCTGAGAACAAAACAGGGTTTCCAACCCGTGCTTCGAGTAGCAAATCTCTCCCGAGTAAAAACAACAGACCAACACCTACCAATGGCTTAATGTTACTTTCTAACCAATTTTGAATTGGGATTAACTTTGCTTGACCTAGATCGGCCAACACCAAATCAGATTCTAAGGCGGTTGATATAATGCCGATGCTGCCAAGAAGGATGATGTATAGGAAACTGGAAATGATGATTTCGATGATAAGTGAGTCAAGTTGGAATATCCAGTGAACGATTAGCCATGCGAATAAGCCCAGAAAAACACCCTGTGGAACCTTGTGAAATCTCACCAAATGCTGACTTAATTCCTCTCGTTTTCCTTGGCTTTGGTTGTGTCCTCTTGCAGGAGATGGAATGTGAATGATTTGCATTTTTAGCCATGTTTCAAATAATTTGAGTACTCGAATCAGTATCTTTTGCTTGATGAGTAACTGCTCAAGAATGATTAGAACTGGAAATCCAATAATCATTACAGGCAAAGCCATGAAAAACGCTAACGGTAATACCAATAGTGCTGGCAATAACAAAAAGTGGGTAATTTGCAAGGGATAGAGTAAATCCGCTTCTATGAGTCTTGCCTTTGAGGCTGTTAACTGTAAATTTTTGGCGATGTCATCTAACTCCTCTCGGAACTGTTCCACGATCATACCTGCGTGGATAATGCGATTGACGTGTTGACGGTAAGTATTCTCTTCATGGCTTCTACCTACTACATAACGCCAGATTAGCCTCGCTGGGATGGCTATGAGTAGAGGCACTAGCAAGAGGCCCACCGACCAGAAAAGTGTGCTCACCTCAACTTCACTCATCATGCTTAGCGAATCGCTCTGAACGTAAGAAGATTCATGGGCATTCGACATTTTCTTATCGATATGGCAAAGGTAGCGGTGACCGATGGCCTAGAAAAAAAAGCCATCTCCCGACTAAAGAGAGCCAAACATGAGGTCATTGAACTCAATGTTTCAGCCAAAGAATTGAGAGCAGGGGCACTCAACGAATTTGAAGCCGTCATTGTGAGAGGTGCCACAAAATTGACTCAGAAAGTCATCAATGCTTCTCCTAACTTGCGAGTAATTGCTCGGGCAGGAGTTGGCGTGGACAATATCGATCTAGATGCCGCATCAGATGCTGATATTATTGTCATTAATGCGCCATTAGCAAGTACGCAATCAGTAATCGAACTCACCATTTCTCATTTGTTGGCATCGGTAAGATACGTGCCGCAAGCAGACAGAGCCATGCGTGGAAAAAAGTGGGCAAAAAAAACGCTCGTTGGAACTGAACTGAAAGGCAAGAGGCTTGGTTTGATTGGATTTGGAAGAATTGGGCAAGGCGTTGCAAAAATCGCATCTGCACTGGGAATGGAAGTGCATGCTTATGATCCATATCTTTCAGAAAAAGTCGCAAAGCAACACGGTGCGACCCTCCACAAAAATATTGATGCTTTGTTTGAGAGATGTACACATATTTCCGTGCACTGTAATTACAGTGAACAAACGCACCACTTGGTGAATGCCGAAAGAATTCAAGCCATGCCAGATAAGGGGCCAGATGGTGTATTGTGTGGAAGGCATCTGGTTAACTGTGCCCGAGGTGGCATTGTCGATGAAGATGCGGTGTCTGATTTATTGAAGTCGGATTTACTGACCTCCGCAGCATTAGATGTGTTTGAACAGGAACCTCCTGATTGGTCACATCCATTATTCAAACAGGGTGGTTTTCATGGTACTCCTCATATTGGGGCCTCGACACTTGAAGCCCAACAGAGGGTTGGTCTTGATATTGCAAAAGGTGTCATCTCAGTGTTAAAGGGCGAGAAGCCAAAGCATTGTGTAAATCGATGATCAACGTTTGAGCATCCATCCCACAAACACGATTTCGATTGCTACCAGCACAAAGAGAAAACCACTACCACCACTAATGTGGGCTTCGTAGGTGAGATCAAAATCACCACTGTAATCTTGTCCTTGTTGGGCCTCTATTTGTGAGAATGGAGGTGGAAATCCATCATCTTCATCGTCATCTTCTTGAGTATCTTCAGGGCCACCTACTAGGATGTGGATGGCTTGACCATCTGGTTGCCATGCAAGTGCATCGCCGGTTCCAGGTCCTCCTGCTACGAAGGAGATTTGGCTATCGCATGCAACGACTTCGGCACCGTTATATGCCGTACTTTTTTCTAACCCAGCATAGGTTTCTTCATTGATTATTCCTATCCAAACGGTGCTGTCACTCCATGTCAGATCTAAATCAACATCAACCAAAGCTCCCGAAGACGGAATTGATACAGGCTCAGAGGTTACTGCACAAATACCATCTGAGGGTTTGGGAATATCTTCAATCGTATCGCTGACAGTCCATCCTATCAATGATCCAATAATCAATACACCAATTAACAGAGATATGATAGATTTGAATGCGGACACAGTTATTCCAAGGGGCTTTATTTGATAAGTTTGACAATCAAATTCAAAGACCTCAGACAATTTTTATGCTTCATGGCAAAACGTATTCTGATCCATTGTGATCTTGATGCGTTCTTTGCTTCGGTTGAAACTATTCACCATCACCTCGATGAGAGTCGTCCGCTCATCATAGGCTCAGATCCGCAAAATGGTCATGGAAGAGGCATTGTTTCAACTTGTAATTATGCGGCCAGAAAGTTTGGTGTTCGTTCGGCCATGCCGATTTCTGAAGCTTGGCGTCGATGTCCTGGTCCTCCAATGGGTGAGGCGATCTACATGCAAGGAACGAGAGGACTGTATGCTCGTGCGAGTAGGAAAGTGATGCAAATCTTACAAAGTGTTGGTGGACCATTCGAAAAAGCATCTATTGATGAAGCATACATGGACGTTACAGAAGCGGTTGGAGGTGATTGGGATCAAGCCATCAAATGTTGTACTGATTTACAACAAGAAATACATGCCAGTTTGGGACTTACCGCATCATTTGGAATTGGTCAAACCAGGATTCTTGCCAAAATGGGTAGTGAAGTGAACAAACCAAATGGAATACATCGAACGCTACCTGACGAAATTGAATCATTCCTGGGTCCTCGCAGTTTGAGAGAAATACCCGGTATTGGACCTAAAACCTCCACAAAACTTGCTGAATGGGGCATTGAAACCATTGGTGATGCGATGCAAGAGGGGATTCTAACCCTTGGAAGGCATGTTTCAGAACGCTTTGCTGAATGGCTTTTTCAAGTCATTGAAGGTGAATCAAGTAATGATGTGAGTCTTTTACGTAGTCGAAAGTCAATTGGAAAAGAAACGACTTTTCCTAAGGATTTGATGGATGAAGAACTCGTTCTTGAACACTTAGATTCACTGGTCATAAAAGTCATGGAAAAGGCAAGGAAAGAAGGCATATCTGGTCGACTTGGAGAAGTTAAAATCCGCTACAAAGGATTTGAAACACACTCGTATGGTAAAAGTATTCCAGTAGCGATGGATGACGTTGATGTATTTTTACGAATAAGTCGACAATTATTCGCACATTTTGTGCAATCTGGTAGGCCGATTCGATTGATTGGATTTAGATTGGGTAACCTCTTTCAAAGTTCAATTAAGCAAACCACACTCGACCAAATTCTTGACGCGAGCCTCGAAGAAGAATAATGTATTCCAATATTTCTCAATTCACTGGAACTGGAGGTCCTTGAAAGAGAAAACCAATCCACAATAGAGTTAACAGAATACCACTGACCGTGAAAATTCTCTTTCCAATCTTTGGATCGGTGAAATAGTCGTTTAATCGATGACCAAAGAAGGTCCAACCGATCATAGCAGAAACACAAACTGTAAGCGAAATGAATACAATGATGCCAATTCCAATCATGCCTCCGCCAAATGGTTGCATAAATTGAGACATCATGATGATGATGAAGGCCCATTCTTTTCCATTGACATATTGCATCAGTATACCCGTTTTGAGGCCAAGTAGAGCCTCGTTTTTATCCACAACAATCTTGCTGGGATTAATTCTAAACATCGCCAAGGCCATGAGGGCTAAAAAAACCATCCCAATCCAATGTAATACTTGTAATGCCTTTGCGTTATCTTCAAGATTATGAACGAGAATTCCCACAAATAACTCTATTGAAATGAATCCGATTACCATGCCACCAATGAGTTTGATGTTGCTTTTTCTTCCAAATAGTCCACTATGGGTGAAACAAGTCAATGCATTGGGACCGGGGGTGATCAAGCCGATTCCCAAAAGAATCAAGATCTCAATTAAAGCAGTAAATGCATCCACAGACATTTCACCAAAGACTACTCCATAAGATTTCAGTATTGATGGAAGGAATATAAGTTATTTTGTCATATATTTTTGGTAAGGAAAACTGGTTGAGTTTAAATTGATGAACAGTAAGCACCAATCGAGGCCAAGATATGTCATCAGTCGATATGCTCATTGAAAAACTAAATCAAGCACTTGCTTTTGAATTACGTGCAATAAACATGTATGCGCATTATGCAGCCTATGTTAATGGCATTCATCGAATCCATCTCAATCCTCTATTTACTACTGAAGCAACCGAATCCATTCAACACGCCAATATTGTTAGGGGAGCAATTGTAAAATTAGGTGGTATTTGTGTAACAGAAAGGCATGATTCAGAGATTGTTCATACGGAGAATTACAACGAGATGCTAAAATTTGCTCTAGATACTGAAAAGTATGCAAGTGAATTATACCACGGGATATTGCAGAGTGTTGAACAAATAGGCGATGATGAACTTTTTGACTCCATTGAAGGTATTTATTTCTCCGAACTGCGAAGCATTGAAGAAATGCGGATGTTAATCCAATAAGTCCGTCATTCAAATTGATTTTGAATTCGGCAACCACTGGCTAGGTTTTAGGGAAGCCTAAATTTATATATGGCAATATTTAGGTGACCCTAAATTAATATATGATGGTTTTTAGGCCCCCCTAATCTGGGAGTTAGGGCTCCCTAAAAAAGGAAGTGAAAAAATGAAAACAAAAATAATTATGACCGTTATGATGCTCTTTAGTGCAGCATTTATTGGTTGTTTAGGCGAGGATGAGAGTGTATCAGATAGTAGTTCTGATGTTATAGAAAAGTGCCAAGGAGATAAACTTGTGATTGCATATGATGTGAAAGATGATATGACTGCTGATTCTCTGGACAACCCAAACAGAATTTCTGAATACTTGTGTGAAAAATTGGGAATGGATGTTTCAATCTATGATGTAGGTAGTACAGGTATTGCCATGGAAGCACTCCGATTCGGTAATGCAGATATTGCCATGAACATTGACGGCGGTCCTGCTTGGGTTGGTTGGAATGCCTATGGCTTGGAAGTCATGGCTGCAGATACAAAAGATGATGGTAGAGCATATTACGATGCACATGCTTGGGTTCATGCAGATTCAGAGATGGCGCTAGCCGCAAAGGATAACGATCCCACAACAGATCCGTTTGCATTATTGCAAGGAAAAACATCTTGCCATACAGGATGGTTAAAATCAGCAGGCATGTTGATGCCTATGGGTTACCTCATCGGAAACGGATATGCAAACGTCGTTGGAGATATGAACGAAACCGAAACTCTACGAGGAACAATCAACGATTTCTTTGACGGAAGTAAAAGTAATGGCAATCCAGCCTCAATTCCAGATTCTGGAGCTCTATACTCTGGATACTCGGGTGCATTAGAATGCTTGAGCAGTGGATATGGAGACGTCGCATTTGCTAAAGACTCAACTGTAGGTAGTTATTGTAACAATGAAGTAGCTACTGACAATGAAGAATGGTGTTTGGATGTTGATAACTACTATGCTCTACCAAAATTCGGTTCTTCTCCAAGTCACTCTGTGATGTTTAATGACGATGTGCTAGATGATGACAAGGAAGAAAAAATTAGAAATGCCCTTGTGCAAATGGAGAACGATTCTCAGGGTCTGAAGATTTTGCAGGAAGTACTTGGTACTGATTCCATGGTATCGACAGACGCAAACACACACTTAGGGACGTATGGAAATGCTCTACAAAACATTCCAGGAATCTCAAGCAAATATGGCAACGCATTTGTCGATGGCGCAGCAACTGCTCCAATAAAATCGACAATCAACATTGCATATTATCTGGCCGATGATTCCTCTGCCAATGCAAATGCGATTGGTATGGCTGATCGATTGGCAAGCGATTTAGGAGTAAATGTAAACCTGTATGATGTATCTTCTGAGGGGATGATTGTCCAAGCACTAAGGTTTGGTCAGGCGGATATTGGATTCATGGAAGGGGGTCCAGCATGGATTGGATGGAAAGAATATGACTTATCCGTCCTAGCAGTTGAAACAACCACTTCTTCAGGCGACACTTATTACAACGCCTCTGCATGGGTGCTAGCAAACTCAACAATGGCTCAATACCATCTTGACGATGATCCAACTACCGATCCGTTTTCTGAATTAGCAGGAAAAACCTCTTGCCACACTGGCTGGTTAAAGTCTGCTGGTATGTTGATGCCAATGGGATACCTTATCGGAAATGGATACGTAAATCCTGTCGGAGATGCAGATGATATCAATTCTCTCAGAAATACCATTGATGCTCACTTTGATGGTTCCACAAGTAACGGAAATGCAGCCTCTATTCCTGAATCAGGTGCTCTATATTCTGGTTACGGCGGAGCAATTGAGTGTTTGAGTAGCGGTTATGGTGACGTGGCTTTTGCGAAGGGCGATGACTTTAGCACTGTTGACAAATACTGCAACAATGACAATGCTTCAGATAACGAAGAATGGTGTTTGCCAATCGGGGATTACGTGCAGTTGCCTTCTTGGGGCCAATCTCCAAGTCATCCAGTAATGTATAATTCTGAAAAGCTAGATGTACATACAAGAAATGCAATTCTGAATGCAATGTTAAGTTGGAATGATGAGATGTGGGTTCAGGATTACGCAATTGGTGGCCAAACGTATACTGGATGTTACAATACTGTGACTCATGTGGTTGCAGATATCCCCCAAGTTCAATGTGGTGGAGAAATTTTGTCAACTGTAACTTCAAAGGGCTACGGTCTAAAAGCAGGGAATAGTCAAAATCACTTAGGAAGTTACTCCAGTCTTCTTGCTGCCATACCTGGTCTCTCCGAATATTTCCATGGAGAGAAGTATGGAATCGATGACGCAGAAAATTCCGCTTAAAGTGTAAATTACTTGAATTTTTGACAAATATGTGGGCAGCCGATTCAATACCACCGTCCTCTGGTATTGGATCGGCTGCAATTAATTGGCACAGTAAGTTACACAGAACACGATTAGATAATCACTCAATTGAAATAGAAGAGGCAATGGCAACAAAACACTCACAATACTCTTCTGCCGACTGGAACAGTAATTACCAAATTTCGGATAAAATAGACTGGATGAACATAAATTAGCAGAGGCCTGAGATGTCTGAACCAATAGATGTACATGTGCAACTCAGAAACCTTTCTGTTGGTTATGATTCAGATTTAATTTCTGGAATCAATCAGGTCGTCAAATCTGGTGAAATAATTTCAATAGTCGGGGTATCTGGGATCGGAAAAACCACTTTACTACGGACGATAGCAGGATTAATCCAACCGTTATCTGGTGAGGTTAGTACTCTGGTTCCAAAAAGAGGAGG
>PABV01000036.1 GCA_002699425.1 Methanobacteriota archaeon
AAGGCAATAGCGTGAATCCACTCGAGCGGCAAATCTTTCCACCAAGGGTTGAATGGAGGCGGGAAAGAGCACCCAAATCGTTGTACTAATGACATATTTTGATTCCATGACAACTTTAAATCGCGTATTGCATTAAACCATATCCGATTTGCATAATCCGTTTCCAGCGAGCCAAAGGACTGAAATCCAGGGGCAGGGTTTTCTTTTGGGAAATCATTGCGAGAGGCTTGAATTATCTCAAGAAATTCATCAATGTCTGCCTCAGTCTGTAAAGATTCCAGTATATCTGTAGTCCACCAATCTTTATTGTATCCAGAGGGCACTAATTGCTTATTGTTCTCCAAAAACTCACCAAAACCCACGACTAATTCGCCATTATCCCATATGCTTGCAATTCTAGGAAAGTGTTCCTCAACCTCCTGCTTCGAATCCAAACGTAGAAACTGCCCATTGTCCAAAATAACCCATGGTCCTTCGGCAATGTCACATGGAGTAATCGCACACGCCTTCCCAGGTCGTTCAATTTTCATTTGAGTACCAATTGTGATAAAATCATTCAGTACAGCCATCGTTGCAGGATTACATGAACCAGCGGCTAATCCTGAAGGTCTCGCTCTGCCGTATCGTAATCTGAAACCACCGGGTTCGGAAGGGTTTCCGAAAACAGGGCGACCAGCAATGATATCTTTCATAAATTTGTCATTTGGCTTTACCAATTTCGATTGGAAACCTTGCTGTTCGCCATCACCCTTTTTGTTTCGAGATGCAAATGATGAAATAAATTCCCAACCAGGTACTTTCATCCGTTCAGTATGCTTTCGAATTTTTGGAGCCTTTAGGCACATCCCTTCTCCAATGACCAGTAATACGCCCCCTCGAATTCGAGTATCGTCAATATTTCTCACTCGACCATAACCTGCACATTCAATCGATTCAGTAGATTCTCCGTTTATCATTATAGGGCATGCACGTACAATCTCTTCGATCTCATTTGGTGTCGGTCGATATTGTAAATTCCCACGAAATAGGGCAAACTCTTCCTTTACTCTTTCTATTTCGGGTTGTGTAGGCTGATATGGGCTTACATCAAGTTTTCTTCGAATCATATCGGCAATCAGAACAGCGAGTGCTTGGGCCGTACCACCAGCGGCTCGAATTGGGCCTGCGAAATGTACAGACACAAACGGACTCCCGTCAATGTTGGACAGTAATTTAACTTCGCTAATTCCTTCCAGGGGTGCGACAAGAACCGCTTCGGTAAGAATGGCAAGCCCTACTCTTAGGCCCACATCGATGCATTTCTGTAAATGATGCCCGTTTTCTCTGCATTGAATTGCTACATGCTGCGCCATCTGAATGGAAGTCACTTCTCGGTCAAATTCTGAGAGCATAGTTCGAATCTCATCAGCGATCGATAAACCTTCAAGATGATCTACTAACAGTTTCTCTGTCCGGCTTGCTAAGTCTGCCGCTCTCGGTATTTCAACAAAATCTTGGTGATCTAATCCTTGTTTTCGGGCTTGCTCTCCTAACTTGTAGAGAATCTCTGTTTCCTCATCGAGGCGCATTTGATAGTCATCTAACTGTTTCTGTAGAGTAGCATCATCCATGACAATGTCTTTCTCAGCCATGGCGTTCACACATATCTCGTCGGCGACGATTTATGAGGGCTTCCTTGTCGGTATTATTGAGCAATGATTATTGATGTTGTTCCAAAAGCAGCACTCATGACCGTTCATCAATCCATGAGGGAGAAGCCTTCTTGGAAGGAATTAAGAGACTTTGTTCACTCATTGGCCTTTCTTGACGGAGGTCATGATGAGGCATTTACGCTTGCCAGTGGGAGGAAAAGCCGGTGGTTTTTCGACTTAAAACCGGTGATGATGCATCCTGACTCTGCTCGCCTTATCGGTTCGCTAATCAACGAAAGGTTGGACCAAATACAGTGTGATTATGTCGGTGGCTTGGAACTGGGAGCAGTTCCTTTGACTGCTATAGTTGTCACGGAAAACGGCAATAAATCGAGGCAGGGGTTCATGATCAGGAAATCGGATAAGGGAAGAGGAGGAAGAAAAACAAATAATCCACCAGGAGTTGAAGGTGTTGCTTTGAGAGAGGGGGGTCGAGTCATTATTCTCGAAGATGTAACTACGACTGGAGGTTCTGCGATTAAGGCCGTTCAAAAAATTCAAGATAGCACTGCTTGTGAGGTAGTGGGAGTTATTTCGATTGTTGATAGAGAAGAAGGAGGCGCAGAGGCATTCGAGGCGGCGGGAATTGCCTTTGAAAGCCTTCTTTCTCGCAGTGATATCAGCGGATAGGTGCTTTTTTTGCGAGAAGTTTTGCCTATACAAACTCCCCCATTAGATTCCTCAGTAGAAGACATGCTTACCTATGCAGCAGGCGCATCTCGTTTGGCAACACCTTGGAAAATTGCTCTGATCAGAGCCCAAGAGCTTGGCTATAAATCACTTCCAAAGGGCTTGATTGTCGATCCTGCTTGCGGAAGTGGGATTCAATTAGCAGCATTTGCATCCGAGTTAGATAAATCATGCATAGGGATAGAACTTTCAGAATCAACAGGACAGCATGCTGTAAAAAATTTGGCAGGTGTTTTTTCTCAATGTACTTATCACAATGAGTGGGCCCTATATGTCGGAGACGGGCGCAAGCCAGAAGATTTGGAAAAACTGATGGGTGAGGATTTGGTTGTAAGTTTTCTTCATCTCGACCCCGCACGACCTGAAAATTCGAGAACACATTCCCTTGAAGAAATGGCGCCTAGCCTTGATGAAATCCTTGAAGCATGGAAACCATATTTCCAAGGGAAGCCCGCGATAATGTTGGATTTGTCTCCACGACTTTTGGATGATCAAAGAACAGAAGTTGAATCAATTGTTGAACGGTATTTCCCGGGGATAGAAAAAACCTGGGAATGGGTTTCCAGAGGCCAGGGGCGTGTAGATCGTCTTGCCCTTTGGCTGGGTTTGGCTGCAGAACAATCACCTCATCGGTTTGTTAGGATTCCATTTGCTGAGCACCAAGGTTTGGAAACCATTCGAGGGGTTCGGATAGACCCAAGTCAACGGGAGCGACTTCAGGGTGATTTGCCCAAGGGCCATTATTTGACCATACTCGATGCTGCCTTGGTTGCATCAGGCCTTGCTGAACAATGGATTCAACAAGTTCTACCAAATGATAATTGGAATTGGGTTATTGATTCTGGTAGACGCCCAATCATACTTCACCAACGTCCGCTCAACTATGCATATGATTCGGGCCAATCTCTCATTCAATCCACTGGAATTGTGATTGAGAAATTAACTAATGAATTCGACGAACAAAATCTGGAAATATGGCTTGCGGCAATGAAAAATCATAGAATTGGTAAAATTACTTTACGCTTTTCTTTGCCACCAGAAAAGCAACAAAAAATACAAAGATTCCTTACATTGAATTTGGAGAAAAAGATGAAGAAAGAAGGTTTTCTTTGGGCGGACGAAGCTGGAATAATCTATCTTTGTGCATAAAGAAATCAATTTTTCTTGACGATTTTATATTTTTTCTGTATCGCGGTTTTGATATATGGGAGGCGAGTCGCAAAGCCGCTCGACATTAGTTTGTGTGCTCCGAGGGTATGAAATGGCAAAGGAAGAAGAACTAGGAGAAGACTTCTCTTACCTCATTCGTGTGGCGAATACTGACATTGACGGCCTTAAAGCACTCAAGACCGCACTCACATCAATTCGTGGTGTTGGAAATCGAACGGCCATTCAAATTTGCCATCAAGTAAACATTGCACCTTCTACCCTTGCAGGGTCTCTATCTAAAGAACAACAAGAAGCGCTTAGGGAAACGTTGGAATCATATAACCAAAACGTCCCAGAGTGGATGCTGAACCGGCAAAGGGATCCAGAAAGTGGAGATGAATTACACCTTATTGGTCAAGATTTACGTATGGTCTTTGACGACGATATTTCTCGTCTCCGGTCGATTAAGAGCTACCGCGGTATTCGACACGCTGGAGGCCATAAAGTAAGAGGACAACGTGGCCGTTCGAATGGACGGTTTGGTTTAGCACTTGGTGTGCAAAGAAAGAAGTGATGAGGCATTAACATGGGACATCCAAAATTTTCTCGACCGAAGTATGATACGCCCTCCCATCCATGGAAGGCTCAAAGAATTGAAGAAGAACATGCACTCAAAGCGAACCACGGTTTGAAAAGAATCGGGGGCATGAAAGAAATATGGAAGGCAAAAAGCCAACTCCGAAGACACAGGCAACAAGCCATGAAACTCATTGGAAGAGTTGATACTGCCGAAGGCCACTGGATGCGGGAAAAAGACAGTCTCTTGACCTCACTATTCCGAAAGGGTTTGATTACCTCTGACGCTATTCTTGACGACATTCTCAAACTCAGTGTCGAGGATGTTCTTAATCGGAGATTACAAGCGCAAGTTTACTACAAAGGCCTCGCATCATCCTTAAGGGAAGCGCGGCAATTGGTTGTGCATGGTCACATCTGTGTTGGAGACCAAAGAGTGACTATCCCTTCATATGCTGTGAATCGTGATGAAGAAGACATCATCCAATACCATCCCAGAAGCCCACTCAATGATGAAAATCACGTTATTCGTCAGACCATCGAGGGCATGCGCTCAAACGCTGAATATGCCGCCGAAGAAGTGGACCCCGAATACGCCTCGTCAGATGCAGAAGTAGTAGCGGAGGCTGCAGGTGATGCACCTGCTGCCGAAGATACGATTCCTGGAGATGATGCGTGATGACTCGGAAAGCAATCATTAACATTTACTCCTCTTACAACAACATTTTGTTGACGGCTACGGATTTAACTGGTGCAGAAACCATCGCTACATGCTCTGGTGGTCAAGTTGTCAAATCCAGTAAAGATAGCGGTGGGCAATTCGCAGCCACACGGGCTGCTGAAAAAATGGCAGACCAACTGAAAGAAAAAGAATTCACCCAAGTGATCATCAAATACCGTGGACCGGGAGGAAATAAATCAAATAATACTGGTCCGGGAGCGCAAGCTGCAATTCGAGCACTCACAAGAGCGGGAATGGTCATCACACGAATAGAGGACGTTACCCCAATTGCACACGATGGTACAAAAGCAAAAGGTGGCCGCAGGGGCCGAAGAGTTTGAGGAGGAGATAGTATGAAGGCAAAAATCGTTGATGGATGGCCTAAAAATAACCGAATTAGAATCCATATTACAGATGCAAACGCTTCTGAAGTGAATTCAATACGCCGAACTATCCTTTCAGATGTTCCAAAAATGGCCATCACCAAAGTTCGATTTGAGCAGGGCATAATCGAAGAGGATGGAAAAATCTTGGAGTCTGTGAATGTTCTTCCCGACGAAATGTTAGCCCATCGTCTTGCGATGATCCCTATTCCAACATACCTCGATGAGTTTCTATTTCCTCAAGACGATCCAAATAACGCAAATAAACCTGAAGAAGAGTGGGGAAGCCCACAATCAGAGATTATCTACCACTGTTCGATTAGAGGGCCGTCTGATTCAGAGAGCGTTACTGTATACGCTGGAGACATGAACGTCTTAGGAGAAACCAAGTTACAGATTAGAGAAGAACATGCAAAAATTCCACTTACATCACTCTCCTCAGGCCAATTTTTGGAGTTTTACGCTTACGCTTCTCTAGGAAGAGGACGTGACCATGCAAAGTGGAACCCAGCCGCGGCCGTTGCATTTGAACCAAGAATGAAAGCAGTTCTCAATAATGCGAAAAAGGCTAAAGTTTTGTTTGACCTCAACCTTACCTCCAAATCAGGTAAATCAATCGATTCATCCTTGTTTAAGAACAAAGCTTGTGAGAACATCAACGATGTCATCGATTTGCAAAAAGCAATGCATCAAGTAGGTTACGGAACCGGTAGAGAAGATGAATTTGCAAATGCAATTACCCTTGAAGAAATGCCTGGAGAATTTGTATTAACCTACGATAGTGATGGTTCTCTTGAACCTGCGGAAATCTTCAATCAAGCCTGCAAAGAGCTTGCAGGTCGGTTCAACACTATTCAAGAAGATATCAATCTTGCAATGAAGTGAGTATCGCAACCGTCTTCAACTATGAAATGGATTTGACGTCATGCCAGAGGCTTGCGTCAGTATTGGAGGTCATGTGACCTTACTTTTTTCCATCAGAGACCAATCATTACTTCCTCGTAGACAAGGCTCAACAGGAGCAGGGATATGCTTAGAAGAAGGCGTAAAAGTTACTGTAAAAACATCTGATTCATCAGATGAAAAGCCACAATTTCATATTCATCTTATTTCGAGTGAAGGGGGAGTAATTGATGGAAATAAACCAATGTATGCCTCACTAATTGAAGCATTTTTGAGTGCACATAGAATCAAGAAAACCAAAGATCACGAGGTTACTGTAGAATGTTCCCTTCCATTATCTCAAGGATTCGGCATGTCTGCAGCAGGTTTGTTAGCTTGCTCAATTGCACTTGGAGAATGCTATGATTGTGGTGAAATTGGGGTACTTGCTCGTTTAGCCCACCGAATAGAGCGACAACATTCGGCGGGATTAGGTGATGTCCTTGGCATTTGGGCCGGTGGTGTAGAAATAAGAACAGTTCCTGGTGCTCCACCATATCCTGGTAAAGCAAAAGGATTCAGCATTCAAAAAAAGGGGTTATTGATTTGGCAAAATCAAGAAGAAAAGCATACTTCAACATATATCGATCATAAAGGCTGGAAAGCAAAGATTTCGACTGCAGGCGATACTTCCATGCAACGCCTAACGCAACATAAATGGGATAAATCAATTTGGCCGATATTGCTTGAAGAGGCGGATAACTTTTCTCGAAATTCAGGAATGCTTGAAGATGCAGGCCGAAATGATCTTCTCAGCCAAATTAATCTTCAGCTTGAGAAAGAAAATCTTCATGAGTATTACAGTCCGCATTTATGTATGATTGGAACATCTGCAATTATTTTGCCCAAGCGTCTAGGTCATCAGGAACAAAACCTTGAACAATTATCTCAGTGTTTGCAAAATGTCGGTTTGGGTACATTATCAGTTTTGATGCAATGAGTCAAGATTGAGTGGGCCTTGGTCGAGTAAGACAACACCGGGAAGGTGCAAGTTTTCAGAAAAGCCATGTCTAAAAATAATAGCGCCCTGTCCCCAGGTTTCAACATATCTTAGAGTCTGTTTTTTCATTTTCTTTCTTTGAAAATTCACATCTGCTCCGTAAAAATGTTTAGCATCTATCCATGCAATTGGTTGGTTATTGATCATTACATGATCGAGGAAAAGAACGTCAGGGGTATTCACAGGTCTACCATGTTCGGCCATTTGTTCTGCGACCATTTCTTCTTGGCGCCGTAAATTTACACCACGGCTTTCAAACCAATCTGAAATGATGTCCTCAAATTTGTCAGCTCTTATTTGAGTCTCGCTTTGATCAACATTGCTTACTCTATCGGCAGCCTCGGCTTCAGTAAACTCATTTCTTTCTCTTTGTGAAAACCGATCTGGGTTCCTCAATGACTCTTTAATTTTATTTTTTGACCATCCCTTTTCTTTGAGGATCTCACGGAATATATTCATTGGTGGGAAGTCAAATCTTTTTGATAATTNAATNATTGTCATNCCTTCTTTNTACAATTTGTACATCGCTTTTGANCGAGATTGCATNTTGTAGTGNCCGTATACNGTTTTTTGTTGNAGGAGTGCATTTCTCAATGANAGNGANTGGTCGATNGANATATNCATNCCNGAAATNGATTGACTNATCTCATTTACACGAGACTCNGATAGCCATCCAAATTCACCTTTTTTCATNACCAAACTTGCAACTTGCGCNTCAANTTCAATCGATACNGGAGAATTTTNCCAAGNAAATGAATGATGAGANATNTTGTCCAAATTTTTNGGNATTCCNATNGGTAATTCTTNCAATTNAAANCTATCGTTAGCNTTGGNNATNGACGNTTCNNTAAACNCNGCATCTCTNTTNTGNAGTTCTCTTTTTCGGAGGNCCNCCATATTTTTTATTTTGAGCAAATTTNCGNGATGNNTTATTCTTGCTCATGNTGGTTCATCNCGACATGCTCCATGAANAAACCGGAGGATTTTCCTTTTTTTNTNTAGTTTTGNAGNTCTTCNAANANATGNCGAATTTGCATTTNNATGATTNGTCGTATNTTCTTNTTGAATAATTTCCCCCANCCCTTANATCGCCANGTAGATGTTATCTCNANACCACNNNTNTCTGAGGTNAGTACGGTAAAACAAATTNTTTGNGANTCGACCCCNCCTCCNACAGGTTTTTCCATTCTGTATTGTCCAATTGANAGNAANTCTATCTCAAAGTATGTGTCNGTANAACGTATNTNTGTGACNTNCCAACGAGATTCTANCAATGCACCNTTGTTCGTTGTCTGTAAACTCANTTTTTGATCAATGGNGAAGTTTTCAGGNTCNGANGTGAANATTCNTGTTGCTTCTCTATGCCAATCAACCCANTGNTTTGGNTTCATNATNAANTAACGAATTTTTTCAGCATCTTCAANTGATAGTNGGAGGTTTTCACAATATTGCCTCCNTTGGCTCATGNTCATTGGANAAGGCNGNCCTCAATCAAATTTCTTGACAATATATGNTATGGTTTGAATATGTAAAGGGTTACGTAGTAACATGCGTCAACAATATACTCTTGTTTTGTTGCTCGCGTTATCTCTTCTCATTTTCACCACCAGTTCTACTGAAGGGCAAACGAATGAATGGACAGTATCCGCAGGAGGTAATAGTGAAGATAAGATTTCAGATTTTGCTATTTCAAGAGAAGGTAAAACTCTCGCAGTAGGACATTTTTATGATGAAATTTTATTTGGAAATATTGATTTTGGCATTTGGTATAATTCGACTTATGAAAATGAAGCAGGCTTCGTCATTGAAGTTGACTCCGANGGAAATTGGTCAGGGCAGGGGGTTGTGCTCGATAGCCCGGGCGGAGATTTCATTCATGGAATTGAATTATTTTCAAACGGAAGTTTTGTGATTTTTGGTCAATATTGTATCATGCCTGAAAATGATACTTGCAGTCTAGAAATTGGAGATTCCATTACCCTCACTTCAGCTTATGTTGGAGAGAATTGGGGCGGCATGTTTTTGGCAAGCGGACTCTTTTCCTCCGAAGGGGTTGAATGGTATTGGGCTGTTGATTTAGCAACATCGAGTTGGCCTGAACAGGGAGAATTATCAGTCAATGCCCAAGATGAAATTTTATTCTCCTTCGTACACTCAGGTTCCCTTGTTTACGCCAACGATGAATACACTACTGAGGGTTACAATGTTGTAACCGTAGGGGCGGATAGCGGCTTTTTGCAGATTTTCTCAATCCAAACTCCAACACTTTCTTTTGAATTTAACACAAAATGCGTTTCAAAAAGTGGTGACGTGGCAATTCTTTTTTCATTCATTAACCCGATTCAAATAAGTGAAACCATCGAATTGACATCCTANGGTGGAAGCGACGTTGGTTTGGTTATTTTTTCATCAACAGGGAATCTAAAATCGGTTGAACAAATTGGTGGAGTTGGGTATGATTGGCCAAATCAATGCCAATTTGATGAGAATGAAGAACTAATCATCTCCTTGCAGTTCACTGAGGAAATTGAAATAGAGGGAGAGATATTTACTTCATTGGGTCAGTCAGATTCACTTTTGTTGAAATTCAACCAAGACGAAAATGTCATTGCTCATGCCTCTTTGTCAGGAAGTGGTTCGGTATCTATTGCGGACATTGAACCAATATCGAGCGGTTCAACACTAATCATAGGTCATTATTCTGGAAATCTAACTTATAATGATGTCACGATTGATGATTTTGATGGAGATGAATATCTCCATAATGGATTCATCGGGGAACTGGATTCTAATTTTGAATGGCTATGGATTTCTCCTCTTGAAAATACGGGCGAAATANTCTCGGTTCAAATGGAACTCTCGGTGAATGAGGCGCCAATAGTTGGCTTTGTATATACGGATTTTTTTGAAATNCAAAATTTTCTAAACTACTCGAGGGGGGATTTCGATTTTGTCCTCTGGCAATATGCCTCAGACATGGATTATGACGGTATTTCTGATGTGTTAGATAACTGTCATCGCGTTCCAAATGTAAATCAAACAGATTACGATGAAGATGGAATCGGAGATCATTGTGATTTAGACCTTGATGGAGACGGTATCTTGAACGAATTTGATGCATGTGGGAGTAATTTAACAAATCTCACAAGCGATAAAGGGTGGTACTCAAGCACAACTACCGATAACGATGCAGATGGTTGTCGCGATATTGGTCAAGAGGATGATGATGATGATAATGATGGCATCATTGATGTGTATGATGTTTGCCCTAAAGCCTCACAAGGTTGGGTTTCAACACCACAAAATGATGCGGATAGAGATGGATGTTCTGATACGGATACAGATGAAGATGGCTATGTCGATCAAATGGATAATTGCCCCCTTGAATACAATCCAAGCCAAGCAGATTTTGATGGGGATGGTCTTGGCGATGGTTGTGATGGTGATGATGATGGAGATGGAGTTGGCGACGAAGAGGATAGGTGCCCAAGTGACTCTTTTACATGGTATTCCAATCAATCTACAGATCATGATAATGATGGGTGTAATGATACGGTTTTAGACAATGATGATGATGATGATGGGGTTTTGGACTTGTTTGATTTCTGTGCAAAAGGAATCATCGGCTTATTATCTGATGACTTTGATTTTGATGGCTGTCATGACCAATTAGAAGATTTTGATGATGACAATGATGGTATCAGTGATGAAAACGACAGTTGTCCACAAGGCCTGCTTGATTGGATTTCTTCCTCTACCACAGATTTCGATTCTGACGGTTGTCAAGATCTAACAGAGGACGATGATGATGATAACGATGTAGTCTTAGACCTCAATGATGTTTGCACGTTTACAAAAATTGGCGAAATTGTAGATATAGAGGGATGTTCAAATTGGCAAAAAGATGATGATGGGGACGGTGTCAATAATGCTGATGACCTTTGTCCAAGTACTATCTCAGGCATCCGGGTGGCTGAAAATGGCTGTCCAGATCTTATCTTGTTAGACGAAACGAGTAATGAAGCAGGTGAAGAAAGTAATTTGTTAGCAATGATTCTTTTTTCTCTCTCCATTTTGGTCATCATTGTAGCACTTATTCTCTATTTGAGAAACACAAAACCTCAGCCATAGATGATAGATGGTGAAAGAGGCATTGACTTTGATTCTATGGTTTGTGATCTATCAACAATAAGTTCATTCAAATTTAATTCATCTTTGATGAAGTTCTGAGACGATTCGAGTATTGAAGTTTCATTAATAGATGCTTGAATCATTCTTTTTTCTTCATCATTCCATTTGAAAACTTGCTTCATCAATTTTTTACCCCAAAATATCTTTGCATCCTTGACATCAATCTGATCATCAAGCATTGAGGAATCCATGATAGTTACAAACGTCTTCACAGGCGAACCAGAAGANATATGCTCTATTGCATGGCGAGAGAGATTCGACTTCCATGTTTCAGCTGGAACAATCGTTGCTTTTTGTGGCGCACCTCCAAGGTGTTTAGAAGCGATTTTTGCAATTTTTCTTGCTTGTTCAAGAAATTGGCGAATATATTTTTCTTGGTCGAGTAAGTTTTGATCTTGCACCGCCTTATCATCTGAAAAATCAAAAACCCTTCCGGATACAAGACCAGTCTGTTTCAATTGTTGCCACCAATTTTCTGCTAAATGCGGAGTTATAATTGAAATCATGTGCGTCCATGCCTTCAATAATTCCATGCCGATTTCTTGATTGCTTCCGCCTCTTCTACGATACCAATTGAACACCTTAGGCAAATCAAAGTGCGAAATCTCCACAGCCCTTCTAAGGTCATAACCTTCGCAGGCCCTTTTCCATTCACGAACCTGNTGACGAAATTTTGCCAGCAACCATTCATCCATTTGATGTATTTTATGTTCCCAAGCAAAGATAGATTCTGGCCAATTTTTTAATTGTAACATTTGTCTATAGTTTGCCTCCAGGGCTTGATCTGACCAGTCCATGCCTGCAGTTGGATTGGCGGCAAAGAGAATGAATAGACGAATAGTGTCAGCTCCAAATTTCTCAATCATTAATTCTGGAGAAACTGTGTTTCCTAAACTCTTACTCATTTTCGCAGATCGTTCACCAAGCGGAGAATCACATTGTGGACAAATCCCAGATTGATTACTGACATGGAGCGTAATAGCACATTGGTGACACCACGGGGCGGATTTGTTTACCATTCCTTGGCAAAGNAANTCATGAAATGGCTCGTCTAGAGAATGCAAACCGAGATCCCTGAGTGCTTTGGTCCAAAACCGAGCATAAATCAGATGCATCTGAGCATGTTCAATTCCACCNCAATAGAAGTTCACATTCATCCAATAATTTGCCACATCATAATTGAATGCTTCATGTTGGTTCATTGCATCAGTATATCTGAAAAAATACCAAGAAGAATCGACAAACGTATCCATAGTATCTGTTTCTCTTCGAGCAGGTAGGCCACATTTCGGGCAACTGGTATTTACGAAGGATTCAGATTTCTCAAGTGGGTTTCCTTTTCCATCAAANACAACATTAGTTGGTAAAGTGACAGGTAAGTCCTCTTCAGGAACTGGAACCGCACCACAACTATCGCAGTGAACAATCGGAATTGGCGTACCCCAATATCTCTGTCTGCTAATAAGCCATGGTCGAATTTTCCAATTTACCTGTCTTTTCCCAAGTCCTATCTCTTCTAAGGCTGAATTAACTGCATCTCTTGCTTCTTGTCCATAGAGTCCATCAAATCTACTTTCATGTGAGTTCACCATCCAGCCATCATCGGTTTCAGCTTTGTTGATTTCCTTATCTGAGGGGTCATTTTCATTCATCACAAGCACTCTTTTGATGGGGATCTCATACCTGTTAGCAAAATCAAAATCTCTCTCATCATGCCCTGGTACTGCCATCACCGCACCAGTTCCATACGATGCAATGACGAAATTACCAGCCCAAATTGGAATCTTCTCTCCAGTGAGTGGATGAATTGCAAATGCTCCGAGAGGAACCCCCTTCTTCTTGTTCATATTTTTAATACGATCAAATTCAGTCATGATTGAGACTTCATCATACAGGTCTTTCCACGCCGCCTCATATTGGCTATTTTTCACCAATTCTTCNGCAATGGGATGTTCAGGAGCGAGCGTTAGAAAAGTGACTCCAAAAAGCGTATCCGGACGGGTTGTAAATACTGAAATCTCCCCGCCATGCCCATCAATCTGAAATGTGATTTCAACACCTTCTGACTTTCCTAACCAGTCCCTTTGAAGGGCGGCCACATTTTCTGGAAAAGCAATAGTATCCAAACCATCAAGCAACTCTTGAGCATATTGTGGTATGTCCAAAAACCATTGACTCATATCCTTTTGAATGACNGGATCATTACATCTCCAACATCGGCCAGCTTTGACCTGCTCATTGGCAAGAACAGTTTGGCAATCACCACACCAATTTACCGGAGCATGACTTTGATAAGCAAGTCCTTTTTCTAAAAACTTTAGAAAGAACCACTGATTCCATTTGTAATAATTGGGATCATGACTTTTGATTAAGCGAGACCAATCGTAAGAGAATCCCATTCTCTTTATTTGTTCTGTAATCGAAGCCATGTTTCTTTCTGTGATACTTTGAGGATCCCCNCCTTCTGCGATGGCTGCATTCTCGGCAGGCATACCAAATGAATCAAATCCCATAGGATAGAGTACATTGAAGCCCATGAGCCTTTTGTATCTGGCTATAGCATCACCGATTGAATAATTTCTTACATGTCCCATATGCATCTTCCCAGACGGGTAGGGGTACATTTCGAGACAGTAAAAAGGAGGCTTTGAATCNTCTTTTTTGGCTGAAAAAANTTTCGCCTCATCCCACTTTTTTTGCCAAAAAACTTCATGGTCGTGATTTTCCACTTCACTCATGGTAACACCTTGGCGATGAACCTTTCCAAAGATGAATTCATTTTGAATTCATCTATCTAAAAATCTGTTGAATCAAGTAAGAAGACTGCTTCTTTGGTGAGTTTGTATCTATTCTTTAATCCAGATTTTTCTTTCTCAATAAGTCCATATTTTTGAAGCGTTCTCAGATGATGGCTGATGAGTTGTTGTGATTTTTCTAACCTCTTTGCCAATTCAGATTGAGTTGGGTGTAAGTTCAACTCACCATCAAGTTCAAGAATATTCAAGATTTTTCCTTGCAGGCTGTTCTTATCAGGCGATAAGGACGGAAGCGGTAGATTTGCCTCATCGGTACCCGGGTGAAGATCGCTGGTATAGGGGTAATAACGAACCAGCCTCCCATCCTTAAATCTCCAGATACGACATTCATTTTCAAGTATTTTGAGGTGATGAGTTATTTGCCCATTCGACATATCCAACACGTGCATTAAGGCTCGGAAATGACACCCGGGGTTTGCCGTTAGATATCCCATCAACCTTCCTCTCTGGTAACGGCCATCCGTGGTTTCTTTTGTTCGACCGAGTAATCCCATGAACCACAACCCTCCACTAGTAAGTGGGATTCTCCAAGATTCATTTGTCATAATCGCAAACCCAACAAGGCCAAGAATACCGCCAGTTGTTGCTGTCGATACCAAAATAATCATTGGATCTAAGGTTTCTTGAGTTGTTTCAACTTCGGCATTTGTGATCTCTTGACTTGGATTCTCGTCGATGATCACCTCCTGTTTTTCATCTAATACCTCCGTAACGATTACGCCTTGAACATCAAATTCAGCGCATGCTGCATTCTTTTGAGTAAATTCAACGTTGTAGGTACCTTCGGTATTTTCAATCGGTGACCAATTACTGATAANCGCTTGATTGAAAGCATAAGCACTGCCACTTGTGGATGAAAGTATCCAGCATGGCATTTCACCTGCTCTCAATACTTGCCATGAACCTTGAATGGTACCCAATTCAGGTATGAATGATTCAGGAATATCCTCNATCAAGTCCTCAGTGGCTTCAGGGACAGGCCAATAAAACACAAGATTGGCTTCTTCGACAGGGAAATTATCGATGACGTTCAGATTCCATAGAGTTTCTCCCTCATTGGGTTTAAGAGCGAAATTCTCCAATGAGTATGTTTGACCTGCAGGCATATGCATAATGATTTGTTCATCAAAGCAAGGTACCCGATATTCTACTTCTTCGTCAGGAATTGTTAGATCCAGAAGTTGAATTTTGCAACTTTCTGACCAGAAGAATGTGCTATCTTGTGGAGTTGATGCTGTGTATATGAGATTTGCAAGGTTGTCATCATTCTCAATGTTGTAATCGATAACGATATTATCATTACATGGGGAGCCGCTTTCCTGATCTAATTCAATGGGAAAAGTTTCCCAAATCCCAAGAGCATNCATCGAGAGGATGAGTGTGTACTCGCCCGCAGGTATTCCGCAATTATCTGGCATGTGTAAAGGAACTTCTGGGAGTTGGAATGCCTGGGCGCCTCCATTGGCTTCAAGGGAATACTGAATCATGGTTGGATTGCAGGATCTAGATGAAAGGGAGTCATAGATGACATTTCCTAATGGGCCAACAAGCCATGAATCGAGGATACACGTATCTGAAAATTCAACGGTCAAATCTTCAGTATCTTCATTGATGAGAGAAACCTCGCCGTCTAATTTCATTCCAGTGGTATCAATGATAGAAGTTGTGAATTCTAATTGCAAAGGATGAGCGTCATCAAGTAATTCAGGGGTTTGNACATCATACATTTCAGATATCGAAATTAATCTATCACCCAAAGTAAATTCTAGCGTATTTTCTCCCCCTTCAAAGGAGTAAGTTTTTTGCAGCATTGGTCTTACTTCAAATGGTTGTAAAACAAGAGATTGAGGAAAACAGGAATCCAGTAGTTGATGTTGGGTATTGTGGTATTCAGAAATTCGACAGGCTGCATCGGAGAGAATCATGAGTTCGTTTGTTGGATTGTGTAATGATAAAGAAACGATCACTGGTTGATATGCGACAATACTTTCATCCTTAGTGGTGGTATTCATCCATAATTCAAGTTGGTCAGGGATTTCTTTCTGCGTCTGTAAAAATACTGAAACTTCCTCAAATAATGAAGTTCCACCATGCCAAACTTGAATTTGGTAGGTTCCACTAGGCACAAGGTTGCTATTTTCATCCTTTAAATCCCAGGAAATTGACCCGAGAGATTCCGTATCTCCAGAGGTTATCTCTTTTGTTTGAATCTGATTTCTACAAACGTTACTATCATCACGTATTGTATTGTCATCATTGTAAACTTTTAGATAGAGTATGCAAGAAGGGTTGTGTTCTATTGATACAGTTGAACCCTGATTAAGCAGGTNTACCTCCATCGCGACTACATCTTCAGCGGTGTAATANNTTTCATGAGGGGGCTCGGTAATCGAAACACTCAGTTGAAGTAAGTCTTCATCTCCAGTTACTTGAGGCATAAGCAACACAAGTAAACTGAGGATACAAATCCCCCAAGTGCTTCGCCTCCGCATGGGGGGAGCATAAGGCTCATCCCTTAGAAGCAATACGGTGCATGGAATTGGTAGAATGGCAGAATTAATCCTCGAAAATAAACGTGTNAAAGTTTTTCAGAAGCAGTTGGGTGAATGGGATAATTTGAACCATCTAATTGTTTGCAAAGTATCGGGAAAAGCATGTATTGTAGATCCTTTTGATGGAATTTTTTGGGCTAATTTTTGTCGGCAGGAAGAAATTGAATTGACTCAGGTTTGGCTCACTCACTCACATTGGGATCATGTGAAAGGAATACATTCTTTGCCAGATTGTGAAATTTTCATCCATGAAAGAGAGTATGAGAGAGGATGGAGTGGCGGTGAAACTAAAAAATGGACCCATGATCTGTGGGCTTCNAAAACCCAAANTCTTGGAAATTTGAATTTTGAAATTCACGTAACNCCCGGCCACACCCCAGGCCATGTTACCATTGTTGGAGAAGGNCTCGTTATTTCCGGAGATTGTCTTTTCCTTGGCCGATGCGGTCGAGTTGATCTTTTTGGTAGCTCTGTAGAGGCGCAAAGGAAATCATTGAGATATCTGAAATTATTATTCCTTGAAATTGAACCAACGACNGTTGTTCTTCCCGGTCATCAGTATCCCTTATCTGATGGGGAAAACCCGACATGGCTTACAGTTGAACAAATATTACAGAAGAATGAGGCCATTCACGCGGTGGAAGATGATGAAGCATGGGAGAAATTAGGATTTCTTTCATTTGATGATAATCTNGCAGAACAAGCGAGAAAAAAGAAGGCGANGAACTCATAACTTATCTAANGAAANCATATCTGGAATAGCTGCTTGTTGGGCTTGCTCCTCTTGCATTTGATGAATTTTCCATTGAGGGAGGTTTTGCTCTTGATGAGATTGCATTTGACNCGCCTGCATNTCATTCCAGCCAAGTTCTCTTGCTTTTGNGAGGTCTCCTTGAGCCACATAATAGTCAATCCATTCTTGACGTCTTTGGGATTCATCATCTAATTCAGCATTAACCATGGCTTCTAGACGCATTGATTTCACTTGTTTTCTCCTCCCTGCTTGTTTAGCAACCATTGCTATGAAAATAAGCGCAAGCATGAGTGAAATGATGCCCCCAATGACAATCAGTGCATTTTCATTCAAGAGACCATCAGATTGGCTACTCGCTTGATTGTTTANTTCATCTGNAGGACTTGTAATGATGCAAGTAACTTCTGATTTTAGTCCGATNCTAATATCTGGGTCATATGGACATGGATCTTCTGAATCACTGACGCCATCTCCATCACTGTCAAGGCATCCAAATACGTCAATGTAAGAATAACCTTCCACAGTGAGACAATCATCGGGCTGAAACGCTCCCGCTTGAAAATTGTCACCATATCCGTCTCCGTCAGCATCTTCCCATTGGCTTTCTATTCTCGGAAAAGCATCTGCATAGAGCCCAGAAGAGTTACCTCCGTATCCATCTCCATCAACATCTGACCATTGGTCGGGACGTTCTTTGAATGCATCACCCCATTCTTGTCGTAAAGTTAAGGTCAGATTCAAATTTTCATCAAACACTTCTGTGAGATTATATCCATAATTATCTCCATATCCATCTTTGTCGGTATCTTTCCATTGTAATGGGTCTTCGGGGTCCCAATCTTCTACATCTGCCCATCCATCACCATCGGTATCGAGGCAACCTTGGAGATTGGTATCCGTCGCGGGATTTACGCGATATGAGGTGCCCTTTTCATCTTCGCAATCATCACTATTCTCTCTTCCGGGATTGTCTCCCCATCCATCATTATCCCGATCACTCTGCTGATAATAATCATCTTTGAATAACCCATTAGGCCCATCTAAGATGTCTACGACTCCATCACCATCGGTATCGGGGCACCCTCTAGCTCCTTCAATCTCTACATTTGGAGCATAGTCATTAGGACAAAAGTCGCCATTAAGTCCATATGTATTATCTCCAAATCCGTCTCCATCGGTATCATTCCACTGAGTTCCATCAGACGGAAACGCATCTCCCCCTGGTACATTATTGTCGCCGTATCCATCACCATCCGTATCTTTACATTGACTTCCATCACCTGGGAAAAAATCTGGGTTGTTCCCAGTTTGATTATCTCCACATGAAGAGACTTCATCATTCGCGAAATTGCCTCCATCCCCATCAGAGTCATTCCACTGTGTAGGGTCATTTGGAAACGCATCACCGGGATAATTTGACCAGCCATCACCATCGTCATCAGGACAACCGAAATTATCTTGATAGGATTTCCCGTATTCTCCTACACAATCATCTGATTGATTACCAAGTGGATTATCTCCAAAACCATCTCCGTCACTATCACACCACTGAGTATTGTCAAAAGGAAAAGCATCCGCGAAATCTTCACATTCGATGGAGTACTTAGGCTCCCACCCTACGCTTGGATTCGACCAGCCATCACCGTCACTGTCGAGGCAACCTCCTCTATCTTCGTATGATGAACCGAATACTTCAACACAGGCATCACTTCTGGTTGCTGGGAACGGTTGGTCACCAAACCAATCTCCATCATAGTCAGACCATTGTGTAGGGTCGACTGGAAAAATATCAACATCGGTTGCATCAGGAAGATATTCCCCTGGCCAGCAGTTGACGGGCATTGGACAGTCAATGGTGGGACGGTAGGTTTGGTGTGTAATGTTGTTCCAATTATCACCATAATCGTCTCCATCGGTATCATTCCATTGCGATGGATTGAGTGGAAAGGCATCGCCAGATTGATTAAAGTGAAGATTAGAACCTAATATTGTATCAAAATAGTAATTATCGCCATAGGTGTCATTATCTGAATCGAGCCACTGTTTGGGATCTTGAGGAAAGACATCTCCATCATCCGACCACCCGTCTCCATCGCTATCTTCGCATCCAAAGACATCGTCTGTTGATGTGCCAAAATCGAGCGGACATGCATCGGGTTCAAACCCACTTGCGTTATCTCCAAATCCGTCTCCATCGGTATCATTCCACTGTGTNCCTTCNTCNGGAAATGCATCTTGGCGGCCGTCTCCTTGGTCCGAGGTATTCCATCCATCATTATCAGGGTCTAAATCAGCAAACCAGATGTAAAGACCCTCGTCATTGGTTCCAAATGCTTGAGCAATTCTTGAACCATCTGGCGACCATGAAATTCCATAAGTTCGGCCACAATTATTGCCCTGAGTGCCTTGACAATTATTTGGCCTTGGCTGGCTGAGCGTGTCGATATTGTTTCCAGAATCTAGGTCATAAACACGCATTCTTGCCCCATCGGTTGTATAGTAACTTCCTCCGAATACCACTTGTTTTCCATCGGGAGAAAAGTCGGTTGCAAGGCATGAGGTTGAGTAAGTCCAAGTTTGAGGGTTTACCCAATTATCGGTAGTGTAAATTCGTAACCGAGACCCGCCTTGACCGGTTGTATATCCTTCACAAACAGATATTCTTTCTCCATCAGGTGACCAAGCAACATCATTGACGGTTCCAGCAGGGGTGCCCAATGTTTCAACGGTCGTCCATGTTGAGGTCTCAACGATGTATGCTTCTCCGTTTCCACCGGCAACAAAGTGTGTTCCGCTTGGTGAAAACGCAACACTGTAAAATCGGTCTTCACTACCTGGATTTGCATTATTCATCACACTTCCATCAGAGGTGTTGATAACGCGAACTACGCCATTTGTACCGCCATTTCCAGATCTCCCAATAGCGATGGCCAACATTTCCCCATCATGAGAAAATGCCAAATCTTTCACTTCGTCTCCACCGCCTACATCAGCCGAGATGTCTCCGTGTATCTGAGTGAGGTTACTCGCATAATACATCTTCACGGTGTCTTGAGCATCAGTCGAGGCCGCTACAAACCTTCCGTCATTTGACCATGCCACTTGCGTAGTGGCATCACCAAAGGCTTGAATTGAAGCAATCAAAGTNCCAGTTGTAGCATTTCGGACTCTTAGGTATCCGCTATCATCGCCAGAAATAACAGATGCCCCGTCAGGTGAATGATCGACATCCCAGAAGTCGGTGGATGACGTTAGTGAATGCTCAATTGCAAAGCCGGGATTGATCGAAGTCCATCCATCGTTAATGTCGGAAGTGCCATCTCCATCATAATCTGGGCAACCTTGTCGGTCGATTGTAGAAGTTCCAGGTGCATATGGGCAATTATCATCAGCATTGAGTACGCCATCCGAATCGTTATCAGTTGATGCAGAGATAATTGTTGCGAATAAACTGATGACCATTATGGAAATCAAGAAAATCGCTTCTCGAGAACTTGTCCTCAAGAAGTGTTGCATGCTTTGCCTTTTACTTATTTACTTAAGGTCTTTTGTCTGAATGTTTCAAAAAATAATAATGTGTTCGAAATTTTTCATTCCTCGTTCCTATTCTGAGTATAATTACGGAAACCCTTGAATGAGAAAACCGATGAGCGTTAATTGTGGTCACCGATTTACCGAGGGTCAATATCTCAGTCAACGACCGAGTTATGTTGCATCTTCTCGAACATCAAAAACAATTTGATCGGTATATGGTGACCGCAGCATTAACTCGGAAAGGCATTTCTGAATCATGCGCTCTTCATTTACCGAATGTTTCGAGGGCGATGAAGAGTTTGCTCAAAAAGNGCCACNTAGAAGAACATACGAGGGCAATCCTCGGTGAGGAAAGACGGCAAAAGACGTGGCAATTATCGCCTTCGGGATTAGATCTTGCTGAAGAAATACAAGCCAAAGCGAAACAAATGGAANTCCTCATTCGNGATGAATCTGGAACTTTANTAGAAGTGANGGCAGANCAAGTTTCAAATCGNCTGAATGCAGATTTGTCCCTACTCGATGTTTTGATGCATGCTCAACACGANGGNGTCTTGACCTATGGAGATATCAGATTTGGACCAATCAAGCAGAGAAAAGCAGGAGAAAGNCCTCCTCCGGGAAGACTTACGCTACTTGCTGGAGCGCATGCTACCTACCATTTTCAACCACCAAACAATCGTGATGTACTGGGTCGGGAAAAAGAGTGGGATACACTTGAAAATTGGTATGAAGATCGTACGCCAAGTGTGGTGATTGACGGTATCGCAGGAATTGGGAAGTCAACACTAGTAGCAGACTGGTTGCGTAATCAAATGGATAAAAATGTCAATTTATCTGTTTGTTGGTATCCNTGCCAAGTATGGGATAAAGATTTAGGTTTAGCAGTGAGCCTTTTACATCGATTTGGAATCGATGATGAGCATGACCCGTATCATCTGATAGACACCCTTCCTCTAACTCCTGGNGCNGACTTTGACATTGATGCATGGAGACGAAGGCTTCTGGCGTATCTNACCGATGCCAAAGTGATCAGAGAGCGGTTTAATGACAATTCAGGNGGCCCNCCTCCTTATTGGCTATTGGTGCTCGATGACGTTCATCACATTCTACCCGAATCAAGATTACTCTTGAGCACCTTGCTGGATATTGCAACAAAAGCTCCTTTGCGATTGATGATGATTTCTNGGACAAAACTCGACATTTATGATCGTAGAGATGTGCATGTAAGGGGCTTNGTTCATGAAATGTCACTCAAAGGGCTATCCATTTCTGCCATTGAGTCTTGGGTAGAAAATTTAGAAGTAAAACCCTCATTAACTCCTGAATCTATTCATGAGGCAACAGGAGGTCATCCTCTTGCTCTTGAGCTCATGGAAATGTATGGACTAGAGACTCATCATGATTGGTTTCGATTTTTGGACGAAGAAATCATCAATGTGTTACCGGAGATGGAGAAAGAATTGTTGGCGACACTTGCACACGCAACTAAACCAATTCCTTGGTCAGATTTAGCCCGAGCCTGCCAATGGGATGGTCCGCCTCCAAAAGCACTGATTGAACATGGTNTACTCACAGAAAGAGCCGATGGAATGTGGATTCACGAAGCCCTCAAGGAGCGTTTACTTAGGGAAGTAGGAACTCCTGCAACCGAGCGGGGAAACAAACTGGAACATGTTTGATTTGATTCAAGCGGTAATATGACCATCAATCCATCTGAGCANGTCAGTTTTTGGAACCATCCCGACCTTGCTATCAACCATTTTTCCATTGTGGAAAAGGAACATTGCTGGAATCCCCCTGACACCGAGTTTAGCTGCATTCATGCTATCCATATCTGTATTTACTTTGGCGATAGTAATTTCTCGTTCATTCGCAACNGCTTCTAGNACTGGTCCTAATGCTTTGCATGGGCCACACCATGGTGCCCAAAAATCGACCAATGTCCACTCATTTTCGCTCACCGTATTATCGAACTCAGCATCTCCAACAGCAATCACTTGACCCATGTGCGCACCAAGGTCTCCTGTTGGAGGAGCATTATGAGCATTTGTAAAACACAAGACTCATTCATACCATCATCTTGGCCCCAATCGGTGAGGCTTTGATTATCGCGCCAAGTGTGTTGACCGCTGATTTATCGAATTTAGGGAATGCCTGTCAAGAAGCCATTGATGCAGGCTTAGATTGGCTGCATCTTGANGTGATGGATGGAAACTTTGTGCCGAACTTNACTTTCGGTCCTCCTGTTATCGCTAAGTTGCGTCAAACACTCGGCCCAGAACCATTCTTTGATGCACATCTTATGATTGAAAATGCAGAAACATCATATCANCAATATATCGATGCAGGATGCAATCACCTCACNNTTCATGTGGAGGCAGTCACNCATTTACATCGTCTTGTGTCTGCAATTCGGGAAAGTGGATGTGGTGTTGGCGTNGTGTTGAACCCTGGTACCCCAATCGAGCCAGCACTGGAAATTTTGCATGCGGTTGACCTTGTTCTTATTATGAGCGTNAATCCTGGTTTTGGAGGCCAATCTTTTATCCCACAGGTAGAAAAAAAGGTCATTGAACTTCGCAGGGCAATAGATCATCAAGTCAAGAACGGGGGCAGAGAAGTCCAAATCCAGATTGATGGAGGCGTAAAAGCCCATAATATCGCCAAATTACAAGAGTGGGGTGTGACAAACTGCGTCGTTGGTTCTGGATTGTTTAACGACAATGGCACTATTGCCGAGAATCTCGCCATTATTCATTCAGCCTTGCAGTGATGGGAATGCGAATTCTTCTTGTTAGTCGTTTGTATCCACTTCCAGAAAACCCAGGGCGGGGTATATTTGTACAAGACCATGTGCATCTCCTCAAAAGTCTCGGTCATGAGGTTGAAGTATTGCATGTACTACCGCGGATGTTCAAATTCCAAGAAAGTAGGAGGTCAACGATGGAAGGCGTCTCTACCGCTCCTAAATCATATGAGATAGGAGGGCAAAAAGTATCCACTATTCGTCATATTGAGTGGCCAAATTGGCCAGGTTTAACAAAAAACAGCATCAAAAGAGTAAGTAAAAAGCACCGGGTAGAGAAGCCAGATGTCATTATTGCCCATACTCTTTGGCCGTCCGGAATACTTGCAAGTCTTCTCGCTTCCCGATTTAAAGTCCCTCTCATTTCAGTGATTCATGGACATGACATTGATGTTGCATATCAAAAAAATTGGCTCAAAAAGCACATTGACCTACTAATGAAGCAGTCTCATGAGGTCATAGCCGTCTCTCATAGACTCCAAAGACAGGATATGAGGGTCATACCATGTCACGTTTCTGTTGGTACTGAGTGGCAACAACCGTTGAGAAAATGGAAAGGTGATTGGAGAAACGACCGCATTGAATTATTATTTCCCGCTGATCCACGCAGGCCAGAGAAAAACCATCTTCTTTGCTTGAAAACCGGCCAAGAATTAGAAAGTAGAGGCTGGCAAGTTGGATTAACGGTTTTGAAAAAACAACCAAGGTCAGTGGTATGGGATCGCATGGTTACTGCTGATGTTACGCTGATAACCTCAACAAGAGAGGGAGGGCCTCTTGTAGCAAAAGAGGCAGTCAGTTGTGGGTGTCCTGTTGTTTCGGTAGATGTGGGTGATATATCGGAATGGTTGGGAAAAGCCTACGATGCAACCCCAAAAGCACTTGCAGATGGAATTGAAGAAATATTGAGAGATGGACAAGAAATTACTCTTCCTCAGAAATTTTCATTTGATGACGTATCTCTGCGATGGAAAGACTTGCTGGAATCATTGTAATGAGCCCAATCCATGCCCATCTACTACCCGTAGAGAGAAAATACCCAGTGACGAGACATGTTAGCGCTGAGATGTCCAACCAAATTTGTTGAGGCAATTTAGTACGATTCATCCATCGAGAAGCATAGAACATGACAAATGAGCCACAAACCGATGCCCATGCGGCCCCAGTAACTCCATATTGAGGAATCAAGATAATTCCAGAAACGAACGCCGATAGTACAACCAGACCTAAAAGTCCAGTGAAACGCCAAGGGTGAGGTCCGGCTTGCAATCCCACGTACCAAGGGACAGCAAGCAATGTAAGTGCCCATCCTGCCAATAAGATGTCAAAAATTTCAACTGCTTGAACATAGTTAGTTGAAAATGCTAATGGAATGAGATTTGAAACTAATATGTGACCAAAAAATAATCCCAATGGTAGTAAAATAAAACCAAGTAATTGGGCCTTGGACATTCGAGCAATCACTTGTTCTTGTGTTCTCGCCTCCCCTAAAACTGGAAGCAAGGCAGCCCTCACTCCTTGTGGAACCAGCAATCCAGCCAACCACGCCAATTGAGCAACATGAAATAACGCCACGTCTTCATAGGAATGATAGTACGAAAGTAGAAACTTTTCAAGTTTGGTTACGTATGGTAATACTCCTAGCGTCACCGCAAAGGGTAGCGCCCCCATCAACAAAGTCTTGTTCGAATTCCAAAGTTCGGGTAAAACCCCCTCTCCTTGATTGCTCTTTCCAACCCTCTCTCCAAAAATAACCGCGGAAATAAGCCCAAGCATCGCTCCGATGAAAAATGCAAGAGCCCACCATTGGATTTCATTGACCTCAAAAACCATCAGACATCCATACAGACAGGTTGTTACCGTTCTTTCAAGTAATTTGGTCACCGCTTCAAGTCGGGCTTCTCCCAAACACCTCAGTAAACTTCTATGTGGATAACTGGCGACATGCATCAAAGTGATGGCTGCACATATACTGAGCAGACCTATCGGCAAATCTCCCCAAATGACGGTAGAGCCGATAAATGCGATGATGATGAAAGGTAGAGCGATGATCGCCTGTAATTTCAAAATCCTATGTGCTGCCGTTCGAGCCATCCCTGGGGCTTTTGGCCCATCTCTATTGAGTAAAGTCGGTAGACCTGCATCGATTAAAATAAAGATGGTAGCAAAGGCATCCAATAAAATTATCAACAAGCCATAATCAGTAGAAAGTAAACTACGTGATAAGAAAACCTGTCCAATCAAACCAAGAAAAACAACAAGGAGATCAACCCCGATGAGCCATCCAGAATCTCGGTTGAGTTCTGGTCGGCGCATGTCACGCTTACAAGCCAATGGTTGAAAGCCCAAGCGCTTCTCGGATACTCTGGTGAGCACATGCCGAGTACAGAATGGCTGGAAGAAGAGATACGCTCAATTCTTCCCAACAGTGATGTTGAGGCAATCGATTTAAATGGGACACAAGACCATTTTCATATTCGAATTATCGATGAATCATTCTCTTCTATGCGCCCACTTCAGCGTCAGAAACTGATTTTAAATCATTTCAGAGATTACATTCCGTCCCCGATTCATGCAATTGACTTGAAATGCATGACGCCACAGCAAGCACAAACAGCAGGAGATACAGTTTTTCATCCACATGCTGGCGGAACCGGAATCCATATCAAGCGGATTCAAAAACATCAAAATAAGGAGTGAAGAAAATGAACTGGACCTCAGAAGAATTACAAGCAATCGTCGATGAACACGCCCTCGTATTGTTCATGAAAGGAACACCAGAGAATGCACAATGTGGATTTTCAAATCGAGCGGCTCAAGCCATGCAGTCATTTGGTGAACCGTTCGCTTCTGTTAATGTGCTCTCCGACCCAAAAGCCATCCCTTCCATTTGTGGTTGGTCTGATTTTCCTACCATGCCTCAGATATTCGTTCATGGAGAATTGATTGGTGGCTCAGATATTGTCTTAGAGATGCTTCAAGATGGAAGTCTCAAAGAGATGTTTGATGCTGGAAGAGAAGGACAAAACTAGGATTTTGTTAACTTTCCAATTATTGTTTGAACAGCAGCCTCTCGATCAACAAGAATCCAAGGTTCTGCTTGTTTTAGTTCTTGTTCGGCAGATAAACGAGCAACTCCTCCTCCGCTTATGTTGAGAAGGACATAATCCTCTTTCTTCACGTTTCCGAGTTCTATCGCTTTGATAACACTGGCTGTACTGACAGCAGAAGGGGTCATGATATCGATTCCTTCTATGGATTCGAATAGATTCTTTGCGGCAATCGCCTCTTTTTCTGTGATGGCATATGTCTCGCCATTTGATTTGTTCAATATGTCATATACTCCTCCGATAATGCTGTATGCAGGGGCAGTATTCATTAGATAATCAGAATATACCTTAACATCGTGAGATGGAAAATCCTCATCACTTAGTTCGTTTCTTCTATCCTTCCATGCATTGTGAATTGGACGATGCTCTAAGTTTTGGGAAAGATGCTGTTTTGGGACGGGGCCGTCAAACATTTTTGCCTCAATTAATCGTTCGGCCATTTCGTTAACTCCGATTGGACCAGGGCCCCCACCTACCCCTTGAAAATAGTGGTCTGGTAAACGTTGCATTTCTTGAGCAGCATTTATTATGAGTGTACCAATTCCGTCCCGTCTCGCTACGTTGTGAACGCCACCCTCAAGCTGCCACCCCACAAGCTGCGATGCCAATTTTTTAGCAACCCACTTCGCATCGCTATAATCTCCATCCTTGATAACCACAAGCTTAACCGAATTCAATGGGTTCTCTGGTCTAGCCCATATTCGTTTAGCATGATCTTTCCCTACTATAACAATGAGAGGGATATCTGCTAACCCGCAAAAATGTGTAAAAGCCCTTGCAGTATTTCCTGCACTCGCACAGATTAGGCCCTTTCCATCGTAATCGATTAACCGTTGGATAGTAGGAACTGCTTCCATATCTTTGAAACTACCAGTTGGACACAACCCCCCCTTTTCTGGCCAGTAGCCATGGAAACTGACCCACAAATTGTTTAATCCTAGTTCTGAGCCAAATTTTGTGGCTTTGTATGTTATTGAACCAGCAATATACTTACTGACACCAGAAACAGGAAGCCAAGAATGATATTTCCAAACTCCAATATTTTTGTTATCATCAAGCATTTGACTATATTCTGTTCGGAGGAGAGCGTTATCCGAGTAGTGAAGTGTGTAATCATCTTTGATTAACGTATTCGTTTTAAGACATTTTAGTTGATATTTCATTGAAGCACCAGTAAGGTAACCTTACAATTTATCTAAATGAATCACTGGTTTAATCATTTGTACTGAATTTACACTAAATCTTCGTTTTCATGATTTCATCGATGATAGGATAGATTCTTGAAGTGAAGTATAGTTCACCCTCTCTGGAGGCATGTGCTAAATCACTGAAGTGGTCATCGTTCCAAGAGTTGTCCCACGTCATATCCTGAATATACACGTTTGAGAAATTTGAATATTCTTGTATACTTTCGTTTACATAATCCCATTTTCCATCTTCAAGCCTGTCTAGTAAAACAGGATTGTATGGAAATCCAACTAACAAAACGTCAATATTGTGTTTCTGAAATTTATTTATCATATAATCAAGAGCCAGATGATTCAGATTTTTGACACCCTCTGGGTTGTGATAAGGATTCGTAATCCTACCATCAAGATATTCTCCATAATATTTTTCTAAACTCATTGCATATGGGTTTCCATTTGAGTTAATTATTGTGCCATTCTTTTTTACACCCTCGAGTACATTTGGCAATTGGGATGGATAACGGATATATTTGTCGTAATCCCCTTGTTGTTTTCCTTCCATGGGAACACATCGTACATGTCCCCCCGGATAAGAACACGAGAATGGTTTATCTGTACCATTGAGGTAATATTCAAGTGATGTTTCAATAGATTTTATGCCGTAATTTGCATGATGGTTTTTTGCATCAAAATAATTTAGCGGTAAAATCTCTTTTTCTTTTTCGGAAAGCAAATTCACCCAATCAGGCGAAGTTAATCTTGGATTCATACTGATCATATGAGACATGAATTCTATTGTTCGATTATAATACCATACGTCTTCGTTAAATTCACTGAATGTACTAGGGCCTACTTCAAGAATAACTAATCTCGGTTTTATTTCGATTAAATTATCAACCTCAATCATACGTATTATTGGTAAATCCATCCCATATGCTAAGTTGAAAAAATCAATCCCGTAACTACTATTTTCCTTTAATGATATTCCATCATAAATTTCTCTCATCCTCGAACTACCAATTGCAATGATATAATTTTCATAATTTTCAGATATGTAATCATATGCATCAATAGTGAATGAATACCTACCTAAACGATTTATGGTGCCATCATATAATCTTGGCTTGATTATTTTTTCTTCAATTATCTGGGAAAATAAGAGCAGGAAGACAAAACATATGATTGTTGATATAATTATATCATCTTTTTTTTCCATGTTCTTTCCCTCTCAGAATCGGAAATAGATGAATTCTACAATTTCGGCTGGGCGAAGATAAATCATTAGGGATAAGAGCAGTCCACAAATCACTCCCCACAAAATCGGACCTTGCTTTGCAATCCAATATTTCGCCATTCCTACTTTCCCACTAAGCCCATGCAAGATAATGAATCCAAAGGCAATAAAGAATGTGAGTAATTTTATTTCAGGCAGGACTGCATACATTTCTTTAATATCGAAATGACCCCCTATGCCGAAAAAAGTCTTCATTGAATGCAAAAGAACACTTGTATCTTCGATTCTGAATATCAGCCATGTGAAAAAAACCAATATTTGTGTAATGAACCACGAAATGAATACTCCAACAAATCCAGAATTTTGGAAGAAGTTTCGAATGAAAGACAGATTTCTTCCAAATCGGTGAATGATCAATAACAAACCATGAACAAATCCCCAAAGCACAAAATTCCACGATGCTCCATGCCATAAACCACCTAAAACCATGGTCATCATCAAAGCAAAGATGAGAATCTTATTCCCATTTTTTGAACCCCCTAATGGGATGTACAAATAGTCTCTAAGCCAGGTTGACAATGAAATGTGCCATCTACGCCAAAAATCTTGAGGGTTTTTGGCAGCGTATGGAGTTTGGAAGTTTTCGGGTAGTTTGATTCCGATAAGATGGGCAGAACCAATTGCAATGTCTGTGTAAGCTGAAAAATCGCAATAAATCTGAATGCCAAAACAGAGTGTAGCCCACCATATTAAGCCAATATTCGAGAGATGCTCCCCTTCTTGAAACACTTCATTGGCATGTATTGCAAGATTATCGGCTATGACTAGTTTTTTCGCTAATCCATAAATGATGAGCGTAATTCCTAAACGAAATGTGTGAGATTGTAATTTTAGTGGTTGGGTAATCTCCTCATGGAAGTGATCTGAACGGACAATTGGTCCTGCAACCAATTGTGGGAAAAATGCAGCATAACAGGCAAAATCAAGAAAGGAGTCATACGGCTTTTGTTTATCTCTGTAAATATCGATGGTATATGACATGGTTTGAAATGTGTAGAATGAAATACCCACTGGAAGTAATAGCCCCGGTGCATGCATTGCTTTATTTTCTAAAATCTGGAAAGAAAAAAAGTTCAATGTTTCGATAATGAAATCCAGATATTTGAACGTTGCAAGCAACCCAAGATTGATGATAAGGCTCAGTAGCAACCATCTTTTTCTGATTTTCACCTCATCTGATTTTGAGATTTGTTTTCCTGCGGTCCAATCAATACAAGTAGATAGGAGCAATAACAGTAAATGCCAACCAGATGCCAGCCAAAAGAAGAGATAACTCATTGAAACAAGAACGAGGATTTGCTTCTTTCGGCGTTTTGAGGTCAATCCGAAAGTGAGCAGTATTACCGCTGGCAGAAAATAGAGATAATACGAATAGGTTACAAAATTCATCCTAACTTACTCCATGTTTATTCTGATTTCCTCAGAAATCCTTTCACAGTAATATTCTCGGCCTAAATCACCTAGATGATTTCTATCTCTAAAATAGTTCGGATTCCATTCTTCCCAGAACCAATTTACAGGTATTGCACCAAATTTTTGGCTAAAGTAATCCAATGTACTATTGTGACCGTCAATTTGACCTGGCATCAAAAATCCATGTACAAAAGGATGGTGTGGAGCAGAC
>PABV01000037.1 GCA_002699425.1 Methanobacteriota archaeon
TCTACAATTCCAATTGGATGTCCTGATTCTGACCGTGATGGATATGGAGATTCCTTAGACAGGTTTGCTAACGATCCATTTGAGTGGAATGACTCCGATGAAGATGGTCTGGGAGATAACAGTGATTACTGTGCTGAGGAACAAGGCAATGCATCATTGGGTATCGGCATTGGATGCATCGATTCAGATGGTGATGGCTGGGCTGATATAGAAGATATATGGCCAAATGAGACAAAAGCTTGGTCGGATGGTGATGGGGATATGTTCACAGACCAGCCAGGTCTTGCATTCAGCGATGATTGTCCAAGCCAAAATGGTTCAAGCAATATTTCCATGAATGGATGCAGAGACATGGATGGAGATGGCATCCCTGACATGTTGGATCCGGATGCAGATGGTGATGGTATTTTCAATACGTGGGAATATCAAATGGACCCAATGACAGACCCATTCAATGCGACAAGTGTCCCGAAAGACAACGACAAAGATGGTATTCCGGATGTATTTGATGANGANGATGATAATGATGGATTTCCNGANANNNTNGAAGAAGANNGNGGNANNGANNNNTNTGANGANGCNGATGANCCNNTGAATCANTATGGNGGAGGCGTCTACTATCTTCCNGGAGATGGATTCTCGACGCANTATGATCCAGAAGGTGTGGAATTATCNTTTGGNGCNTTCTTNANNCTGTTATCTTCTGANTTCCTNGCNCCNTTATTGATNGCTCCAATNACNATTTACTTNCTTCTTTCAAAGCGNNGAAGATTNAACAGAATGAAGATTGATATCGAAGAATCNAANGATTTAGCNGAACTTGAATTNTATGAAGAAGAAATTAATGATCATATTGCTNGCAATAGNCTCAAAATCACACACTCACTTCTGTTAAGAAANATCCTTGAACANCAACAAGANNTGCTTCGNGGTCACACTGCAATTGANCATCATGTNGANCCTGAAGAAAAGGAAGTCCCGGATTTAGCCTATGCNACCNTGCGCGAATCNCCCTCTGACGTACCTCATCCTGGTATTACAGGCACTGTTGGCAAGGATGGCTATGAATACATCANNTGGCCCGAAGATGACCCGGTGGATTGGTATCGGAAACCCAACTCTGGAGATGTCTGGCTTCGCTGGGAAAAATACTGAACTCTTATTCTAAATCTCTTCGATGCCAGCCTGATGGCAATTGCATCGGGTCATCGATTCGAACAGCAAGACACCGGCGNATTAATTCAAGGCGTACCGAGGTCACACCAACTTGTTCAAGTGTTGACATGGAAGAGAAACCATCCATTCCCTCAAGCATTGATAATTCAGGCTCACCCTCTCCATCCCAATCGGATTCTTCTTGTTTGACTGCATNCCAATTTTCAGGTTGGGGTTCAATTAAATCTGCCTTTGAAATAATGGTTAACATCGAAACATCACCAAGCAATTCCTTCACCTCTTCTCTTAGATTCATCTGCTGTTCTATAGACAAACCACAGTCTTCGGTTGCGTCAATAACGAATAAACAAACCGAGCCAATATGACTGATAGCTGCGATGGCTTGCATCTCAATTTCATTTCGCTCATCCATGGTACGGTCCAAAAGTCCTGGTGTGTCGACCATTTGATATGGAATACGNCTGTGCTCAAAATGCCCGACGTGAAGTTGTTTTGTAGTGAAAGGATAGTGATTGACTTCCATATTTCCACTTGAAAGTGAACTAATGAATGCCGATTTCCCAACATTTGGGGCTCCACACACAACGATTGTGGGATTAGCCTCATCGATTTCTGGAAGTTTTCGCAATACTAAGCGACTATCATTGAGCCATTGGAGTGATGGAGATACACGACGCATGATCGAAGATATTCGGCCATAAGCCTCTTTTCTTGCTTGATGCATCACTTCAAATCGTGATGAACGAGTGATTTTTTTCACGTTTTGATTGGCAATGTTTCGGATCTGTTTAGAGCCCCAAGTGAGCATGGACAAATGATGTCGGTACAAATCGCAACCAACACTNGCATCTACCATAGCCTGGTCGAAAATTGGCAGATGATTCAAACTAGGCCATTCTCGTACTTTGTCCTCTAGACCTTCTGATAAAACATCAGCCGCAGTCTGAACCATGCGAGTTAATTGCTTTCTTACTCTGAAAACCTTGACTGGATCATCAACCCTATCCGAGGCTTTTCTGGCTCTACCATAGGCCTTGTCAAGCATCTCATCCTTCGTAAGAATGGTCGAAAGACGCCTCCATGCTACTTTCACTTCAGCACCAGTTGGGCCTCGCGCCCATTGTTCTTCAAAGGATGCGGCGCGAAGGTTTAGGATAGGTGGAGTTCTCCGCCCGATATGGCGAGAAGGAAAAGCAAAGTCAAGTTGCCCGAATGGGCCCAATCCTTGTGGGAGGACCTCGGTTCACCAAAACTCGATGACATCCAATCCGTGGCTCATGGAGACCTCTTGGAAAGACGCCATGGATTGAGAAGAGACGACTTGGTCGAATTGCTGATGGATATAAGAGCACTTCGAGATGAAGATGATGCTTGGATTCGAGGCCGATTGCTTTCCAGTGGTAAATCAACTATTGAAATCCTTGATGAAAATGGATCCCACCATTATATCGCACGAGATGTGATTGTTNGAGTGGTATTGGTGGCACATACTCGTCCGGCTTATATCGATGATAGCGAATTAATGGCATTTGAGCGAGAAGACCAAAAGAGAAGAAGTAACATTCACGAAAAGGTTGAGAAAAAGACCAAGGGGAATGACGATGCTCACTTGTGGGGATGAATATGAAATTGTCCGAGAAAAAATGCGTACCTTGTGAAGGAGGTGTTCCTCCGCTTACAGCCGATGCGATTGGGGAACTTTTGAGTCAATTGCCAGATTGGACCGTCATTCATGATCACCACCTTGAACAGAGTTTCAAATTCGAGGATTTTGCATCTGCCCTCGACTTTGTCAATCGGGCAGGTCAGGTTTGTGAAGATGAATTTCATCACGCTGATTTTGAACTAGGGTGGGGTAGAGTCAATATCAAAATATGGACTCACAAAATAGACGGATTAACAGAATCTGATTTTGTCCTTGCTGCGAAAATCAGCGAGGTGGCTTAATTGGCCAAAGATGCAAAGGGTCGATCAAAACCTGGTTATGAACAACACGTGTTTATTTGCGGGCATGAACGAGTTGAAGGTGCCGCAAGAGAGAGTTGTCAACATAAGAATAGCCTTCAGTTGATGAAAAAATTGAAACTCATGGCCAAAGATGCTGGTTTGAAATCTACTCGTGTACAAAAATCTGGATGCTTGGACTTTTGTGAAAATGGGCCAAGTTGCGTGGTTTATCCACAAGGCGAATGGTTCACAATTACAGAATCAAAACTTGAGACTTTCTTGGATTACCTCAAAGGAGGCGATTTTCCTTCTGAACTGTCAATGCGATTTGAAGATTGAATCAAAGCTTCACAGGACGGGTTGCACCGCATGCTTGGCATTTCAATAGTGTGACACGATCTAGTTTGGTAAACACGGTATCTGGTGCATTACATTGCGTACATTTTACGTAGGTATTGACGTAATTCACGATGGTTTTCTTGATTCTTTTTGGCGGGATTCTTCCTTTGAATCGAGTCCTTGGGCCGTCTCGACTTCCAGAGGTACCCAATTCATTGAGCATGTATTGATAGAAGTGATTTTCATCTCTCTCCATGTGTTTGATAACCTCTAAAAAGTTTTGAAAAATGGTATTAGAACCTTCAATAATGATTTTTGGACTGGGCAAAGTCCATCTTGCTCGATTTGAAATATCNTCTGGAATGTTACCCCTTGCCCTATCAAGCAAGGNCCCGTAATCAAAGTCGGCCATTGAGTCGGTCTGGCTTGAATTCTCATTTGAGTATTGCCCTCTTAATGTNGAAAAGCGTCGATGGGTTGATGAAACCTTTCATGCACGAGTGTAACATGGACTCGCTCAAAAGTATCGATGAATTACGAGCCGTCGCTTCTGGACTTAGGAAAGAAGGACTCAATAGCCAACAGATTGCTGATGAATTATCGCTGTCGCAAGATACTATTGCATGGTTGTTGGCAGGCTCAAATCAAGAAGAGAAACCAAAAGATGTCAGAATTGGTTGGCGAACCATTGGTGTGAAGCCAAAGCGTATTGCAGCTATCGCCTCGGTTATGGCGGATGTAGTCGATGAAGAAATAGGTGCTCAAAACGTAGATACCATCGTCGGTATTTCAATCAATGGTATTTCCTTCGCCCACGAAGTTGCAAGCATGACCNACAGCGATGTCACCGTATTCCGCTATGTAGAAAGCCATGAAGGACAGGGTGTCCTGTCAAGTAAATATGGAAAAGTATCCGGAAAGAAAATCGTTATTGTTGACGATGTGCTGTCCACTGGAGTAACCATGAGTAAAACCATCGAGTCAATGAGAGAATCAGGAGCAGAAGTGGTCTTGTGTTTGGTTTTGGTCAACAAGACTTTGCGCAATGAGATACTCAACGTACCATTACGTGGACTGATCAGAGCTGTTGATGTTTAGGTGAGGCTGCATGCACTGGGCTGATGTGATGGCTGAGAAACTGTCCCACCGGGGCAGTAAACACATCATTGCCAGCGGGATTACGCCCAGNGGTGAATTCCATATTGGTCACATCAGAGAAATTCTTACCGGCCATATGATTACCCAAGCATGTCAAAACAGAGGTTTGGATGCAGAGTTTGTTTTCATTGTAGATTCTGCCGACCCTTTGAGAAAAATTTACCCATTCCTCTCTGATGATTATCAACCATATATCGGTCATCCTCTTGCGACCATACCTGCACCGCTTGAAGACGGGACGCCAAGTAATGGCGAAACCAGTTATGCACAACATTTCTTGAAGCCATTTCTTGAGGCACTAAAACAAATTGGAGTTGAACCGCGAATCATTGATAATTACCACTCTTATGAAACTGGTGCCTTCGCATCAAGAGCGAGAGTGGCTTGTGAAAAGGCTGATGAAATCANAGAAATCATCGAAAGAGTGAGTGGAAGAGAACTCTCCAAGGATTGGTTTCCCTACAATCCAATTGGTGCAGATGGTTCCATGGATNACGTATTGGTCACCGGTTTTGAATGGCCTTATGTTNATTGGACTCAAAGAGGNCTTGAAGGGAAAAGTGATTTGAGAAAAGCCGAAGGAAAATTACCATGGAGAATTGATTGGCCAGCGAGATGGGGATGGATTGGCATTACCTGTGAGCCTTTTGGAAAAGATCACGGTACTGCTGGTGGTTCATACAGCACTGGTCGAGAGATTTCAAAATTATTTGGAGATGAACCTCCAATGCCACTTACCTACGAATGGATTTCATTGCGAGGGCAAGGAGCGATGTCCTCTTCAACTGGAAATACCATCGGACCNTTAGAAGCANTGGAATTGGTTCCACCTCAAATATTGCTTTACCTCATTGCTCGCTCAAAACCGAACAAAGCCATAGATTTTGATCCCGGTATTGGATTGGTTGAGTTAGCTGATGAATTTGAACGACTCTCAAACAAAGACTTTGACGCCATTGATTTTGACGCTTTACCCAGAAGAAAAAAAGTGATGATCGAAGATGAAATGGGTGCATTATCTCTTTCCAAACTTGGAAAAATCGACCAGGAGAATATCTCTTTTCGACATTTGGCAATGCTTGCTCAAATCAAATCAGATGATGAGATTTTTTCAGACTTCGGCGATAACATTGCTGACCAATTATCGAGAATGCGTCATTGGATACAAGGNCCTCATTTCCCTCATTCGATGAGAATTACCGTTCGGAATAAGCCTATGCCAGACATAGAATCTCTCCCCTATGTCAAAGAACTCTGTGAAATTCTGAACAACTGCGAATGGAATTCGAGTTCGATTGGAAAAGCGATCCCTACTGGCATCAAGAATCGAGATGGTATGGTAAAAGACGCATATAAAACCCTCTACATGGCTATTTTGGATAGAGAAAAAGGTCCACGACTGGCCTCAATACTTTACGAGATAGGAAGGGAAAAGGCGCTCCACCTGCTTGGTCAAACATGACTGTTTTTACCCCAAATGAACCGTTATACTTGAAAGGGGATAATGGTAACAACAGTCATGAGCGGAGTTTACTGTCCGGTCTGTGAATCCAGCGTCGAGGCTGTTGCTAAGTTCTGCCTTGGTTGTGGAAATGACCTTACAGTCAACGGCCCAATCACCTCGACAGGTCACGATTTNAATCAGTTAAAAGACGTCATTCGGATGCGAAATGATCTCTCAATGGCTGAAAAATTTGACATGATTGCTAAAGTCGAAGAAGGTGCAAATCCAATCCTTCTGGGTATTGCTGCTCCTGCAGATGATGAGGAAGATCAATACAATATTGTCATTCAAAATGAAGAAGATGATGGAGACACCAAAACGCACATTTTCGGCGAATCCATAGCAGCACAAGCGGCGATGAAAGCGGCGGTAAGAGGTTCTGACGCATGGCTTATGGTCAAGCAGGGNTTGATTAATCTCGAGGATGAAATATATGCAGACTCCATGAAAATTGGTATGGAAGCGAGCACACATATTCATAATGTTGCCAGTGGCGAACACGAAGGTGTTGATGTAGAAGCCATGAAATCGATTCCAGTGCTAAAACCACCCAAACGAAGTTTTTGTCCAAGATGCGGTTCAGATATCCACGAGAATACCATGTTGCAATGGAGAAAATGGAGAGATGGCTCTGGAGACGTAGTTTCAATGCAATTAGAAGCAAGTATGCAGGCAGCATTGATTCACCTTGCGTCACACTTCCAAGATGAATTGGAAAAAGAAAAGAAAAACTCAGGTAGTGATGTTGATGAAGATGCACTACGGGCGAAAATTGAGAAAGAAGTTCGCAAAGAATTAGAAAAAGAGTTTGGAGAAAAACCTTCCAAGAAAGAAGAAAAGCCAAAGCAAAAAGAAGCAAAATCTCCGGCAAAAAAGGCATCTACTGCCAAAAAGCCCGCTAAGAAATCATCTCCAGCCAAGAAAAAGGGCGGTGGTCTATTTGGTGCAAAGCGTCCAAAAAAGAAATTCGAAGGCGATGAGGCTGACAAACCTGATTGGTTCCTTACCGAGGCACTTGACACGATATACGACCCACATGGTACTGGTAAAGTTTTGAAGCCCAAAACCATCATCGCAAGATCTTCAGAAGGAAACGTAAGGGTCCAAGACATAGTTAGAAATTATGCTAAATCTGGAGATGATGGTATTTCAGATTNGGCAAAAACAAGCCCNCTTNCCGATTNTATTATTGAGGCTTATGAGGCCTGCTGATCAATAATTTACTTCGAGTTTGCAAGGTTCAGGTTCCTTTTTCTGTAAGGCATTGATTGCATTAATTTCCATTTTTGCACCACTCAGTGTGGTCACAAATGGAATGTTCATCTCCACGGCTAGTCTTCGCATCATGTTTCCATCACGAACGGCTCCACCACTTACTGTTGGAAGATTCACAATAAATTGAACNTCACCTTTNCTCATCAAATCTAAAGCATCAGGATGTCTTCTNTCATTTATTCTATAGACNGTTTTTACTTGGACATCTCCTTTCCTGAGTATATCCGCTGTTCCGGGAGTTGCGAAAATATTGAACCCTAATTCACATAAATCTCTTGCTAAGGGGACTAAATCATCCTTAGCTGAATCCCTAACCGTAAGATAAACCCCCCCTGAAATGGGAACTGGTATTTCAGTGGCAAGTCTCGCCTTGAGATAAGCCACATCTGCTTCGAGATCGCTACCGTATACCTCTCCCGTTGATTTCATCTCAGGCCCAGGTGCAGGATCGAGTCCCTGCAGTTTGATGAAAGGGAACACTGGTGCCTTTACACATACCAATTTGTCAACCCGTTCGGGAATTTCTTGGTCTGAAATTGAAATCCCTAGCGTTGCTTTTGCAGCAATTCTTGCCACTGGCAAGCCTGTTGATTTGGCTACAAATGGAACTGTTCTAGAACTACGTGGATTTACTTCAAGAACATATAATTCGCTTTCTTTAACAGCAAATTGAATATTGTAACATCCAATGATACCTAAACCTAAACCAATGTCAATCGTTTGTTTTCTTACCTTTTCAATTAAATCATCAGAGAGATTCTGTGTTGGAATAAAACAGGTCGAATCTCCTGAATGGATACCCGCTTCCTCCAAATGTTCCATAATTGCACCTATTAACACCTCTTTCCCATCGCAAACAGCATCAACATCCAACTCAATCGCTTCACCAAGATATTCATCGACTAGTAGTGGATGTTGTGATGCGATAAAGGCCTCACGAAGATATGCTTCCAACTGTTTTTCATTTGAAAGAATTTCCATACCTCTTCCNCCGAGGACATAAGATGGCCTGATGAGTACCGGATATCCAATTTTTTCGACGGCTGCTCTCACATCATCAGCTCCCTTTCCAGTACATCCAAGAGGCATTTTCAATCCGATCTCCTTTGCAAAACCCTCAAACCTCTCACGATCACTTGCTTTATCGATGGTGTCACATGTAGAGCCAAGTATCTGTGTAGGAAGACTCAATTGTTCAATTCTCTCTTGGACAGGTATCGCCAGATTTATTGCAGTTTGACCCCCAAATTGTAGCAAAATACCATGCGGTTGCTCTCTGAGCATTACTTCAGCTACATATTCTAAAGTCAATGGCTCGAAATACAAACGATCGGATGTATCAAAGTCGGTTGAAACAGTTTCAGGATTATTATTGATGAGAACGGCATCCATTCCCTCACTGCGTATTGATTTGACAGCATGGACACAACTATAGTCAAATTCAATGCCCTGACCAATTCTTATCGGCCCGGATCCAAGCACAATTTGCCGCTTCTTATCCCTTGAATGAAGGTCCGGAATGTGGTCAATTCCCTTGGTTTGTTGGCACTCATAGGTTGAATAGTAGTACGGAGTAATCGCCGCAAATTCTGCTGCACATGAGTCTACCATTCGATAGACTGGATGNATATCTAGGNCNTGTCTACGAGCCATTACCTCACNTTCCTGCACCCTTGTAATACCACCNGGCTGAAATCCAGACAGTGCATCAGCNATATGNCCGTCTGTAAATCCTCCACTTTTCCATCGTTGNAAGTCCTCAGGCCCAATTTCATTGATTGAACAAGCACGATTTCGAATTTCTGCTTCCATGGAGGCGATGGANGCGAAACCATGCAGGAACCATCGCGTTACTCGAGTGATTTCGTATACATGCTCGATGGTCCAGCCTCTGCGAAATGCTTCAATCAATGCCCCCATTCTNCGATCGGTTGCAATGGAAAGCCAATCGACAAGAACTCGGTCAGATAATTGCTCAGCATCTCGAGTAAGTTGTTGCTCACCATCAGATTCATCCGCCCTGGTAAGTGGCCTTGGATGAGGACTACCCTGTTCAAGACTAGCCCAAGCTTTGAGGAAGGCTTCCTCAAAATTNCGACCGATNGCCATCACTTCGCCAGTTGACTTCATCGAGGTACCAAGTGTTCTGTCGGCGGTACGGAATTTATCGAATGGCCAACGTGGTATCTTAATCACACAATAATCAAGTGTAGGCTCAAATGCAGNAGTTGTACCCTCTCCCGTAATTGGATTTGGTAATTCATCTAAAGTATATCCAACAGCAATCTTTGCCGCCATTCTGGCTATCGGATATCCTGTGGCTTTACTTGCAAGTGCGGAAGAGCGTGAAACCCTTGGATTCACTTCGATAACCCTTACTTCACCGGTTGACTGATTAAATGCGAATTGTACATTACAGCCTCCTTTGATATCGAGTGCTCTGATCAATGAAAGAGCCTTATCACGAAGTAATTGGTGATCTGCGTCGGAAAGGGATTGAATAGGAGCAATTACAACTGACTCTCCAGTATGCACTCCCATCGGGTCAATATTTTCCATCGTACAGACAATGGTTGCATTATTGGCAGTATCTCGCATTACTTCATATTCATATTCTTGCCAGCCAAGTATGGATTCTTCGATGAGCACCTGGGCAATTCTAGAATTTCGCAAACCAAGTTGAGAAATTTCCACCAGTTCACCCGTGTTGTATGCCGTACCACCGCCAAGGCCACCCAAAGTAAATGCAGGGCGAATCAGCAATGGCCATGTTCCAATTTCTTCGGCTGCCTGTAAAACCTCATTCATGTTATGGCATGCAATTGCTTTCGATATTGGGAGGTTGATTGATTCACAAACCTGATTGAACAGTTCCCGATCTTCTGCTTTGTCAATCGCCTCCAAATCCGAGCCGATAAGTTCGACACCAAGTTCATCTAAAACGCCACGATGCGCTAAATCAGAAGCAATATTCAATGCNGTTTGACCTCCCATCCCTGCAAGAATTGCATCTGGTTTTTCCTTCCTNAAAATTTGTTCAACCGTAGAACTTAGAAGCGGTTCGATGTAAACAATGTCAGCCATCTCGGGGTCATTTTGAATTGTTGCTGGATTAGAATTGACAAGGATTACTTTGTATCCGTCCTCTCGTAGTGCTTGGATGGCTTGCGAACCTGAAAAATCAAATTCTGCTGCCTGGCCGATACGAATAGGACCTGAACCAAGCACTAAAACCCATTCAATATCGTCTCTACGAGGCATTTACACCCACCTCTCATCAACTATCTTCCGAAATCTTGTGAACAAATCAGCGGCATCATGTGGCCCTGGACATGCTTCTGGATGAAATTGTACTGAAAAAACGGGTTTCCCAATGACATCAAGACCTTCGACAGTACGGTCATTTGCGTTAACATAGCGAACGCTTACTTCACTACCATGAAGGTTGGGAGACTGTTCTGAAGTCGCACCTGAAGGGTGGGCTGCTAAATTCCCGGCAACAGGATCTGCTACCGCAAATCCATGATTTTGGCTGGTAATCCAAACCTCACCAGATTGTAGATCGATTACAGGCTGATTTGCACCCCGATGACCATATCGCATTTTGTAGGTTTGCAAACCACTCGCTAATCCTAGAAGTTGATGACCCAAACAGATACCCATCACTGGAAAGTCGGATTTTATGGCCTCAGCAATACACATTTTTGCTTGAGAAGCCATTCCTGGATGGGCGGGATCACCTGGTCCATTTGAGCAAAAAAGTGCAGAGGAACCCATCCTTTGAACCTCAGCGAATGTAACATTTGGAGGGCATAGAAGCACTTCAAAGAATTGCATCAAATGTCGCAAAATATTGAACTTTATGCCACAATCAATCGCCGCAAGTCTTGGCAATGGACTCCCCAAATCATCAATAGCCCCCTGATTGAGCAGAATCATCTCATCGATTGAAACCAAGTCAACGAGGTCTTCAAGTTCTGGTNAAGTAAGTTCACTGAGACGTTTCACTAGAAGATCTTCTTGATCTAGTGGACCAAATACACACAATACAGTGCCTTGTTCTCTTACACGACGAGTAATGGCTCTTGTGTCGATAGCTTGGATACCAGGAACTCCATGGGCAGCCAAAAACTCTCCAACTGAACATCGGCTGTTACGATGGTCTGGATTTGCCATGGCTTGGCGAACGATAACACCACGGGGCCATACAGAGGCAGATTCTGAGGCCTTTGCATGAATGCCATAATTTCCAATCATCGGATAAGTGAATGTAAGAACTTGACCTGCAAATGAAGGGTCAGTGAGGCTTTCTTGATAACCGGTCATACCAGTAGTAAATACCAGTTCACCTTCACCAATTGCTGCTGCACCAAACAATTGGCCCTCGAATCTGCCACCATCAGCAAGCAGTAAAACNCCGGGTTGGTTGATTTGAGTAATGTGGGGCATTCCGTCCAAAAAATCCGCAGCATCTGCCAACCCCAGCGGCTTTGAAAATGACGGCGCTACGCCCATTAACGCTCATGGGGGCAAATAACTACCATAATCATTGGCTTCAGTTTTTATCAAAAGTAGACATAAATCAAACATCTTCATTGGTGTTTTCAGAGTTATTCTCAACCACTATTTTACCGTCGTTAGTACCCTGAATTGAAAGTTCTGCATTAGGGAATTCCCTCAAAGTTGATTTGTGACCTTGCCAAGCATCCATGAACAATGCCAAAGCTGCTACCTCAGAATGAGGTTGATTGCCTACTGCGACATTAAATTGGCACGTTTTGAACACTTCTGCAGGCACCTTTGCACCTCCAACAACAATCAATAGATGCTTATCGCGTGGAATTTTTTCAATCGCATCGTGATAAGATTCTCCGTACATTGTTAAATGAACGGCTACTCCTCCATTTTGAACATGATTTTTCAAGTGCTTGAGGCCGGGAACATGTGTGGTCTCTAGCTCCCCCCCAAAGCGTTGACAAACCGATTGGAGGTTATCGAATAAATCATCATCTCGGTCTCCTGTAAGTAGAAAACCTGTCGCCCCTAAAGCTCGAGCAACCAATCCCAAATGTGTGGTAATTCGTGGATCACGGCCAAGACGATAGCCCCAGCGAAGTACATCCATTCGTTGAGGCATGTGATGCGGGGTGAGCCTTGTCTGTATCAAGCCTCTGCTTCAAAACCAGGGGCGGCTTCAGATTCGGTAGATTCTTCTGACCGACCTGCAAGATCAATTCCGGGGTTGTTTTCTACCCACCTTTTTACCCAGCCGAGGAGAATCGCATCGATCAAGAATTTAGCCGCAATAAACACCGTTCCACCCAAAACTGCCAACCTAGCGGATCTCCAAAGACCTTGATTTACTGTTAGGGCCTCAGAGAAAAATCCGGTAAATACTGGCTCGAATACATAGAGGATTGCCAATACAAACATGATACCTGAAATCATACCGGGGAACAACTGCCCATTTTCTCTGCTCAAATCAGACAGGATTGAGCCAATAAATATCAAACCAGGTACAAGGATGGTAACCGTAAGAAAAGTAGGTCCAAAGAAAATGGATGTTGAAATAGAATAATCTTCACTTGGCCTCGAAACAGTGAGCCACCAAAACACGATGAAACCGGCGAGAATACCACCGCTCCATCTTGATCTGGAATGAATTAATTCGCCTAAGTCTTTATGTCTTGGGTTGATTCTATCGAGGATGTGTTCGGCAATAAATAGAGAACTTTGGTCGATGAGCCCTAAAGCGGATTCGCCAGAAATACCGTCTCGGCTTTGACCATGGACGCTTGATTCTTCACCAAGGTCAGACATGAGGGGGCGTGGAACCTGTCATCTCATAAACCCTCTCGCATCAAAGAGTTCACAATGGCCAAGTTTGAGGCATCCTCAGGACGCCGAGTTACCTTACGCTCAAACAATGAGGTTCCCCTGCTTATGGGTATTGTCAATGCAACCCCTGATTCCTTCTATGCTGGAAGCCGTCATGGCAGCATCGAACTTGGTATGGAATTTTTTGATAAAGGAGCGACTTGGGTTGATGTTGGCGGAGAATCTACTCGTCCTGGCTCAGATCCTGTTCCTATCGAAGAAGAAATGCGGCGTGTGATCCCTGTGGTTGAAGCACTCGCTCAACATGGTCTCGTCTCTGTAGATACTCGCCATCACAAAGTTGCTGAAGCTGCCATTAATGCAGGAGCCGCAATGGTCAATGACGTAACTGGATTGACCGACCCAAAAATGATGCAATTGGTGATTAATTCTGGCGTGGCAGTTTGTATCATGCATATGCAAGGTAAACCGAAAACCATGCAAGAACAACCAAAATATCAGGATGTTGTTGAGGAAGTGACTTCCTTCTTACATGCACAAGCGCAAATACTACTTCGAAGTGGACATCCTATAGAAAAAATATGTCTGGATCCAGGTATTGGTTTTGGAAAGACACTAACCCATAACATCCAGTTATTGCAATCTTCAACAGCCCTCAAAGGAGATGAATCATTTCCAATCTTGTGGGGCGTTTCAAGAAAATCGATGATCGGTGAGATTTGTCAAAAAACCAATCCGGATGAACGTCTTGCTGGAACCCTTGGTGTTGCTGGGCATGCAATAAAACACGGCATTGATATTCTCCGAGTGCACGATGTGGATGCACATGCCGACTTTTTCTCAGTGCACTCGCGATTAAGCCAATCAGTTGAAACAAGGTGACGATTTGGCAAGATTGCGTGAGGTTACATGTTTCTCATCTTCGGTAGTGATACCCTCGCCACAAGGATTGCGAGATGGCTTGGAAAACGACATCGTGTTCGGATGATTGGCCTAGCAGAGAGCATTCAGAGCATTGACGGAGTTGAAATCGTCGCCCTTCCAACAGAGATGGACTTGGCAGAAATGCCACTTCCGGACATCGCACCCACTGCTGTACTTATTTTTGAAGAAATTATTTGTGACGATGAACCGGTGAAAATGCTACGGAATTATTGGCAAAACACACCTGTATTGACGACATTCCCCCTTAATGGGGCTGAGCTGATTTCCATTGAAGACTTGACAGCATCTGCCATAGAATCAAGACTAGAATCTCTTGAGAGAAGAGAGGGTGCAATGGAAATTCTTCAATACCTTCGGTCCAGAGAAAACAAAACTGCTGCTATATTTTGCCATGATAATCCAGACCCTGATGCTCTTGCCTCAGCATATGGCATACAGTACCTTTGCCAAGACCTCTCTATTGATGCAAAAATCTACCATGGAGGCATGATTGAGCATCAGCAGAATAAAGCAATGGTGAACGACCTTGACCTTGAATTGAGGAGACTCATACTTGGATGGGAAGTAGAAGACATCATCTCCTCAGTTGATATCATTATTTTTGTTGATTTTCACAAGGCAGGAGCAAACAATATTCTTCCAGAACATTGTCAACCCCATGTCATTCTCGACCACCACCATTTGGAGCATCCAGTGGCCGCCGATGTCGCATTCATTAGGAATGAATTTGCTGCGACGTCTTCGCTGGTTGCTTCTTTACTTATGCATAGTGAAATTACAATGACCGAAGATGTTTCCACAGCACTGGCTTTTGGAATCAAAACGGACACACTTGGATTCACTCGTTCATTTAATGCCGTGGATCTTCGAGCACTTTCATGGCTCAATGCTTGGGCAAGTATTGACAGATTAAGGAAATTTGAAACCCCTCCGCGGTCGATGGAGGTTTTGCAATCTTTCGCCATCGCACTCAATAATCTGAGCATAGTAGACGGCATCATTTACGCACCTATAGAAAACATGACAGATAGAGATTCTCTCTCCCAAATTGCAGATTTCTTGTTGCAAACTGAAGGCGTAGAAAGCGTATTCACTTTTGGAGCCCGTCGACAAAAAATCATCCTATCAGCAAGAACAAAGAGCGAAGACATACATCTTGGCAAATCCCTATCCCAAACCTTCCCCGATGGAATGGCTGGCGGCCATAAGCAAGTTGCAGGCGGTCAAATTCCATTCACATTTCTTGATTCTGAGATTGAAAATGAGGCTATTTCAAGAATGCATGAACATTTGAAAAAATTGTTTGGAGGGTTAGCAATTGAATGATTCACCGTATATCGATATCGATCACCGTATTCGATTACTGGGAACCGCTCATGTGGCTAAGAAAAGTGTTGATGCGGTAGCATTTCATGTAACTGATTTTCAGCCAACAACCGTTGCCGTCGAACTTTGTGAATCAAGAAAAGAGGCATTAACACAACAGAGGCGTTTGGACAGAGAAAGTTTGTTGAAAGTGATCAAGGAAGGTAAAGCACCATTGGTCCTGATTCAATCATTGTTAGCTGCGGAACAGAGGAAAATCGGTATGAATGAAGGTGTTCAACCAGGTGAGGAATTGTTGAAAGCCGTAGAAGTCGCAGAAGAACATGAACTTCCAGTCGCTTTGGTGGACAGGGATATCCAAACCACACTTCGACGTGCTTGGAAGAATATGGGTTTCCGCGAGAAAATTTCTTTGTTGTCAGCACTTATTTTTGAAGAAGAGGAAGAAGAGATTGATCTTAACGAAGTGCTTACTGACCAAGACCTGCTTAGTTCATTGATGCTTGAGCTCAAAGAAATATCTCCGGGAGCAGGAGAAGTCCTTGTCGATGAAAGAGACGAGTATATCGCTCGAAAAATCGCCTCTATTGATTCTGAACAAAAAATTCTCGCCGTATTGGGAGCGGGACATTTAGAGGGAGTCGCAAAATACCTGAAGGAAGGATTTCCAAATGAGAAAAACCGACTTGAAGAATTGGATACCATCCCGAAAAAGACATTATTTGCAAAATCATTCCCATGGCTCATCCCTATAGCCCTTTTTGGAGTCATGGCTTGGTTATTCACACAAGGAAACGTCGATGCAATATGGAAAGCAGGAGGAATTTGGTTGGCCTCAAATGCACTCGCTGCCGCGTTATGTTGTGCCTTAGCAGGGGGTCATCCTCTCTCCATCCTCACGGCTGCTCTAGCAAGTCCAATCACATCTCTCAATCCAATGCTTGCTGCAGGATGGTTTGCTGGTTATGTACAAATGAAAATCAAAGAACCGACTGCAGAAGATTTGCAGCATTTCCTCAAACTTGACGAATTCTCGCTTTTCTGGAAAAATAGGGCAGGAAGAGTGTTACTTGTAACGGCTTTAACTAATGTAGGTTCTATGCTTGGAGCATGGATTTCTGCTGGCATAATCGCAGCAGGTTTGTAATTAAAATGTCATTTGAGGGGCTTCTCTTACAGTAGCATCAGTAACTTCAAACAAATCTTTTCTGATAGCATTCTTCATTGAAGCGACGATATTTGTTGGAATCATTTGAATTGCAGCATTCCAATTCGTTGCGCTGGCATTGTAGAATTCTCTGCGATCGGCCACTTGATTTTCAATGGCTACAACTTGATTTTGAAGATTAACGAAACTGGTGTCCGCCTTCAATTCAGGATATGATTCAGCAACAGCATTAATCCGAGGCATAAGACCTGACATCATGCCTTCTGCAGCACCTACTCCTTTGACATCGCCTGAAGCTAAAGCACCAGCAGCTGCTTGGCGAGCTTTTGCAAATTCCATGAACAATTCTTTTTCATGACTTGCATATCCTTTTACAATATTGAGAAGGTTTGGAAGCATGTCATACCTTTGTTTGAGCAGAACATCAATGTCTGCCCATGATTTGTTTACATTCTCTTCTAATCTTACCAAACGGTTCCAAGTACTCAAGAACCACATCAGGAGAATGATGACTACAATTCCTGCAATGATTCCTATAACTAATCCGGGGTCCATACACTTCCCAAGAAGTATCGGTTATCAAGGTTTATTGATGAGACTACAACAAAAGGTCCACAAAGTATCGTAACCATATAATGACTAATAGACCAAGAAAGGTAATATTGAGTATGTTTTGATTAAAATATTTGATGGCTATTTTTGAACCAATAATCGAGCCTAAAATCGAACAAAGAATCGCAAACAGTAACAAAACCCAAACACCTTCTTCAATCATAAAGCCCCATTGATCTGGTGATAGAAAATACATCGATAGCGCATGTGTTACTACAGCAATCGGAATTACAAATAGCATAATATTCAAACTGGTACCTACTGATTTTCTCATTTCCATATCAGTATATTCACGAATCAAGGGAACATGAATGGCTCCCGCGCCAATCGCCATAACCGATGAAATCATACCTCCAAATGTCAATCCAGAGCGTAAAAAGACAAGGTTTGTTTCACCATGGCTTTGTTTTGATTGAGTATTTTCCTCGGTTGAAATACGATTTGCCATGCGATAAATTGCCCATCCAACTATCAACAAAGCCAATGATTTGAACACCTCATTAAGGCTATCTTCAATAAGAAACACAACAGCAACACCCAGGATTGCACCTACGATAGGAAACCAAAGGTGCTCCTTCAGGAATTCAGGCGAATATTGTTGGTTTTTTCGATGCTCGTACGAACCTCCAAAGCTCACACTTCCTACAAGGCACAATGAAACAAGTAACAGGGCACTATTGATTTCCCAACCTGCAAGATAGTGAAAGATTGGGACAAAAAACATGCCGCCACCAAGCCCTAATGGTGCAAATAAGAATGCTGTGCAAAACACGAGAAATGCAACGAGTGCAAAAGTCGTTGCTTCCATGATTTCACCTACATTGACTCGATGACCATGGCAATACCTTGACCGCCACCAATACAAGCCGTAGCTACTCCATACCGTCCACCGCTGCGCTTTAGTTCATGAGCGAGTGTGAGAACAAGCCGAGTTCCTGTTGCTGCGAGAGGATGGCCCAAGCCAACAGCACCGCCATTAACGTTGACCTTCTCAATATCCAAGCCTAGATCCTTCACACAGGCAACCGCTTGACCTGCAAAGGCTTCGTTAATCTCCCAACGATCGATGTCTTCGATACCAAGACCCGCATTTTCCAATGCTTTCCTCGAGGAAGGCACCGGACCATATGCCATGATGGCCGGCTCCAAACCAACGATACCCCAAGAAATGATTCGCGCCAGAGGCGTGTCTCCATCTTTTTGTGCTCTTGAGGCTGACTTTACGATAACTGCTGCTGCTCCATCTACTACTCCTGAAGCATTTCCAGCAGTGACAAGAGATTCTGGGCCAAAGGCAGTTCTGAGTTGTGAGAGTGATGCCTCAGACGAATCAACAACGACGTGATCTTCATCAAGGTAACTAATCTCATCGACATTGACGATTTCCTGCTCAAATATACCTTGTTCTATAGACTTTGCAGTTCGCTGATGTGACATCGCAGCAAAGGCATCGGTCTCTTCTCTAGTAACACCTTTTCTTTTGCAAATTTCATCACTGGTTTGTGCCATAAAAGATTGACAAAACCCATCAAGAAGATTGGTAAAAAGATAATCTTCCATATTGGCTGATAATGCATCTCCCTCTTGTGGAGGTCTACCTAACCGATACTCTGGACGTCCGCCTCGCAAAACATGAGGTGCTTGCGAGAGGTTTTCCATACCACCGGCTACAACGACCTCTGCCTCTTCTAATTTGATCATCTGAGCCGCATTCACGATCGATTGAACACCAGAACCACAGATTCTCGAAACCGTAAGCATGGGNACTTCTTGTGGAATACCTGCGCCAAGACCTGCATGTCTTGCACCGAAAATCGCTTGACCACAGGTTTGAAGCGCATAACCCATGACTACATGATCCACGTCTTCAGGTGACGTGTTGGTTTTTTCTAAGGCCCCTTTAATCGCAATTTCACCCAATTTGAGNGCACTGTAATCCTTGAGCAAACCACCTGGTTTCCCATCACCACGCTTTCCGCCAACCCATTCGCAAAATGGTGTTCTCGCACCACCAATAATCACCACATCGTCTGACATGATACTCCCATCTCAAGAAGGGTCATCAACACTTCTCAAGCCAAACCGAGCATACCTATGCCGCTGAGTAGTAAAATGGCTGGCCATACAATCATCTCCATCGTGGAGCGCATGCGACCAAGGTTTGCTAATTCAGTACCTCGCTGGAGGTTCGATTTGACACCGGGTGCATCCTCTCCTGTGACTTCTAAGATACTATTTTGCAAGGTTCCATCAAGNCCTTCCTTTGCCAACTCTTCTTGAGGCCTTGGCTTGGATGTTCCCAAAAGATAAACAGGATTTCCTAGTTTTAAACCATATAGCGTCCACCGATGATCTTTGACTTTGACTCCCATAGCGCCAGATATCAGAGAAGTCATGAACTGCTGACCAAGTGTTTTCGCAAATTTACTGTCCCATCTTTTGAGGAATTGTCCATATTCTGTTCGCTTGAAAGTATTCAACTGTACTCTCACNCCTCCAGTTCCATCGTGAAGGATAAACGGAATGCCTCCAGAATCTGAGCGAATCGTGACCCACTTACATTCTTCTTTGGTACCTTCATCAGTCTTTACCGTTCGGCATTGTTTTTGTTCATAGGTCCACTTGTATCCCACCATATGATTTACGGTCATGGCCGCTTGGCCATCGACAACAACAGAGAGAGAACCCTCTGTCGCAGGTCGGACTTGACCAACCAGTTCTGGATTTCCTACTGCCATTGAACGAACCAAAGAGGTCGGTGTATCGAGCATCTGAGCAATGATTTTTGAACGAAAGTAACCAAAAATGAGCCAGATTAATCCAATGATTGCGACGATGATTGCAGAGNTTGNATCTGCTTCCGCATTAGGAGCAGAAAGTGCTGCAAATAAGATACAAAGCAGCGATGTTCCAAAGAAAAGAGAGAACGATGAGAACGTTGCTGGTACCGGCGTACCTACTTTTACCGGATGTTCTGCAATCGGCTCACCATCGCCATGGGGCCCATATGGATTCTTTTCATCCCAGGTGCTTGGACCTGGTGCTGTAAGTACCCAATCGCTGGGATCTGAGGTTGGAACGAGGGTGCTTTGTCCAAGAAACCAACTGTCAATTGATAGCCCCTTTTGTTCAGCCATCGCTTCGAATTCTTCTGGGTTAGCCGATGTTTTTCGAACTTGATGAAGTTCAGCTTCAATGGTTCCCGGTGAGATTAATGCGCAAATAAAGAAACCAAGAGCAGATATGAACAAGAGCTCATAATCTCCATTTGCTAATCCTGCAAATCCACCAAGACCCATAATGAGACCTATGACCCAACCTAACCATTGCCACCATCGATAGGGCAATGTGAGTTTAAACAGCCCCCCATGAAGTTGTACTTCTTTGATATCCATGAAGTTCCTCAGAACTCTCAGTATAAAATCATACTCTTTGTTCCGATGAATTCAATGACGAGAACCTTTTCAGGTGACTATGCAACGTTTCATGGCCCTCGCGGTTGTGTTTACGATTTCCCTTTCAGGGTGCTTGAGTCAAAACTTGTCAAATCCTACACCTGAAGAGACCATGACAATGGAAACAACTCCTTGTAATGGCATGATTGTACTTTGTCATCGAACCTACGATAATGTAACATTCCCAGAAACTCATAATGCNCATGCNACTCATCAAGATGGCATCTATTATCCTGCAAGTAATCATCAAACTGGATTAACGGCTCAATGGCAAGCCGGCATGCGAGCATTCATGATCGACACCCATTATGCCAATCCCAATAGCCAAGAAGCCGAAAGTGTAAGATTATGCCACGGAAGTCAAAGTGACTTATACAGCCCGTGCTATTACGGAGAAGTCGACGCCATAGATTGGCTTAGNAATCTTAAGTCGCTGATGGAGAACCAGCCAAGGGATGTCGTCACATTACTGATTGAATCACACGTCTCTGCTGAACATGTGATGTACGTACTCAATGAATCTGGACTTGACCATTGGCTCTTTACCCACACCTTAGGAGAGTCTTGGCCAACACTGATTGAGATGATCAATAATGANCAACGCCTCGTTGTTTTTTGGGAGCAAGGATTTGCTGAAGGATTTCCTGAAATTCATGACTTCGTCGTCCACGGGTGGACGACCAATTATGGGGAGAGTTCTACCGATGACATGACTTGTGATGTGCATCGAGGTGATGGTCAACAACCGGTTTGGCACATGAATCACTGGGTTTCCAACGCAATCGGTTTGTCAGACCCAACCCGTGCAGAAGATGTGAANAACATCGATTTGTTATTTGAGAGAGCTGTAGAATGCTGGGCTTTCCATCAAAACAGACCTACATTCATCGCCGTTGATTGGTGGGAAGANGGNGATGTNGTNCTTGTNGCNGAGATGNTCAATCAAATGGANCACTGGGAATAAATCAATCAACNAAATTNANTGNTTTCNCAANGCATAGNCNNTNGTAAGTAAATNCTNACAATAGCCNNTCCGANGCTTTCTTTCGGATAAAGTCCGATGAAAATCATCCCTCCTATGTTTGATAAGGTGTCCATTCAGATTGACTATTGGCTAGACGGTAGTACGTGACGCCATCTTTGGTCAACCATTCATATCCATTTTCCACCTTTTCAGCAGGTTCACTTGCAAATGGTTTCGATGTTTGGAGCGAAAAATCTGGTTCTGGTGTAGCAAATTCATCCAGAGGGCCTGAAGACGTTAATTCATTATCCAGTTCTGCCCTGATTCTTTCCAAGCGGATGCCTTGGTGGGGA
>PABV01000038.1 GCA_002699425.1 Methanobacteriota archaeon
GCCATAAGTATGCCCGTTTGAGGCACTGAGAATTTCATGCATACCTCCTGCTTGGGCATAAGCAGGTGAAAGGTTGACCAAATAATCAGAAAATACCTCTGGAATTTGAGCGGGGAAATCATCATTATCGAGGTTTTTGCGACCATTTTGCCATGCTGAGTGGATGGGCGCATGACCTTCATTCTGGGCAACGTGTTGAACTGGGAAACGGGTTTCACCTTCAACCGCATTGATGATTCGTGAAGCCATTTCGTGAACACCAATAGGACCTGGTCCGCCGCTTACCGCTTGGAAATAATGTTCAGGAAGCCCTTCCATGACATGGTGGGCTTCAAGCATCAGCGAGCCGATTCCATCTCTGCGCGCAACATTATGTACACCACCTTCAGGTTGCCAGTTTGGCATCATTTTACCTAAGGCTTTACCAACATCTTTTGCATCCTGATAATCGCCATCCTCGAGTACGACCACTTTTACAGAATCCGTAGGGTGGTCATGAGGTACCCAGATTCTGTTTTTGTGTTTATGACCAACCACTACAATGAGAGGGATTTTTGCCAGACCACAATGATAGGTAAATGCTCTTGCCGTATTTCCTGCACTTGCGCAAATAATCCCGCTGCATCCATGATCAATCAATCTTTGAAGAGTTGGAACGGCTTCCAAATCTTTGAAACTACCTGTTTTACACATCCCCTTCTTTTCTGGCCAATAGCCGTGAAAAGCCACCCAAAGGTGATCCAAACCGAGTGCTTCACCCAAGGCTTCAGCCTTGTAAACACGGCTACCTGATACCAAATCATTTGGTTTTGTCACCGGCAACCAGTGATGAAATTTCCACAAACCAGAATGTGATTCATCAACCTTGTAATCCTCTTCATAAACGGCTTGTAACAAAGCGCCGTCTTGGTAATGGAGGGTGTATTGGTCTTGGATGATAGCATTTGAGGAAAGGCACTTGAGTAGATATTTTCCCGTCTTACCACCGCCGTAGCACTGTCTCCTCTGAGGTATGCTATATGACGATTATCACGAGAAAAGAACTGATTGCTCTGAATTGAACAGCATCAGAAGGTTCTCAATTATTGCTTACCTTCTCGTTTATCGATAGAATCAGGTCCTTTCCAATCACGTTTTGGGGCGACTTGATTGCCTTGATGTCCTTCAATAGGACAATATTTTCCAGACCGACACCTTGAGCAATTGCCTTTAGGCGGTCGCTCGACCGTTTTTCTCAAACGGCCATACTTTCGCCTTGGCATGAAATAAGTTGGATTATGAAGGCCTAAATGTTTGGTGGAGTTTTTTACCAAACATCAACCCGTCTTTCACAAAATAGGCTCGCCACATTCTGGACAAGGCATACCAGGAACAAATGCACCGAGCAAGAAGCCGCAATGTCCACAGATACTGGTCAAAAAATCATCATATTGGCCCATGTTTTACCATGAACTGAGTCCGATTTAATACTTCAGGCAATTATTTCTTTTGATACCAAGGCATGTCTGTGACACTTCGTGGAACCTTGAGTGTAGAACCCTTTCTCCCGTCTTTGGATTTCTCGGATTTTACTTGCAGGGAACCTTTGGTTTTCTCTACAGTAGCCTCTGCTACTTCTTCGACTTTCTTGGCGGCTTTCTTAGCGGTTGCTTTGGTTGTTGTAGCAATCGATTTGGCTTTCTTGATGACCTCTGCTTTCTTTTTCGCTGCAGACTTTGTAGTCTTCTTTACTGCTTTCTTGGCCGTATCTTTTGCACTTGAGGCAGCCCCAGCAAGAATTTTCTTTGCCGCAGCTGCACTTATTCCAGCAGATACCAGGCCCTTGTTTCCTGCTTTGGCAACATCACCCACAGTTTTCATACCAGCCTTCGCTAACTTTTCAGCGGAGGCCTTTCCTACTCCCGGGAGAGTCATCAATGTCTTTATTGCTTCTTCATGACTCTTTTTCTTGGCTGCCATATCCATGCGAAGACGTTTCAGGATTTCAATTTGATGAAAAAAAAGAAATGGTTAACCCCTAATTCCAGACTGATTCCCATGGACGAAGTGCTGGATGCGCAAGTGACAATCTTGCATGCCCAAGTTCGAAAAACACCTTCAGTGCACGGAATAGATGCCAATGGATTCATACGTCCAGAGAATTATCCCGAAATAGAACAGAAGATTTTGCTTGGGGAAATATGTGAAACACTTTTTCGAGTCCTCAAAGCCAAAGAAAATCCAACGATCATCGAGTCTCCAGGATTCAATGAACAACGTTGGCGTTTATCGGTAAGTGAAGGAGATCTATCAATCGAAGTTGAAAGTAAACCTTACTGGGGGTTTGGTTTGTTGACATCATGTTACAGCAACACGCTCACACTCAAGGGGCCTCTTCATAGAAGAACCGAACTCATTTTTGATTTGGTGGCAAGCCTTCCTCACAAGCCATGGGAAGTTGTGTGGCAGAGACGATTTACGCAACGCGTGGGAAATGTTGACGAAAACGCCAAGGCATGGCACCATCACCTGGATGCTGCCAAACAATATTTTCAAGAATCCATTGAAACAAGAATTCAAGCACTTGCAGAGGTCAAGAAAATAGACCAAGATCTTGATGCAGAAAAAACATCTGCGATTGAGGCGGATATTGATTATGCGAAAAGAGCCCTCGCAGAAGACAATGCACCGGCGATGATGAGAGCCTTGGCTCGTGCAGAAGCAGGNATTATCGCCATAGACCCGCGTGCTGAATTCAAAANTTCAGCTCTTGATGAAGAAGANGATGAAATGGAAAAAGAGCATGTCATCACTGTGCATGACCTCACAGATATCGTGGTTGAATACGTCCATGAAGAGGATGATATTCCGTTTGTTGACCTTACAAACGAAGAGGAATAGGACGCGTCGTTTTCATAAAGGAAGGGCTTTTGGCCCAAACGATTGAGATGGCCAAGAAGAAGGATGGTGGNATTCAACAAGCGGCTGGACTNATTCGATATTTCGATGAAGAATCAGAGCATGCTTGGAAAATTTCGCCCTTCCAAGTTTACATGGCATGTATCTTACTTGCAGGATTCCTGTATCTCGTGAACCAAGATGTAATTTCTTGGTTCTGGGGATTATTCTAATCAAAGTGGTTCAATCATAACCACTTCGCCATTTTTTTGTGCCATTCTTCGTGCAACTTCAACTGCAGTCTGTAGGTCAAGCGTTCCTCCGATGGCCGTTGTACCGCTTGGCTTGTGAATGACCAATCGATGTGTGAGTTGTGTGAGTACTTCTTGTGATATTCTTTCAAAAACCCAATGTTCTTCCTCGATGCGAACCATGGCTGGGACTTCTTGGAGAGGTCCCATGGTGAGTTTGGTTTGTTGTGTTCGAGAAGTAAGTCCTTTGAGGTCATCCAATGGTCTCCATTGTTTTGGCTTGANNCTCATGCTAATTTTTCTGTGTTTTTCTACTCCTTCTCTAAATGCTCTGCCCATCAGGATCCCCATCCCGGACCGTAGTCCTGATGCGTTTGCCTTCTCATTCATTCATAAGCGTTCGTGAAGAAAAATCATTCCTCAGCGCTTTTTCGTAGCCTTTGCTGTTGTTTAAACGCCTGAACCATGCCTTTACGGAAAATATGCAANGGGATCCAACCAAANGCAAGAGCCACGTAGATNGCATTTTCATCAAAAACCATTACGCTCAGTGTTAATATTTGTAAGCCAAGAGCCCATTTGATGANNTTTTTGGGNACAAGCGTGGTATCTTTTTCCATGATCCAAGGGGCGATAAGCGAGATNAGCCATGCACTCCAAAGACCAGGGATTGCATAAATCGCCTCTTTGTTGATAATTGCCAGTATTGGTGCAGCCAAGAATAATCCTCCACGCCATCCCCATAATTCAGGGCGGGGTTTGTCGTCAAAACCAGCGACTGGAAGTAAAGTACCGATTAATCCAATGAATACAAATCCAAAAACAATCCACAAAGCGGCAACATGAACGCCAACTCCATTTCCNAAATCTCCAGAAGCATACATGAGAGTATAGGTTTGGAGATAGAGAAATGTAGTGCCAGCGAATAAAGCCAGATATAACCCACGACTTCTCCCTACGCCTTGACCTAAAAATGGTTCAAAACATTGTGCTGAATGAAATACGACGCCGCTTACTGCCGCAAGTGAACCGATGGTTATCAAAAATCGAACTTCAGATTGAATGCTAGGCGTATAATCAAGGGAAAAATCAGTCCACATGTGGATAAAAATCAAACCAATAATNCCAAGCCATGTATAAAATCCAGATAATGGATGTAGCAAAGGCCACTCTAATTCTGGAATCCCTTCGTGTTGAGAAAAGTGGTGTCTTGCAACTAACATGAGAGGAGTCCCTGCAAACCATCCTGCCATCAGCAGNGCCAAAGCGGTAATTGGGATGTCAAAACCATCGATAAGGATCTTTGTTGGTGCTGATGGACCTGCTCCGGATGCGAAGGCATCGATTGGATACAACCCAATTGTCATGCATGCCAAAATTGCACCTGAATAGGAAATTAATTTGATTTTGGTCTGATCCATATCTGTATGAATTTGTCTTCTTGTGACCAAGGATAATCCTTTGGTTGTTTCACAAGTATTGCCAAGATGAAGGGCTAAGGCAAAGAGAAAATGAGTGACAGCACCATCCCAATGAGAGATCGGCATACCAAGCCTCTCGAAAAAGGGAGTATTATCATCCAGATACATGGCCACGCGGGGGTTATCTTTTACCAAGGTNAGAGCATCAAAATATTCGAAGAACAATACAAGACCNAGTAATATTGCTGGAATCCAAGCCACGTAGCGTACTGGTACTATCTTNTTTTGAATCGCTGGCCACAACACCATCAACAAAGAGGTGACGAATGTAAACTGGATGAGCGTGTTGGCCACATTGACTTGCGGACGCGCAGGGGTCAAGAGCCTAGCGCTGTTAGAAGTCACCATAGGCGTATGGAATATTTCGGATGGATGCATTCATGGAAAGTTATTTTGAAAAGGAAACCATTGAGGAGATGAAAGATTTACCTTTGTCAAATTTAGCTAGGAAAATTGGCTTGAATTTTGAGGAATGGTTTTCTCATGCTGTCAAGCCATTACCTGAAACTTTTCGTCTTAATCCGCATCATCCCGACAAAGAATGGACACAAAAAATCATTGAAAAAATAGGCGGAAAACCAGTGGTATGGTTGCGAGATATCGATGCATGGCAAATGCCATGGCCAAGGGGCAAGGCCCCTGATGAATATTCGAAATTGATGATACAGGAGTTACACGAGGGGGGGTGTATCACGCGTCAAGAATTGGTGAGCATGATGCCACCTTTGGTGNTGAAACCTCAGCCGAANGAATTNGTNCTCGATTCATGNGCTTCTCCNGGGTCAAAAACAACTCAACTTGCATTGATGCAACCTTTGGCTGGTATTGTTGCGAATGAGCCTAATGCTGGCCGATTGAACATGTTGGTTACAAATTGTGGCNGGTTGGGGATTGACAATGTTGCAATCATACAACACGATGGCCGATTTATNTCTAAAATTCCNCCACCAGGTTTTGATGCTGTACTTTGTGATGTACCCTGCACCGGTTCGGCAACCATGAGGAAAAATCGAGGTGTTTGGTGGAATTGGTCACCAAAAGATGGAAGGGACCTCTTTTCACTTCAGGTTGAAATTGTAGAGAGAGCTTGTTTACTCACCCGTCCAGGCGGGCGCGTTGTTTATTCAACTTGCTCAATGGACCCAATCGAAAATGAGGCTGTTGTTTTGGAAATTTTGCAACGGTGTCCGTGGATGAAACTGGGACTCATTCCCGTGGATGATTTGTATGCAGGAGCAATTTTGCATCCAGGATTAAACCATTGGCCAATCCTTGATGAATCAGGGGAGGAAGTGTTTGATGACTTTGAAAATCTGGCAAATTTTTCCCATTCGCATTTACCCCTTAGGTCACGGGCAACAGCAGAACATACCGATTTTGAAATCGATCTATCTCCATGTGTAAGGATTTATCCTCATGACAATAATACGGGTGGTTTTTTCNTCGCATATCTCTATCATGATGATAAATCAGATATTTCAAACAGAGCCGTGACACTTCGCCAGCAACCTCCAAAGCCGGGTTTTGATGCAATATACCCTACTCCAAAACCGAACCCTCATGCATTATCAATGGTAGATGATGGCGCCAAAAGTGAGATTGACTCTCAGTGGGGTTTACCTTTCAATAAATGGGCTTGGTGGCAGCGTGGTAAGCGAGTATCACTCTCCTTACCTTTACTTTTTGATAGATTATATTCACCTTCAACACCAAGGAATAAGTGGCAATCATGGGAAGGCATGTCTTGGCATCCACTCAAAGTAATCCATGCAGGTATGCCTGTATTTGCAGAAAATAAAGGGAGATGGAGAATCCGGCAAGAAGGCTTACAGGTCGTAAGAAATCATCTTCAAAACCGAGTGATTCAACTACAAAAATCTCAATTAATTCGACTTATTGAAGAGGAAAGTGTGCCAATTGATGAAATTGAGACTGAGGAATTGAGAGGTCCGGTGATTTTATCCTCAAATCATTTGATGATTCCTGGCTGGATTGGAGCGCATGTTACACTTATGGCCAATAAAAACTTGAAATCGTTAACGTTTCAACAACTGATGGAGGATGAAGCATGAAGCGTTACTTGATCTTGTTTTCTTTTCTCCTTTTCAGTATTCACGTCTCAGCTGAAACGATTTCTGTATTTGCTCATGCCAGTTATCAAAGCAGTGATGATGCCAAGCCAATTGTTGAATGGTTTCATGGTCCCGGAGATGATGAGTTTGTCAATCAATTGGAGCAACTTGATGAAAATGGAGATATTCATCTTGTCCATTGGCGAACAGGGGCTGAATTTGAAGGTGGAGGATGGCCAGGAGATGAGGCAGATATTCGGGTTTCATCATTCCAAAACCCGTATGGGACAGGGATGGCCATAAATGGAGAGATGGTCAACGAGTCAAATCTATTACAAGTGGTTGGCCAAGCGTCTCGAGAAAACGAACATTTTCCAATGGAGGTTGAAGTGAAAGTGGTTGGAAAAAACCAACCTTCATACATCGAAATAGGNGGTACCTTCCCTTCTGATGCTGAACTTAATGACCAGTGTCAAATTCATGTATTTGTCATGGAAAAAAATGCTGAAGACATACATGGCAGACAAGTAAACAACCTATTGAGAGATTGGTCGGTTGACGCCTCATTTCAACTCTTTAATGATTCAGCGAATAACTGGTCAGTTGTATTAGAAGAAGAGCATTTGCTGGGTTCAGGCATTGATATCCAATCCACAAATCAGTTACACAAATACGAGTTTATTGCAGTCATGATGGGACCAAGTAACGACGGAGATGGATACGCAGTTTTCTCTATGGTGAGAGGTGAACTGCCCAATTCTTGGCAATCCATGAACGCAAAAGCACTCCTCGCTCCAAGTATTTTGATGGTGATGGTACTTGTTGGGTTATTTTTTGTTGCAAATGCAGAGCGTCANAGAGAACATGGTCTCCCTCTGCTCAAAGGCAGTTGGATTGAAAATGGTAAATCCATTCGAATTACCTTTGAAACCAAAACTTGTGCAACGAAAATTGAACAGCCCATATTACATGGTTCGTGGAGATTAAGCGGTCGATTGAAACTTGATCACCTCGGTCCCAATGAACAGTTTGCTCAAGTGCTCAAAACGCGTGGTTCCGGCCCCTTTCATTTACAATTACCAGTTGAAGTAGATGGCTTGGGTGAATGGGTTCTCGATTTGAAGTTACGTGACCCTCGTCCAACAGATTCAAGCCAAGAAGGCCTGTCCTCTGAGCATGGATGACCTNGACCGTGCGATACTCAAAAAACTCTGCGAAGATGCACGCTTAAGCCAAAGAAGGTTAGCGCAGTTACTGGGAGTTGCTCAAGGCACAGTCACAAAGAGAATGCAGCGAATGGAGGACGCAGGTCTTATCAAGAATTACGCGGCGGTATTGGATGCAGAAAAAGTAGGCTGGAGCATGACCATCATGGCAGGCTTGCGGATTCAAAAGGGACGGATGATTGAAGTTCAAGAGAAAATTGCATCCGATCCCAGAGTGTTCAATGTCTATGACATCACAGGGGATTGGGATTCAATGGTTCTCGCACGTGTAAAAGATCGCTCAGATCTTGATAATTTAACAAAAACAGTATTCACTCAAGATGGCGTTATACGCTCTTTCACTCATGTTGTCTTGAATACGGTTAAGGAAGAGGGTGTTCGTCTGCCCCCTCACGGTCATGAAAATCAATAATCGGTTTGAGAAAATCAGCCATCTTATACATGGCTTCAACACACCTTGATTCAGGNGTAAGCACAATCGATAATGTCTTGCGCAATGATTCATCGATAGGGCGGTCAAGGGACCTCAATCGTTCTCTGAATTCTTTTTGCAAGCGTCCCCCAGTCCGATCCCAGTCCATAAGTAAAATGATTTTTTGAGGATAAGTCTCAATCAATTTNGCAATAACTTCACCTAAAGGCCGACCCTGATTAACCAACACGATAGGCCCGAGAAATCCCAATGATCTGAGGGCCCGTGCATCACGCTTACCCTCGACGAGGATAGGCATCTCTTCAGTCCGGTTTAACTCCCGAGCCTCAGCCAAGGCCGTACCTGCTGCCTCAAATCGTTCCTGTTTGTCCATGATAAGCCCCTTCACTTGGTCCAAATTTCATCTATGTTCACTGATAACCTAGCACTCTCTAGCACGCTGATTGCTATCCTACAAAAAACCGTTTGCAAATAAACATTAACATCCACGCCTTTGTGGTTGTGAAATGGCTAAGAATCCACTAGGTTTTAAGACAATTTCTCCAAACAACGCAAGGGTCTAAAACGTTCAGTCCTGCCCCCTCATCAGGGAGAAGCATGCGAGAGCTCTGGCCTAACGAAAATTCGTTATTTATCGTCCTTTATGACAAGTTCCTTTTTTGGTCCATACTCGTAGGTATTTTTGCCTTTGCTTGGATGATTATCGCCGTTTTGAGGTATCGAGATGGTATTGAGCCCAATGAAAATGTCGATAAAATCGAGGTAGGAACTTTCCCGATTGAGCGTCACAATTTCAAATTAGAAATGGCTTGGTTTATTGGCCCCACAATTCTCGTATTATGGGTGACTTATCTCGCCTTTGGTTCGATGAATCTAGCATGGGGTGCCTACCCGGAAGAAGAAAAAGCATTCAACGTCACTGCAACCGGCTACCAATGGTTCTGGACCTTTGAGTATGATGACGAACTNACTTGGGAAAATGTATCTGATGTGCATCAAATCGACCTCGATAATAATCTAAGTGTGTATTCATCCGACATGTCTGCTGCAACCGTTTCTGTCATGATCGATGGCGTTCTTTCTGAAACGTACAACCTCTCAGCAAGTACCAATGCTATGTCATATTACAACGGATCTATCATAAAGGATTCCAGCAAGTATACGATGATTCAAATCGAAGATGCCGATGGTAATCCTTTGCATAATTGGTCTCACATACCCATAGGGCATGTATTCAGCACACCAACCGACCACCTGATTATTCCATGCGATATCGATGTTGCATTCAACATGCATTCGAAACCAATTTCTTACGATAACCCTGCTTATGTGGGCGTTCAGCATTCATTGTGGTTACCAGAGTGGGGGATGAAAGAAGATTTGGTCCCAGGACTCGAGCAAGGCACAAACATGTTCATCCAACCCGATGAAGCAGGCACATTCCCAATTCGATGTGCAGAATACTGTGGATTGCAGCATTCGCTCATGGTTGGCAAAGTTACAGTTGTGGCAAAAGAAGGCTACACTTGTGCGGCAGATTATGGCGTGGTATTTGACAACAAAGGAGGGGTTGAATGAAATCGAGGACCATGATTTTGCTTGGTGTATTGATGACTGCTTTGGTCTTAGTACCAAGTTCTAATGCCCTTTGGCAAGGAATCGGATCTGGAGGTAATGCAGGATGTACTTGTCACACAGATAGTAACGGAGCCAACCCTGCTACCGTCATTACGGTTGAAGGATTACCAGACGTATTCAATTCCAGTGAATCATATGAATTTACCCTGACCATCGTTAACGACAATGTGGCACGAAGTAGTCCAGATAGCGGTCGACTTGGAGGATTTAGAATCTTGACTACAGCAGGTGTCGTGGAAACCACCATTCCGGAATACGGCCAAGAACTCGATGGAGGCCTCACGCACACGCCTGAAGCCACATATTTCCGCTCATGGAATTTTACATGGACAGCACCTGCAGATGATACTGAAACAGCAGAGTTTACCATTTATGGAAATGCCGTATCTGGTGGAGATGGTTCCGGTGGAGATATTTGGAACGTTGCCACACCTGTTGTTGCAGGGTTAAATGCTGATGCACAAGCACCAAGTGCGCCTCCTCTCGTCATCCTTTTGACGGTCATTGGATTGGCACTGGGTCTCATATTAGTTGGTTCGATGTGGGTCTTTTACACTCGAAATCCTGAGACCTTTTCGATCGCTAAATTTTGGGGTTCACTCAAACCTTGGCTCACCACAACCGACCACAAATACGTGGGTATCATGTATTTCCTGTTTGGTCTGTTCTTCTTCTTAGTTGGAGGATTGTTGGCGCTGCTCTTCAGAGTACAACTTGCTCTACCTGAGAACGATTTCTTGACATATGATGAATACAATTCATTCTTTACTTTGCACGGTACGACCATGATTTTCTTGGCAGCAATGCCAATGATTGCAGGATTCATGAACTATATTCTTCCGCTTCAAATCGGAGCAAAAGACCTTGCATTCCCACGAATTAATGCTCTTGGTTTGTGGTTGCTTGTTGCCGCAGCACCTCTATTATTCACAGGAATTTTCAGTGGAGAGTCCGCAGATATTACCTGGGTTATGTACCCTCCATATTCGAGCCTCGCTGGTATTGGAGAAAATGGACCTAATGCAGGAGCTACAGCATTCATTGCAGGTATGGTCTTACTCGGTGCTTCTTCGACCTTGAGCGGTGTGAATTTCGTCACAACCGCATTTACCATGAGGGCTCCTGGTGTGAGTTGGATGAAGATGCCGCTCTTTTCATGGTCTGTGTTGGTAAGTGTATTCATGCTGTATCTGTCTCTTCCAGCACTGATCATCGGCCTGGCTTTCTTACTGTTTGACCATACCTTAGGTACCGTCTTCTTTACGGCTGGAGGCGATCCACTGTTGTTCCAGCATCTCTTCTGGTTCTTTGGCCATCCCGAGGTATATGTTGTCATCATTCCAGCGTTCGGTATTGTTAGCGAGGTACTCGCTACCAGCGCACGCCGATCTATTTTCGGTTACAAATCGATGGTTTACGCCATGGCAGGTATTGGTGTTGTTGGTTTCATCGTTTGGGGTCACCACATGATCACCAGTGGAATGGACCCGTTTTGGCGCGCATTATTCATGCTAACCACCATGGCCGTAGCTATTCCAACAGGTGTGAAAATATTCAATTGGTTAGCAACATTATGGGGTGGGAGTTTGGTATTCAAAACCCACACATTATGGGCTCTAGGCTTCATTATCACCTTTACTCTTGGAGGACTTTCTGGAATGTTCTTCCCCGTAGCAGGTATGGATACTCATTTCCATGATAGTTACTTTGTTGTTGCTCACTTCCACTATGTATTCATTGGCGGAACAGTATTCGGATTATTTGCTGGATTGTACTATTGGTATCCAAAAGCGACCGGACGAAAACTCAACGAGACTCTTGGATTATGGCACTTTATGATTGGCTTTGCTTCATACAATGCGGCATTCTGGCCAATGCACGCTTTAGGAATTATGGGTATGCCTCGAAGAACTCACACTTACACGATTGAATCTGGTTTTGCAGAATACAACGCCGCCGTATCTACATTTGCCTTCATCTTCGGAATTTCCCAGTTGCTTTTGGTATGGAATATCATTTACAGTGCGAAAAGAGGAGAGAAAGCGGGCAAAGATCCATGGGGCGGATGGTCACTTGAATGGTCCACTACTTCTCCACCACCAACGCCCTCGTTCGATCATACTCCTAGGCAAAAAGATGCTAATGAAGGGCATGAACACGGCCATAATGAAGCCAAAAAGAAACTCAAGAAGCGACTTTGGGAAGCTGAAAAGAAAAACAAACCAGAGGAGGTGACTTCATGAGTGGTTCACTACATCATGTAGAGAATAAACTCTGGATTCGAAGCGTGGTAATTGGAGGTGCCTTACTTACCATGGGTATTCTTTCCTATCTCGTATTCAGCGTTGGTGTTGGTTCAGTATACCATCATTCTTGGGAGGATGCAACAGCTGTTTATGATGAAGCAGTTGCGGATGGATTCAAATCTGGAGATGCAGCATATGATGATGCAAAAGCAGCCAAGCATGATGCTCACATGTCTTACCTCACGTGGACCACAGCAGGCAAGACGTTGCTAATCATGCTAGGGATATATGCCGCATTCTATGTGATTGCAGGTTTCTTCAACAGCATTCAGCCAGAAGAAGAACATCATGATGGACATGGCGATGATCACCATGGCAGTGCTTCTCCAATTCTCATGGCGCTTGGTATCTTTTTCTTCATGTTTGGATTTCAAGGATTTGTTAGTACCTGTAAATCGATGCTTGGTCTGGATGTAACCGCTGATTTTGCAGGTTTCACCGCCTCGCTTGTAGGGGGCGTAATACTGATTATTGGTGTTGGAAATTGGTGGAATGAAGACCTCAAGGGACATCATGAGCAAATCGCAGTCAAGGAGATGAAACCGTTTGGCGGACAAGACATCAGAAAAGCTGGAATGTGGATTTTCCTCATGAGTGAAATGATGGTTTTCGCCACATTCTTCTCTGCCTATCTTCGTATGAGGACCGGTTGGTGTACAGAATGGGCTAAAGATGCAGGAAAGTGTGACGTTGTTGACGTAATCACAGCCAGCGATTTACTCAGGCACGATATAGGGACTTTGCTTCCTGGAGCTATCAATACTTTTGCGCTCATCATCTCATCCTACACCATCGTGTTGGCATTGAAGACAGCGAAAAATAAGGATTGGAAACCGAGTGAGAATAAATTTATTCGTAGCATTTTCCCTTCCAAAAAATTAGCTGTAAGAAATTATCTTCTCATGACTTTGTTGCTTGGCTCTCTATTTATCGTGCTTAAGTTAGTTGAATGGAGCCACCTTATTGCAGAAGGTTTCGACATCGGTACTCAAGCAGGCTCAATTTTCTACATCGCTACTGGAGCGCACGGTTTACACGTTTTCATTGGTTTATTGGTGATGTTGTTTATGATCTTCAAAGCGGATACTGTTGGTTACAGTGATGAAGAAGATAACGCCATGGGCATCGAATATTTCGGTCTTTATTGGCACTTTGTGGATTTGGCTTGGGTAGCCATTTTCCCAGCATTTTATTTGTATTGAGGTGATATCATGGGTGAGCAAAAACATACTGGAATTGTCGCAGGGTCCTTTCAAAAGATGGCTGATTTAATTGGAAGAGATGTTTATTTTGTTAATTTCTTAATCTTGATGGTATTTACCGTAATCGAGGTTGCAGCGGTATTTTATGGAGAATCCATGAGTTTGAATATGGTTTGGGCAATTCTCATAGGCGTGGGAATTGTCAAGGCTTACGGTATTGCAGCTTTCTTTATGCACCTCAAAGGCGATCCTATTTGGTACACGCGAACTGCACTTTTCCCACTTGTTTTCGTGGCGTTGATGCTTTGGGGTATCGGTTTATCAAATCCTGATTCCATACTCGGGCTTCCATCTTGGTGTACGCCAAATTGGGATTACAGTTACGTGACGAATTAATCCAATTAGTTTATACAGCACGATTCAAGGGATTTATCATGCGAGTGATTATTGGCGTTTTGGCCATTCTTCTGTTTACTGCAGCAATCCCTCCACAAGCCTCTGCTAACTATATTGGGAGTCAACTTGGTCGTCCAGCGGTTGCAGATTTTACACTAACCGACCAAAACAACGAATCCTATCGATTCTATGACACGCAAGCCGATGTAATTGTGGTTAGTTTTATCTTCACACGTTGCCCAGATTTTTGCCCTATCATTACACAGAAGCTGAAGACAGTAGAAGTTGATATTCCATCAAACGTTAATGCTGAAATGATTTCAATAACAGTGGATCCAAGTTATGACACACCTGAAAAACTGAAATTATACATGGAAAAACATGGAGTTTCCTGGACGCACTTAACTGGCACATATGATGAGGTNAGCCCAGTACTGGATGCATTCATCATCAATGAAATGCAACAAACAAGAACNGTCCCAGATGAAAGTAACGATTCAGAAGAAATCACACCAGTGTCGGTTTCTCCATGGCTCGAAGAGAACCAATCTGTGACATTAGTCGATAACTCTGGTCAACTTACTGAATACACTTTCTCTCCTTCTGCTTACGACTTTTTGGAAGCAATGGCAAGGCAAGAAGGTTGGACGCTCAACGTTAGTACCTCAGAGTGGGGACATTATGTTGATGGAATCAATGACGTAAATCGAGCAGAAGATTGGTCATGGTCTTGGGGATTTTATCTGTGGAATCAATCATCAAATACATGGATGGAAAGCATGTATGGGGTAGATGATATCTCCCTCATCGATTATACGCACCTGGCATTTGCTCCATATGGTGAAAATGTGTCAAACATCTCATCTCCAGTATCCACTCATCCAAGTATCGAAATCTTGTACCCNAATGGAACCAGAACCAACGGCTCCATGGACTCNCTTACTGCAGGTGAAATGTCAACTTCAGCCTTCTATGCCGCTGATATTTCATTCAATNTAACAGACTCTTCTTGGGGGAGATATGTTGAATCAATAAAAAATGAATCGGATACAAATTGGTGGTGGCAATTACATCAGTGGAACGAAGAAAATTCTACTTGGGATGATAGTCTATTGGGAATGGATAGTTTGGAAAATCCTAAACACATTGCTTGGGCACCTAATGGAACTAACCATTCTGAGATAATCGCACCATCGGTTTTCGCATGTGATGAGTATGGATGGATCATGGGTACGGGTGATCAAGCCCATTGTATGTGTGATGCCGGTTATACTTGGCCTGAAGGAGATATGCTATCATGCGAAAAAATAGGTGATGGAGAGCCGACATATACCGTGGCTCACAATACCATCACTTATCTCTTAAACAGAGATTACAAGCCACTGGTTGCTTGGGCTGGATCTGAGTGGAAGGAAAGTGAGATGGTTACTGATATCATTGAAGTTTCAGAATTTTCAAAGAATACGGATTCTGATGATGGAGGTTTCTTGCCAGGTTTTACGATACCTCTGACCCTTTCAGCCACGTTCTGTGCTCTTTTGATGGCGGATCGAAGAATTAAAGACAAATATAATGAAAAGAAATAGATGCGAAATCTATTCTTCTTCATCTGAAAAGCCACTTACCCATGCAAGGCTGGTGGCTAATATCACAGCCATCAAGATGGAAATAGCCAATAAGCGCCCCGTATCTTTTGCAGGAGGGAATGTAGTGAAGGCAAGAAGAATGAATATCGCCATAGATGAAAGAGCAGCACCCCAACGCGCCTGCATGTCATTTCGTGAGGGGATATGTCCTGAAGCAGCATGAGAGAGATAATCGGCAGCAAAACCCATACCTAACAGCACTGCTGGAGCGGTGTTAACCCCTCTTCCTCCTAGGTGACTTGCAGTACCATCGATTGCCAAACCAAGAACGATGGTCCCGATTGCGATTCTCAATGAAGGTCTAATTTTTCGTAATATAGCATAAGCCATGATCGAAACCACTACTCCAGCAAGTAAAATTTGGATAATTCGAGTTTCTTCAAAAGATTGGGCGAGAGAAGATCCAGTCTCCAATTCTCCTCCGGTGTATCCAATAAGCTCATTATAAGAGATTAATTGTTCCACGTCTTTTGAAAATTGTATTGCAGCGTCGGCATTTTTCCCATCTATGAGGACGGCTAGATAAACTCCTGTAACAGCATCACCTTTGTACAAACGAATATCTTCACTAAAAATCGAATCTTTATTTTCATCCAAAGCCTGGTTGATTGTGCTGTTTTCAGGGATGTCAGTGATGCCGATAACAAGAGGTGACCGCGATAACCCCGTTTCTAGTGCAATGATACTAGGGTGTTGGCTTAACTGTCTTTGGAAGTTAGAAAATTTTTCAGCATCTTCAACACTATTCTCTTCAAGGTCAATAACAACCCATGTGACGGCACTTGAGGCTAGCACATACTTTGATTGTAACGATTCAAGTTCAACAATCGCAGGGTCTTCCTCGGGAAGGAATTGGTCTATGTCTAGTGTTTGCGACCCCAATGGAGCACTTAATGCCAACAAGATCAAACCGATCAATAAGCATGGCCAAGCCCAAACCAAATGGGAAGATTTAGGCTTGTATGCGTTTTGTTTAATCACAGTTTGTCGCTGTTCTATGTAAAAATTTTCAAGCATATACCGAGTTACTAACCAATCAAGAACGATGCCAATCATCATGACTAGAGCAAGACTTCTTTGGGCTTTTATTTCTGAAAATAAAGCCAATGAAATGGCTGCGACAGTAGTGAGCATCGCAAGCAAAAGCATGTTTCGAACCTCGTTTTTATCTCGACCAGATCTTGAATACCAGAATGCCCCATCCACAGCAACAGCAAAAATGATTGGAATGGCCACCCCATCGATTACAGAAAAGTTGTATCCCATTGCAGACATAAACCCAAATTCAGCACCGATCACGAGTAAGGCACTCAATGTCGTCATGCTCGCAACTTTCCAATTTCTCAACCCAATGATCAGAAGAGTCAAAACCAATAATGCTGATGGAACAATCAGATTAGAGAGATCATTTTGAGCAATTTCAATCGCTTTGGCAAATAAACCTTCAATTCCTACAGCTTCAAAGGTGTAATTAGTTTCTAATGAGTTTGTAATGGCCCATTCATCGAGTAAACGAAAGTTTGTTGATTTGCTTTCTTCTGAATCAAGCCAAAGCATCCATATCATTTCGTTAGCATCTGGTGCTTGGGTTGCTGATGAGCCAGCAAAACTTGGGCATGCAATACCCAAATTTGAACCTCTAGGAAGAAGAATCATCGAAGTTTCAAAAGCATTCTTTTCTTCTTCTGTTGCGTTTTCATGGCACCATCCCTCCTCTGGCGTATTTTCCAGTACATCAGCCCATTTATCGGCATCTAGGAGACTATTATTTCTGGAATTAAAGGCATCTTCCCATGTTTGAAGGGGTGTATAACTTTTCGATATTGAAAGGTTTGAGTTATGCATGGAGTCAAAAAACCTTTTTTCGATTTCCATTAACTCTTGAACTCTTGATAGGTCGTTAGTCAACCGGTCCCCATCGTCATGAGATACTCGCAGTAGGAGTGCTGATTGGAAGTTATCCCCTTTCGACTGGGACTCGATTCGTTGAGCTACTTCATCATCAAAGATAATATCTGTATTTAAATCAGGGCTAAAAGGGAATATGAGAAGACACGCACTCCCTANAACTAACACAAGAAAAAGAATCAATGCACGAGGTTCATATCGCACACATGCACCTCATTTGGCATTAGCCATCATCTTTTCACTAATTTTGAAGGGAAAAAGTAGTTATTGCCACTTTTGCCACTGACCGGTTTGGGTATCTTTCCACCACCACTGCCCTGAATTGTTTGGATACTCCGTAATCTCATATCCGTCTCGCATTTGACCAACAGTGTTTTGAGGGGGGCGTTGATTATCTTGAGCATAATCTGGCATAGGGCTTGAAGTAAAATCATTAAACGACGAATCTGAATTTGAATATCCACCATCGAACATATCATCGTAAGGGTCGGTGAAGTCTCCATCGCCTCCCTTTCCACGTCTAATGAATAACAATGCAAGGAGTATGGCGATGAATAGTCCAATACCTGCGATGATCATGGTGCTGTTTTCCTCGATGAGGGTTTGTGTGTTTTGTGCAATAGAATCAGCATCATCAGACTTGTCGTCATTCGCATTAGATGGGTCGCAGCCATCTGGAATACCATCTTGGTCTGTATCCACAGTATCGTCGAAACCAGGACACACATCATCAATATCTCGTACTTGATCCCCATCAGAATCGACAAAAGAATCACAACCATCGATGATTCCATCTTTATCCAAATCGACTGAATCATCATATCCAGGGCACTGGTCTAACTCATCAGGAACGCCATCATTATCAGAATCAGCATCTTGTTCTTCTATGTTGAGAATGCCGTCTCCATCGATGTCAGCTACCAAGTTTCCACCTTGTTTGATATCAACGACTTCATTTTCAACAGTGAAAGTAAATTCCAATGGGTTATACTGTCCACCAGAAATTCTTACGATGAAGGTACCGTTTGGAATAATGAAATGGGCTTGACCATTTTCATCTGAAATGAATGAATAGAGAATATTCTCTGAACGTGACACAAGAACCGACAAGTCATCAACCGGGACATCAGAATCTGCATCGGTCATTGAAACGAGCAGTGAATCACCTTGCTTTGGATTTGCAGGATTGAATTCCACATCAAGGTCTTGCAATTCTGAAGGGCCATCATTTACAACCGACTTCTTTCCACCAAGTCCAGCTACTATTTCTGCTCCATCTCCTGTTCCACCTGAGCGATAGCGATGACGGTGTAATCATCTTGTGGAGAAGAAAGGAATGGAAGTTCCAAATCTGCAGATGATCCTTGTCCCCATGCAATCGAACTGAGTTTGCTGGCGAGGTTGTTGAAAACCGAAAATAGAGCATCTTGTGAACTCAAATCGGTTTCATCTGAGCATCGTGAATCATATCCATCTTCGATGTAGTATTCATTCGGGTCAAAAGTGAATTCCATTTGAAGTTCGACACCTCCTGTAGTTTGAACAGTGTAATCACCAGGTTCGGTATTTTCCAGATTGAATTTTGCAAAGAGTACGCTTGGGTCCCATTCATTTGAACTCCAGTCAATAACTGGATCGATAACTTGGTCATTCTCATCAGTTAATTGAATACCGTCTGAAGAGAAAAAGGACAAATCATTGTCAGCGAATTGACCTGCTTCTACGCGCCACTCAACAGCCAGGTTGTAATCGGGTTCGTTTGAATCCCAGCTTTCTTCTTGCCAAACATCCAAGTTCTCACAAATTCGTTCAATACGTTGTTCGTCTTTTATCCAGCCAATTTCTTCTCTGGCTTCACCATAACCGAATTCAGTAAATGAGGAGAAATCGATTGATGCGAGGTCAAAACCTTGCTCAGGGGCTGCAATTGCCAAAATCCTGGATGCGGTTAACTCTTCAGACAAGGCGATGTTTGCAACACTTCCTGGACCTAATTCTCCTTCAATGGATAAATCATCAGGATTATTGAGAACCAACCCGATTGAAACAGCAACTGGGAAATTCAAAATTTCTTCTTCATTGTCATCTTCATCAAATTCATCCTCATCATCTTCGTCTTGATTTCTGTCATCAAGCATNGTAAGTGTAACGCCAATCAGTGATAATGGAGCTTTGAGGCGAATTTCTTCTGTACGCATGTTATCTCCATCTGCAAAAATGATTGGCTCTTCATGTTCTTCAGAACTCATCATATCATCCCAATCGATATCAGGGAATGGAACGGAAAAATCAAGTGGAATGATTTGATAATCCAACTGATATTTCTCTTGATTTGAGAACTCGAGCATCGGTGCTTCAAAGGTAATTGGCATTAAGCCAGAGGGTGAAGGTTCAGCTGAGTAAACGGGGAGCCCAGCAAATTGTGTAACTTCTTCCAAACCTCCACTTAAACTGAGAGTATGTTCTGTGGCGAAATTGAGGTTCAAACCAAGTCCGGTTACTATCTTACCACTCGGTAATGCTGCTTTTGTTTGGACCAAAGTAGCGTAAACTCCGGGAAGAGTTGGCGTAATCGTCTGTGTAACTGCTCCTTGAGCATCGGTCGTGAATACCTCTTGTTTGATNACTTCCAGAGGACCTTCGGTAAAAATTGAGTCAATAATGGCCGGATTTGGTGTTGTTTCCATATAGTCATCAAGGTAGCAACCTCCACCTTTTGAGATATATGAGGTATAGTAATCCCCTTCTTCATCATAGAGACCAGATTCATCCCAATCCTCGGAGGTTGATTTTTTGTATGCCAAATCATATGAAACATCAAGAGAAGAGTCGGAGAATTGGAATTCTATGTAGATTTGATAGTCATCATCGTTGGATTGACTATTATAATCGTGACCGAAGTTTAAGTATGTATGATCGCCACGATCCTCTTCAGAAATTTGGATATATTCTGAATCTCCATCATCCCAGTCTACAAAAATTTGTTGAATCTCGCCTTCATTTGCAATATTATTATCTGAACCCTCCAAATAGAATGGTTCCAAAGTAGCATCGATTGTAACATCTTGCTCACTATAAGTATAGCCACTTATGGAGGTACATTTTGGAGTTCCAGGTAATGGATAGGATTGAATCATTGAAAACTCAAGCCCCTCGTTCGTAGTACCTGATGTAATGACATCTACGATTCCATTTGCTCCATTAAACACATCAGAGTTTACTGACCATTGATTATTCACTCCTTGGGACTCAATCTCATCAATTTCAGCTGATTGAGGGTGTTGTCTATCCCATGGCATGATTTCTACACTAACGTCGCCATTCAGGTCGCTACCTGTATAGATTCCAGTAAACATATCATTTTCGTCAACATCGATAACTACTCTCCCCTTTGGATCAAATCTTTGTTCAAAATCAGCAAGTTGGGGTGAGATTCGAACCACAGCGACATCGGTCTGAGCACCGCTTATCGGGCCAAATGCATCATAGGTTTGAGCATTGATATCAAATGCAGAATTTACTGAGATAGTCTCGTCTTGGTCGACCAAAACGCCGATTGCTGAAACGATGAATCGTTCATCAAAGTTACTTTCATACAGATTTGCTTCAATCATGCTTGGTAGGAGGTGGTCCATCGAAAAAGTAGCCGATTCGATATCATCATACCATGATTTGAACTGCTGTCCGGCAAATGGTTGTGCAAATCGCCACTCACCTTCATCGATATATGGTGCTGTAATTCTTCCCTCATAGCTATGTGGTGAATCCTCTCTCTGAATGATGTTAGTTGATACTTTTTCTCCATTTGGACCATTCATATTGATGGTAAACGAAGATGGGTAACTTTCAGTATCTCCACCGTACATCTCGAGCCTCAAACCTATATCGAGAACATGCTTATCGTGCATGAATGAGCGGATTGGGTGCAAACCATCGAAAATGATGTAATCAGACTCTCCGTCATAATTATTCCAATAATAGTCTTCATTTTCTCTCGTGGCATTGCTCATCCAATCGCCAAAATGAGTCAACACTTCAGCCGTTTCTGGCCAAATGGGATGCTCTGCGGTATCGATGAGTATATCGACAAGATTCTCAGGCATATCATTGAAAAGAGAAAAGGCATCATTCACATAAGAAGCATCTTGAGACATTTTTGCAGACCATGTATTCCCTTCAGGTGTATCGAGTAAGAGTTCATACTCCCAAGNTATTTCTTCTGGAATNTCATCACCATCTTGATCGGTAGTAATCGGTTCACCCATCTCCGCCCAGCGAATAATGAGTTTTTGGAATGGCGTCATTGTCTCATAATCTTCTCCAAACAGGGGCTCAACCCATGCCTCCAAAGCATTGGCGATGGCTTCTGGATGGTTAGAAATTGAGAGAAGCGCTATATTTTTCATNAANGTTTGAACTGATTGAAAAANCATGGTNCCATTTGCTAAATTATCGAGTGAGGTTCGGATATTATCCCATTCATCACTACCTACCAATGCATTGTAAGCAGCTTCAAAATCACCAGTACCTTCGAAGCGTGTGAAGTTTTGAATTGGGTCAAAGGCTTGCACATAAGCGACAACGTCATCAAATTCATCTAAGGCACGAGGGATTGGAAATTCATCACCATAGAGCAAGAAACCACTTACCATGGTCATTGCAGCATCCACATCATTAGACTCAAGAAAATCCATCAATGCTTCCAAGAAATTTGCACCAGCAGTAAGGTTATACTTCGTTTTTCCTGCATTAATCATATTATTCCACAACTGTTGAGATTGACCAGTGCCTTGTTTCTTTGATGCATCTTCAACAAATTGTGACCAACTTCCCTCAGACTGTCCTTCAGTTCCCAAGTCATCAAACAATTTTTCGATATCCATCAGTGGATTAGCAGTATCCCAAGCATCGTCGATGGCGATGAGAACTTTCTCGAGTTCATCCACAATAAGTTCTGTGATTTGGTCGGGGTTATCAACGGCTTTTATGTCACCATCTTGAGCGATAAATTGAGCCGCAAAAGCACCTCCCAAAGAGGTCATAGGGATAGTATAGGCTCCTTTCCATACGCCGGTATCAGCATCGGATTCATGAGAACCTTCTTTGGTTAGCACAACTTTGTCGACAATAATTCCGTCTCCAAGCGTCCCACCGCCGTTGAGAATTAACTCCAAGGGATCGATTGCAGGATATCGCAAAATGTCAGCCGTAACCAAAGTATCGCTTGTATGCCCTCTGGTCCATGCGGTAATTTCAACGACATCACCGACTGATGCGAATTTAGTAGTAACGAATCCATCGATACTGAGGAAATGGTTGTCCTGCGTTACATCACGTGCATTTGGTGCGTCAGCAGCATGTGTCAACATAGGTTGAACTGCAAGTAAAACCATCAAAATGGTCATAAACAGAGGTCGGGCCTTCATGTGTTGGGCTCTGCCTACTCACACAATAAGGTTCCGAGTAGATGACGCGAGGGTTTTTTTTGGTCATGATGGTACATAAATCGAGAATTGCGGACGGCCATAGGAATCAATAAGCGATCCGCAATCACCGCCACTTGATTCGACTTCACTCCATAATCCGTCTTGAGGGGATATCGTGCCATAGGGTAAATTCAATGCCTTAAGCCACAGCCCGAGGGGCTCAATTTGTCGTATTCCTGTTCCCTCGATTTGCCATGTTTGCTGTTGTTGAATGTTTAATCCTTCAGGGCAAAAGAATTCAGCAGGCATCTCCTTGTTTCTAACGTCTAGGACCGATGTCATAAAATCAAGAGACTGGATCGGATTTCCTTCATCAGTTACAGATTCATATTTATGCCAATTTTGATCGAATACAACTTTTGAACGTTGCATATTCTTAACTTTAAATGTGGTAAGATTGATGTCTGAAGGTGATTGAGATGAACAAGTGAACGCTTCAGGAAGACATCCATTTATTGTAGCATCGGCTTGGTTATCTGTAATNCCGATATAAGGTCCATTTCTCGTCTCCTTGAATGGTTCATTATCAATAAACGCAGCATCAAAACGTTGAGAATCCCCCCATATCGGCGGGTGGTGTTCTAGATAAATATCATAAAATTTCGATAAATCACCCGCATCCCAATGGAATTTGAACCATTCTTTGTGGATAAATCCTAGCGAATCCTCTTCAGCAAGATACGTAATGTTGAGTTTAGCTTCTACTCGGCCCCGCCGATCATTTTGGTCGATTAAGTCTGAGATGTTTACAAAACCGTTTATTTGGATGCCTTGAAGTGGATGTTCACAGTTCTGGCACNGTTCCGATTCAATATATTGAACGCCCAAATGGATGGATGATTTTGCCCCCTTATCGAATTCATGTAGGCCGAGTGCATCCATAGAGGTCCTTGTCGAGAGAACGATTTCACCTGTAATTTCAGAAACATAAAATTCTTCTTCCATTTCAAAACTCGAGGAAGAGGGNATCAAAAAAATGCTTGCTGTGATAACACAAGTTAGTACTATGGCTTCGACAATTTCCCATTTGTGATAGGAAGTAAGCGAGGTATTGCTTTTGGAATCACCCATGTCAGACAAATTCCTTCAGTCGATATCATGTAGAAATAGACAGTGGGAGAAATCCTTCAAAACTTGACTTAAGTGATCATGAACCGCAATTTCAGAAGCGGAATTCGTTCAAATCAATTGATCTGAGAATGTATTGGTATCTGTTACATTCGATGCCACTTCTGGTGTATTTTGACTTGAAAGCATGTGGTTTTCAGCGTGAGCATCCATGACATATCTGGCAATATGTGCAGCAACGTTGACTTTTGTTGAGCGCTCAATACCTTCAAGNCCAGGTGATGAATTGACTTCCAATACCAATGGCCCATGATGACTTTCAAGTAAATCCACTCCNGCAATATTCAGTCCCATAACTTTCGCAGCNTCTAAAGCAACTTTTCGAAACTCATCTTCAATTTCCACAGGTTCAACGGTACCATTTAGGTGGAAGTTTGAGCGAAATTCTCTGCCTCTTGCCTTTCTCCTCATTGATGCTACAACTTCGTCTCCAACGACAAATGCACGTATGTCTTTCCCATGACTTTCGGCAATATATTGCTGAACTAGAATTGATTTTCCGGTCATGAGTAAACCTTGGATAAGGTTTTGTGCTTCATGGAGAGTATGTCTCAAGAAAACACCATGACCTTGAGTGCCCTGAGTGACTTTGATAATCACTGGAAAACCACCAACAGCATCAATAGCATGCTGAACATCTTGGATTTCACGAACGTAAGCTGTTGCTGGAGTGGGAATATTGTGATTTACCATAAGTTGACCTGCATGTAATTTGTCACGACTTTGCATGATGCCAATGCTACTATTTGCCGTCCAGATNCCCAATTGTTCGATTTGTCTGAGCACGGCTACGCCATGATTGGTAATTGAATGCCCAATTCGTGGAATGACGGCGTTACAACCAAACGGAATACCTCTGTGCAAAATATCGCTTTTGTCATTTCCNACAAATAAAGAAAAACGCATTGGATCAATTACAGAAACATCGATTTCGTGATTGATTGCTTCCTCNACAATTCGACGTGTACTATAGAGTCGTGGTCCACGAGATAGCACTGCAAGTTTGAGGCTCACNGAACCAATTGGAAGTTTTTCCTTTTTGATTTCTTTGCTAAATACCTCCTTTAAGCGGTCAATTCAATAAGCGACTGTGTATCCGAATTTTATGGACGAAGATGAGCACTCTGGGGAAATGGGTGCAGAAGTGGATGATTCGCCAGTAGAACTAACGCTTGAGGAAAAAGAAACCCTGCTCAAAAAATCAAGGTGGAATGTCTTTTTGAGTTTAGGACTNGCAATAATTATGTTCATTTTATCTCTTGTTCCTATTTCCACAGGTTTAGTGGTAGACTCGTATGCAAAAGATTACGATACTGGACAATTGTACGGGATTCCGATATCTGGAGAAGATTTTACAGATATCCCAACAGAAGTTGTGCTAAATGTTGAGCAATTGCCTGTATCNACAAAAAGCATCGATATTTTCTTAATTGAGGCAGAGAGTTGTGCGATTGAGTCGAATGGAATTATGCAGGAATACACCGACAAAGATGGAAATAGTCTCACAGACATACGTCTAGAGGTAATAGAAAACGGNCCTAGGCATAATTGGCAGCATGCAGTNATCGATACNCCGGTGATTGGACAAGAATATGTCCTANCATTCGACGTTGATCCAGGCATGTATTGCATGCAAATCATCACTGATGCTGAATTTAAGACNCCCAATAGCGTAAATGTCGACGTAACATTCAAATTTTATCCATTCCAAATCATAGCTGGGTCAATTGCCATCATTTCACTTGGGCTCTCAATCTTTGCATTTATTGGTGCACAAAAGCGTGGTCAGTGGGTTAGAGATGCTAAATTACCCACCGGAAGATCAGTTGAACAGGAAATACTAGACCATACCTCACAAGAAAGAATCTCTGCAGGTCCTTCCGGTCCACCTGGCTCATCNGGTCCTTCCGGTCCGCCTGGTTCATCNGGNCCTTCCGGTCCGCCATCTGGNCCTTCCGGTCCACCTGGCTCATCNGGNCCTTCCGGTCCNCCATCNGGNCCTTCCGGTCCGCCANCAGGNCCTATCCGGTCCNCCTGNCTCATCAGGTCCTTCCGGTCCGCCATCNGGTCCTGCNGGTCCNCCAGACCTATCCGGNCCNCCATCNGATCCANCTCTCGCAGAGTCAAATGACCACGNTGAAACAGTTGAACAACCACCGTGGGCTACGGATGGAAGCGTGTTTGAGCCTCAGGGTGATGGCTACTATTTCCGAAAAATGACGGACGGAAGTTATGATCAGACCGTGTATTATGTTGGTTCGGATGGAGAATACGTCCCTTATGAAGCCTGAGAGAAGGAAAACCTAAGAGATTAAGCAAACGCCCCATTGATTGAAAGACTCTGGCAACCACAGAGGGATGAGGTGAGCGATTGACCCAAGATGCTTCAAATCTGACGGTAAAAGCGCTCAAACAAATTTGCCAGACCCATGGCGTTTCAGTTTCCGGTAAAAAATCTGAAATTGTCCAAAGGCTCTTGGAGATTGGTTTACCAAGATCTCTTCTAGGCNTAGANCCAATTGAAACAAGCAGTTTGTCAGAAGAAAGCGAAACATTGCAAGACGATGAAGGGTCTGAAGAGATGGAAATATCAATCGATGAGGATTTCGATGAAGATTCTACAGCAAATGACAAAGTTGAACTTTCTGATACCGATGATANCAAGNTTTTTGAGAATACGATGGTACTTGATGCAGAGGTTATTGATGCAGAGGTTATTGATGCAGAGGTTATTGAGGCGGAAATATTTGGTTCAAAAAAACAAAATCAACCGGTTACAGAAAAAACATCAGAACCCATCACCAATCACTGGACGCTAACTGATCAATTGAAGAATCCAAAATTNTCAGCGGTATTGATCACGATATTATTGGCTGGCGGAGGATGGTATTGGTATGCTGCATCGCAAATTGATCCATTCACGCCTGATGCTCTTCGATATGGAGATCAAATGGATTATACTATTTCCAACGGAGGTTTGGATGTAAGTGGAGAATTTGTTGATATTGTTGTAGAACAACTTAATGTCGACGAGGAAATTTGCCGATTACGCCTTGCATTCTCGGGAACGGGTAGTACGTCTGTCACGCAAGGAGACGCAAACCAAATTGCAAACGAGGGGCTATCCGACGATTTGCTCGGCGTTGTCCGAACCAAGGGCGGATTAGGTCTTGATTGGTTAGCCGTAGAAAAGAAAACAACAATGGAAATGTCCAGTCTTGACATACAACGTCATTCGATTTCATCGATACCCGGATCCACGGCATGCAGCGACTTGTCCGTAGGTGGTCAAGGGCGTGCATCACTCGCAACAACTTCATGGAATGAAATTGGAGAAAGAGATGTGCTTGCGACCCAACTTGATTGGACTTTTGAATTAGATGACACTATTCGGCAAGGCCAAGTTACTTCCTACGGAGTAGGGGGTTTATTGGGAGCAATTGAATCTCTGTTACCAGGAATCGCAATGGTTCTCAATCCAATTGAATTAAATCAATTACTTGGTGATGATCTTATTGAAACCGGTGTGAGTGGAGAAAAGTTGGGTTGGGCATGGAATGTCTTGGGTCCTGATGAAATTGGGGGGACTCAAATGTTCAAGATTTCAGCCTATCATGAGGAGATTAACGACCTCTGTCTTGGATATGCGAATATTGTATTCTGGGTTGATGGAGACTCTCCATGGGCAGTTCAACAAGAGGTNGATATCTCAATTAAAGGAAAAGATGCAAATAGAGATGATTGTTCTACAACCAGCAAGTTACTTGGCGATTTAGTATTACCAGAAGGTAGTCTTGACTATCAAATTACTCTGGCTCGATCGTCCACGACACGAGGCGAGAAATTGTTGGACTTGGGCGTATCATACAATTCAAGACCCAATCCAGCAGCATGGACTCCCTCTTCGAGTGAATTGAGCAACTGGGGTGAAAGTGAGCAGCATTTACCTGATGATTCAACCTTGAGAATTCATCCACTTGAGGTTGCCATGGATTGTATGCCTGAAATGAGTGAAGCGGTTGCGGCGCGGCAGGCTTTGTCTCCTAATGGNGACGGTTTTGTTTGGCGCGCAATCGATTCTCGGACAGGAGATGTTACAGAATGGAATATCTCGTGGGTAGATGAAGATGAAGCCTCAGGATGGATCAGAATGTCGATTTCAGGAGGACCCGAATCCTATAGTTGCACTTATCTTTCACACGGAGTTCACGATAATGGAGTTGCATGGAATCGACAATCAATCCCAGCCGCATTGAATATGTCGATGATTGAATCCAATATTGCAGATGCTTCTCGATATCCTATGTTTACTGGAGATGAGGGCTTTTTCCAAAATCAAAATACTCTTCATCCTGAAACAAGAATCGGGCATTTGATAGTGATTCCTGATTCGGAATACGGCGATTGGCTTGAGCGCCTTAATTCAATTGAAAACGGCGCNACGACCGTTGACTTTTCTCGAACTTGGGATGATGGTGGTTGGACGCACCAGCTCTCTATGGCATTGGATGCGACTGATGGAAGAGTCATTGGATGGAATTTGTATAAGCAACCGGTTGAGTGACATGGAAAAAAGTAGTTTAGATCATCTCATGGAACAGAATGAAACAGATTTACCATTTCTCTCTGCATATGCTGGTAAACAAACGATTGAAGAGATTTTTGAATGGGTGAGGAAAGTTTCACCTGAGGAAATGGAAGTAAAAGTGAGTGAAAACGGCGTATTGGTATCATTACAAGCAGAAAATCTACCGATGGTATTTTCTGATATTCAGGGCGTTGGGTTTGCAAATCCATTCTTGTCAGAAGACCGACACAACATGTCTGTCATTATCACAATNGTTGGTGACGAGCAAAAGAGNTTGATGTCAAGACTTAACGAGTTTCTTGCCTAAATANTGCTGCAAATGCGAGAATACCGATGGTCAATGTGGCAGAAAGTGCAGAAAGTGACGAACTATCATCTGCGCCTTGCCCATCCGGGCANCCATCACCGCCCCATCCGCCATTTTTTGTATGGTCACCATCGAACCAGCATGTGGACCAAGAAGTGTAATATCCACTTTCTGGAAACGAAGCCTCAGTCTCGTCATCGTTGTATTCCAAAACTAATTTCCAGTTAACGTATGTATGCAAACATCGATCTCTATCTTCTTCTTTGCAAATTGGAGCCGTATTCTCATCAAGGCCCTTTGCAATGATCGATGCTTCCCAGTAAAGNTCACTGTTCTGTGTGAATTCGAGGTATTGAGGAGCAAGACAACTACCGGCATTGATGCAAATTTGACTTTCACCTTTTATGGTCGTATTGTTACCTGCGGCTTCGTCGTTTAATTTCATGGTAATTTTCCATGTCTCACCTTCATTTGTGTCTTCTGAATATTGAATTTCTTCGATACNNGTGCCTTCTATATCGGGTCCTGTATCAATACCTGGTTCTCCTGCTGCGGAAACAAAGGGTAGCATGATGAGGCAACAAAAAATAACCAAGATTCGACGCATATATGCCCCAGGCTGTTGGGGTATTGAAATCTTATGACAGGCCTAAAGTTCCATTTCCCATAATTCATCACCAACGAAATGAATGGTTTGAATGGCTTTACCACTTTGAGATGTAATCATATCAGATCCATCTAGTTTAGCCCAGCCAATAGCAAGCGGACGTCCATGCTCTTGGTCTCGAATCCATACTAAATCCCCGGCGGTGATGTTTGAATCGGCATGGTGAATCCCAGCTGCCATACAATCCGCTCCGTTCATCAAGAATGGTATGGCTCCTCGGTCGACTTCGGCATACATCTGATTGCAAGAGTGGGCCAAAAGTCCGCGAAGCGTCAGAATAGCACAATCTTTCCCTTCAGGGTTTTTCACTTGAACAAAATGTGGGATTCTGTCCAGTAACACCAATTGCCAGCTACCATATTCCGCCATTTCCAAAAAGGCATTATCGACGTTTAAGTTGAGGTCTAGGTGCTCTTCAAGATTTTTTAGCAAAGGTGCAATGTTCTTTTTTCGAACAGGGCGTCTTTTTCGGACTTGCCAATCTTTGGCCATATCCNCCCCAGATTATTTGCTTATTCAAGGGTCTTGTTCCATTTTCCAATCATCCTTAGGTTTCATATATCGTTTGTTGCACGCCACGTTGCTGGAGGGAGCCCATGGCACAATGGCACGGTATTTCAAACAGGAAATCAACTGGTGGACGTTTGGTCCAAGCAAGAGGAAAAAGAAGGACTGAAATTTCTTCTGAAAAACAATTCGCTTTCGTGGGTNAACCGAAAAGAAANATTTACAGGAAAACAGGTGGAAACACCATGGTGAGGGTTCTCATGGAGAACCGAGTATCGGTAAATGATGCAAAAACAGGCAAAACAAAATTAGCCCAAATTACCAATGTTATTGAGAATAATGCAAATCCAAACTATGTTCGAAGAAATGTTTTGACCAAGGGAGCCGTGATTGAGACGGATGCTGGTTTGGTTAAAATCACTTCAAGGCCAGGGCATGATGGTGTCATCAACGGCATCTTGACTGAGTAAAATTAATGCTTACAGTCGAGAGGGTGTGCTCATGGACCATAATCCCGACCGTATCGTTCTATGGCCAGGTTATTTTGATGCAAAGAATCCACGTCGCTCTGGTCGACGAGTTCCAAAAGATGCTGCAGTAAAAAACCCAGACTTAGAAGGGCTCNTATTAGCTGCTCGAACTGCAGGTNTCAAAAAGATGAAGCGAGAGGAGAGAGTTTCTCATCCGAAACGACCTCATGCGCTAGAAGGNAGATTGTGGTTGAGCAAAAAAGGAGCAAAAGAATCCATTGGAACATCTTCCAAAGAAGAAATTATGCAAATTATTGGTGGCGTCTGGCAAAAAATGCATAAAGACGCNATTCAAGCCGAAAAAGTCTCTAAACAAAAAGGTCCATCAAAAGGTGATCGTCGAGCAAGAAGCCAAAGAAAGGTACGAAATAACCAGAGGAAAAGNCGATAATTCAAGCATTTTCCAAAGGAAGGCTGAGATCGACTTCATGTAGCCATCCAAATTCATCGTTGGACTTCTCGGTTTGGATACCGGTTAATGCATCATATAAGTCGAGAGTCACTTCTCCTAGGTTTCCTTCATTGTATTGGGATTTGTGTTCTCCGTGAGTAATTGAACCGATAGGGGATATAACGGCTGCCGTCCCGCAGCAGAAAGCCTCATCTGCATCCATCGCAAATTCAGCGCTAACTTTCTGCTCGTGTACAATATACCCTTTGGCCCTTGCGAGTTCAATCACAGAGGCTCTGGTAATCCCGGGCAAAATAGTTCCAGTCAATTCTGGTGTGAATATTTCTCTATTCTTCACACAAAAGAAGTTGGCTGCACCTACTTCTTCGATATATTTGTGCTCTATAGCGTCAAGATAAATGACTTCTGCAAACCCTTGTTTCTTCACGTTTTTCGAGGGCATCATCCCAGGTGCATAATTTCCAATCGCTTTAACACCACCAGAACCGCCCGGTGCAGCCCGGTGAAATTCATCTGAAATTGAGAGATCAATACATGAAAGTCCACCTTTGAAATAAGGTCCTACTGGCGTCACATAGACGCAAAAAGTGTAGGATGGAGCGGGTGCTACCCCCATGATAGCACCAGTTCCCCATAACACTGGNCGAACGTATAATGCCCCTCTCCCNGTGGGGGGNATCCATCTCTGGTTAGCCACGACTACCTGTTCAACCGCATCGAGAAAAATGGTTTCGGGAACAGGGGGCATACCTAATCGATCGGCGCCTCTTTGGAATCTACGAGCGTTTCTCTCAGGTCGAAATAAAACAACCCTNCCTTTACTTGTTCTCTGCGCTTTCATGCCTTCGAAAATACCTTGGCCGTAATTGAGGACGCCTGCAGCTGGNTCAATGGAAAGGTTACCATAAGCCTGAATTTTCCCAGGCCTCCATACTCCTCCAAGTTCGCATTCGGCTGTGTACATGAAATCAGTTTTCGTTAGTGAAAACGTAAGAGCATCCCAGTCTACCTCATCGTCAGCCATGGATTGCACAATGATTTCCGGTATTCAATCCTTGTTATGTTGAAAAAATAAGAGAATACCTAATCCATTTGAGTGTCGACCATTTGCATAGAGTTATGCGGTGGGAGGGTTCCTTTGGAGTAATTAGTTCCCGCAGCGTCAGCCACGAGAATAAAAACTGTGTACAGTTATGGGGTAGAACATCGAATGGAGAATCAATCTGCCTTCTCGTAGAAGGCATGGAACCTTGGTTTGAAATCGGCCCTCTTGGAGTTTGGGAAGGTCAAATTAGTCATCTAGAGAATGCCCTTGATTTAGTAAAAAATAAAGATGAAGTTATTCGGTTNGAGGGNCCTGTAGAGAAATGGACAGACCTAGGTATGAAACCAATATGGAAGGTTGTGGTAAAACATCCAGCCGTTGTTCCGAGAGTGAGGAAGGAATTGATGGGTTCATGGAATTTGTATTCAGGTGACATTCCTTTTGCAAATCGTATTCTTTTGGATGGTAATTTTGGTATCCATGCGAGAGCATCTGCTGAAATAATTAGCCGAAANGAGTTTTGTGATTTATATGTTCGATGTCAATGGCAAGATATTTCATCCACTGAGCCATTTTCTGTTCCATGGATTGTGATGTCATTCGACCTTGAAACCAGTATTGAGAATGGCCGAATTTTATGTGCTGCAGCAGTAGTTGAAGATNTATCGGACAATAAGAGAATAGAATTTGTGAGTTCTGGAAAAGAAAGAGACATCATGACGGAATTAACCGCCTTCATGACAAAACATGATCCAGATGTCATTACAGGATACAATATCGATAATTTTGATATGGTAAGACTTCAAGATCGGATGCGAATTCATGCTTCAAAAAATGATTGGGAAAAGCGTATTTCCTTACTTGGTTGGGGTCGCCTGCCAATCACCAAAGAAGAGCATGACAGAACTCGAGATGGATTGTTACCTTATCGCGGAAATGCAAGGGCATGGTCTCTAGCAGGAAGATGTGTCATGGATNCTTGGTGGCAGGCAAGGCAAGCATTACGCCCGGAACGAGAGACACTTTCTTTCGTAACCAAGTTACTTTTTCCAAATGATGAAGAAAAACAAAAAATAGGTATTGATGCCTCCAAAATGGATGAGGAATGGGCAACAAGGCCAGACGAAGTGATTGAATACTGTCTTCGTGATGCAGCGCTTCCATTGGATATCATGGAAGAGATTCAGGCAATCAGGCGTTGTGAAGCTATTGCTTCGGTCGCAGGGGTAACCCTTGATGTCGTAGCAAACGGAAACACAAGTCAACGATTAGATGCATTGGTCATACGTGCCGCTGACAAAAATAAAATCGCAGTCCCCCTCACAGGCTCGGCAGATCGTAAGGAAGGCCAAATCCAAGGAGGTTATGTCCATGATGTTGAGGCTGGTTTGCATCCCTGGATTGCTATTTTAGACTTTAAGTCAATGTACCCCTCAATCATGATTGCTCACAATATTTGTTATACAACAAGAATAGATCCCGCCAGTACAGATCAACCACTGCCTCAAGAATCAATTCACGTGTCTCCAACAGGTGCCTCTTTTCGTAGTGCAAAGGTGAGAAAAGGCTTGGTACCATCATTACTTGAGCAATTAATGGAAAAAAGAGATTATCATAAAACGTCTCTTTCGGGTAGCAATACAAATTCAGAAAAGCAATTCCACGACCAAATGCAGTATGCAGTAAAAATAATGATGAACACATTTTATGGAGTGTTTGCTTCAGGATTTTATCGGTTTACNCACCGAGATTTGGGGACTTCAATAACAGCATGGGCAAGGCATAACATTAAGCAAATTATCAATAAATTAGAGCATGAAGGGCACCCTGTAGTATATTCGGATACAGATTCTATTTTTGTCAAGGCTCCTGTAGAAGATAATACAGAACCGCTTGAAACCATGGTTGATTTTGCTCAAACTATCGCCAAAAGGTTCAGTGAAGATGGCGCGATTCTTGAGTTTGAAAAAGGTCTTTCAGCGTTTTTTTCACATGGTGCAAAGAAAAGGTACGTCGGTCAAGTAGTTTGGCCGGAAAACGCCATGATCATCAAGGGATATGAAACACAGCGCACAGATTCNTTTTCATTTCTTGCAAAGGGTATGAAAGTCCTCTTTGAACACATACTCAATGGTGATGAAAAAGCAGCCATTACCATGGCATTGGAGAATATTGAGTCGGTGAAATCAGGAATCGTCCCTCCTGAAGAGTTGATCATTTCTAAGTCTTGTAAGGGAAAATGGAATAAAACTCTCGAAAAATGGGAATTTCATCACAATTACAGCAATCCCGGTTCTATGGCCCAAGTAGCAGCAGCCAAGCAAATTATTGAGAAGGGTTTGCCATTTACTCCCGGTATGAAAATTTCTTTTTTGGTGCAAAATGCTCAGAAGTCTCCTATGCTTGTACGGGCATGGTTCCAAGAGGAAAGAGAAAGTTACAGTTATGATTCAACATTCTATGCTGAGAGATTAGCCACTGCTTTTGGGAGGGTAACGGAGGCCTTTGGGTGGAATGCGAAAGATCTTTTCAGGGGAAGTAGGCAAACCTCTTTGTTCTCTTTCTAGGCAAAGCATTCAAAAAANCAATGATTTTGGTGAGAAGCGTGAAAGCACCAGTCTTAGTATTGATTCTTTGTGCAGCATCATTATCTGGTTGCATTGGTTCAGAAAATGTTGGAGAAGCAATGGAAGCTAAATTTACCTATTCTCCATCATCAAATATCCGAGAAGATGCCACCATCACTTTCGATGCCTCGGCTTCTGTACCAAGCGATGGCACTCTTACCTATAGTTGGGATTTTCTAGGTGATGGAGTCACAGATTCTGTTGACAAAATTGCTACCTGGGTGTATGCTGAAAAAGGCAGTTATGTAGTCACGCTTACGGTTTCAGACGGACAGACCTCAACCACTATGGAACAAACGCTTAGAATCATTTCCGCAACTGCAATCGCACCAACTGCAGATGCGGGNAAATATATCGAAAGTGAGGATTGTTTCGGAAAAGATGTGAAAAATGGAAATTATTACATGTTTTTTATCTGTGAAATGGATCTCAATGTAGCAACAACCGGAGACCGGGATTTGAATCCAACTCGCACGATTACTTTAGACGCAACTGATTCAACACCTGGTGGTCAGGATAATTACTTGACCTCATGGAGTTGGGATTTCGATTTGTCTGTTGACGAAGATGGCGATGGAGATNCCGAAAACGACAAGGATGTCATTGGAGAAAACCCTGAGGTAGAAGATTTGTTACCAGGAGAATACAAAATCAAACTGACCGTCGAGAATAATGATGGACTCACGGATACGGAGAAAGTAACAATTTACGTTAANTATGCAGCAAAGTGGTCAGATTTTGAGATGGGCGCGAATAATACGAATAACGCAGTTGACCTTGACTTTGAATTCCCGGTTGTCTACAATGACGAGAATGGAAATACGATTGCCAATGCGAAAGCCCTCCTGACNTATCCCCAGCAAGATTCAGATTGCTATTTGGGCGAATCAGCTTGCAGAAACAAATTGGATTTGTGGATGTTCAGTGAAGAACAGTTTGAAGACGATAAGAACGAAGACATAGCCAACACATCTGGCGTGAATGCGACTGCAAGGGAGTCCGGAGATAATTGTGATACGGAAGAAAATTACTGTATTCTCCTAGATGTAAACGGATATGATGCACAGCCGGACCGAAATGATGACGGCCGATGGACCCTTTCCATCAGGAATGAAGAACAAAGGGATATCGAGGTTGAATCGCTTATTTTCGTCATCCAATACAAGTATTACTCACACACCGATTACTCCTGATATTGCAGATTGTTTGATTTTGTCTCTCATCGCGGTATTCATATACAGGATTCTTGTCGGCGGACTGCTAGGAGTATACCACTATGGGTTCAGAATGGGAAGACAAAAGCAAGCCTCACCGAAATATTGTGTTTATCGGACACGTTGACCACGGCAAGTCCACAACCGTTGGACGTTTGTTGTTAGACAGCGGTCATATCGAAGAGCACGTTATCGAAAAGAACGAAAAACTTGCCGCAGAACAAGGAAAGGCCGGATTTGGTCTTGCTTATGTTATGGACGGTCTGAAGGAAGAGAGAGAACGTGGTATTACCATCGACGTTGCTCACAAAGAGTTCTTTACCCCTAAATTCTACTGGACTATCATCGATGCTCCAGGACACCGTGATTTCGTTAAGAACATGATCACCGGTGCCTCCCAAGCCGACACAGCAGTACTTCTGTGCGCTGCTAACGACGGTGTAAATGCTCAAACCAGAGAACACGCCTTTTTGGCAAAAGTTCTCGGAGTAAAGGGTCTTATCGTCCACGTCAACAAGATGGATATTTCCGGTGTCGATTGGAGTGAAGATAAGTACAAAGAAGCAAAGAGTCAAGTTTCAGACCTCCTCAAGAGAGCAGGATTCAAGCCAGACGATGTTCCTATGATTCCTGCTTCCTCGCTTAACGGTGACAACGTCTACAAGAAATCTGATAANTGCCCNTGGTACAGTGGCCCAACATTGTTCGAAGCTATCGATTCCATGCCAGCACCAGATAAGCCTACAGACAAACCTCTTCGATTACCGATTCAAGATGTTTACAAGATCGGCGGAATAGGAACTGTTCCTGTTGGAAAGATCGAGACAGGTACGCTAAATGCAGGTAAAACTGTAGTGTTCAACCCATCTCAAAAGTCGGCTGAAGTTAAATCCATTGAGATGCACCACACAATGGTTGAAAAAGCCGAGCCAGGTGATAACGTTGGTTTCAACGTAAGAGGCCTTGCCGCAACTGACATCCGTCGAGGTGACGTTGCAGGCTATACAGACAGTGCACCAACCTTTGTACGCCACGATGAAACATTCGTGGGCCAAATTCAGTTGATGGATATTCCAAAAGCTGTTTCTGTAGGCTATACTCCGGTATTNCACGCCCACACCGCTCAAGTTGCAGTTCGATTCCAAGAACTCCTTGAGAAAACAAGCAAAGGTCAGAAAGAAGCCAATCCTTCCTTCCTCAAGACAGGCGACGCAGCCCTTATTCGCTTCGCGCCAACCAAGCCAATGGCAATCGAGCAAATGGACAAGTTCCCTGAATTATCTCGATTCGCTATCCGTGACATGGGTAAGACCGTCGCAGCTGGTGTTTGTCTAAAAATCGAGAAGAAAGCTTGAGCTTCGGAGTGATTGTGCATGGCAGCCGTTACCATCATCAAACTGACCGGCGAAAACCATGAAGATATTGACCAAGTAGCTAATCAAATTAAGCACATCTGTGACCAAGGCGGTATTGCTTTGCGAGGACCAATNCCACTACCTACCAGACGTCTGGTTGTTCCTGTTAGGAAAGCCCCGTCNGGNGAAGGTTCAGAGACATACGACCATTGGGAAATGAGAATTCACAAGCGCTTACTCGAGATGGACATCACCACCGGAAAAGACGAATCAGCTCTTAGGCACGTAACAAAGATACCAATACCTGACACAGTAAGCATTGAATTGTCAATGCGATCTATGAACTGAGTCTAATCAAGGCTGGCAATTTCTGCCATACCGGATTCNACAAGATATNCTGCTNTGATTTCATCAAGGAAATGAATATCTCCAGCGTTTAGGAATATTTCATCATCTCCCACCGATATCGCTTCAGGTATGGTTGANAGGATTTTGATACGAACCAACTTTTCATCTCGTANTTCATTCACCGAGTCGTCAGATTTTTCAGGTTGCTTCTCATCATCAACCCATTCTGAAAAATCTTCAACAAATTTTTTCTTTGATGGAATCAACTCTGGCGTTGCTTTGTGACCTTCATCAAGTACCTGGTTAATTTCCATGACATCTTCAATTTGAGACGTCATCATGCTTTCTTCAATCTCTGGGTAGGCATCGAGTCTAGCAATCAGCTCTTCATCATCCTCATCGGATTGTATGATCCTTACATCTGATTCAATAATCTCGATTGGAGGAGGTCCACTCCCTGTCAATCCACCTGGTTCTGNTACAAAATCATCTAANTGTGTTGTTCCTGGCGAGTGATGTTGTGATTTNTTTTGTTCCCATCCAGTTCCTACTTGCATGGTATTCCAATCNGTNTGTAACTTGAATCCCTCAATTTGTCCAATTAATTTCTGNAAAAAATCTCTTTCTGCAGGGTCATGTCTTGCCCAATCTAACGGCGCAAGATGCTCGGATTTACTTCCCGCCGACCGAAATGATTGACTTACTGCTTGTTGCATCATTGCTACNAAACGTCGTCTAGCCAAATCATTTGCAACACGTCGAAGGTTTGCTTGTCGTTTCTGCAAATTTTGTAGTTTTAAGTCTGGACCACCGTTTGAATATTGTGTTCGGATTTCTCTTTCGATATTATCGAAAAGTTGGGCCACATTTTGCCAGAATTGAGGAAATGGCAAATCAACGGGTAAATGCCTCTCACATTGTAGGCGGAATGTAGCAAAAATTTGCTCTTCAACCTCTTTAGCCAACCGGTCATTCATTGGTTGACCACTCGGCATGGAGGTAAGACGTTCGAGGCCATCTATCAACTCTTCACTCCATAACAAAAAAACCGAGTCTTGAAACGTGGGAACAACCCCCGAATAATTGATGCCAATTTCGTTTCGGGCGCTGCTCATGGCATTACTGATGGTGCTGATGCCAATTGCTTCCGCAGGNACATCTCATTGGAGTGGACCCAGTGCAGTAGGCTCCTCTAATCCTGGAGAAGGNATTGATCAAATTATGGAAGGATGGAATTGGGCATCAAATCAAAGCGTAGAAGGAGCTACGCTTTTGCTGAANCCTCTNTATCAAGCAGCAGAGAATAATGGAACGCATTGGTCAGCTTCATCGGGCCAAATATTTGAGAATGGCACATTGCAATCAACTCAATCTCATTCAATTGCTAATGCATTGACCTTAGATAATAGTAATTCAAATGTTCAATTTACAAATTTTACAAATGCTTCAGATACGTTCATTGAATTCACATCAGGAGGTAATGATTCAGGACTTTGGACTCCTGTGAATCTTAGTGCGGTTGCTGATGATAATTTGCCTTCTTCAGCAATATCTGGTCATTTTGTAGCAGGAACTGTCGGACTTATGAGTCATGGAAGTGGAACACATTCTTATCTCCAGACACCTTTCTGGGACATTTCCCCTTCGGCTCAAAGCATTTCNCTAGAGTTCCATTCTTGGTTAGATATTGGTGAATTAGATGCTGCTTGGATTGAATATTCGACCAACAAAGGTCTTTCTTGGCACTGGTTAAATCTATCCAGTTATTCAACATCTCACCATTCATACATGTTTGATGTTTGGTCCGGAAATGCCTCAAATTGGACATTTCATCAACAAAACCTTACCAATTCNACGCTTTTTGATCATGCAGAAACTCTTGGTTTTCGTTTTCAATTATCGACACAAACAAGTGCCAGAGGTTGGTTTCTCGATGATATTTCTTTGAAACAGAATTCTGATGCAATCGGAAGTTGGTTTCATGGGAATTTGAATGGACAGTATGCAAGAAACGCAGATGGACAATTACTTTTACAACATGATTTGTCTGGATATGATGAAAATATGCAGATACAATTTATGGTTGATTGGGATATTCATGGTCAATTCAGCGATAATTTGCGAGTTCAGCTCAGCCTTGACGCAGGNCANACATACACGCCATTAACTACGCACCCTGGTATTCCAGGNCTTGGTCAGGCAATTTCAGGGAAATTGTATCNTGAAGAATCATTTGGNTGGAAAAAATTTCGATTCGATATACCACAGGGNACCTCAAATCATGTGAATGCTTCCAGTGCTCAGTTTATGTTTCAGGTGATAACAGATGGTTCGCTTCATTTTGGAGGTTCTTCAGCGGATGGATGGGAAGGAATCAGAATTGATGATATTGCGATCATAACAGATGTCGGNGGCGCTTCTGTACAACAGTATTTGGTTGATGATTTTTCATCAAANGCTTCCGTTCAATTAAATCAACCCAATGGGAGTAATGGAGAGTGGCAACATATCACCTATTTTGATGCATATTCATCAACAACTGAGTCCGAGGATTTTGAGATGGTCCANATGCTTCCCCANGGATGGAGCATAATTAGAGAATCTGGGAATTCTAACTGGGAAGTAGGTGCGGTTTCNTCGCTAGGTTCGGTGGGGCCAATCTCTTGGCAAAATGGCACACAAGGAGTTGGAATCGACCTCCATCAACAATACCAAGCACACACCTACACGCATTTGATTTCTCCCTTGTTCCATGTTAAAGAATTTGGATTCAATACACTATTTATGCATCATTGGATTTGCACCGAAGCTGCATGGGATGGTGGAAGTATTTTCGTATCAAGTGATGATGGATATAGCTGGCATCATTTTGGTAGTCATGAGTCTGGTTTTTATGATCAGACTTCTTTAGTAAACGCCTTCTCTCCATTTTATGGATTAGAAATTTTTGATGGATCTTCAGATCCAACAAATTGTTCAAGTCCTTCTAAGCCTTTTTCATATTCACATGCTCACCTCGATCAATATGCTGGAAAAGATATCAAAATCCGCTATTCTTTCTTCTCAGATACCTTTGCGGTGGATGATGGATGGTACATCGATGCAACTGGTGTTGAAACTCAAAGTTTTGTAAGTGATGGTTCTTGGACATCAGAATTAATTGAAAGGGATGAATCAGGATGGGGAGTTTTGGATGGAGTGGTCAAGACNCCNCCTGAAACCGGATATGGTGTCGATGTGCTTTATNCGAATGGTACAGTGATTCCCAATCACCAAAACTTGACCTTTCCAATCGTAATTGAGGTTCCAAAACATGAAACAAATAACATACAAATCCAAGTTCATTTATGGTCAAATAATATTGCACTCACGCCCCAAATAGAGAGAATACATTTGGGCGCAAACATCTACATGACCCCCTCTGATTTAAACACTGAAAACCAATCAATTCATCGATTTGAGAACCATGGAACTGAAAANATTGAATTNCATAGAAATATGAACCATTGGCGAGTATTCAATCAATTGAAACCTTATTGTATTGGCGAAGGGATTGAGATTTCAGCCTTGAGAGAAGAGATGCAATCAGTTCCTTCGTTTCAACCGGTTGAAGCCACATACATCGACCTTGGAAATTGTACGCTGTCAAATTCGGTGGCTTTCCAGCCTCAACAAGTATTAGATATTCGCATTACGATTCAACCAGGAGGATGGTTTGAATACATTCAAGTCGAAACCTCAACACTACGTGCCCCAAGAGACCTTTCCCTCCAATTTGGCAATTCGACCACTCCGGATTGGCTTTGGAATTCGACCTTTGGTGAGAAGTTTCAATTCGATTCAGTTGAAGTTGACGGGGAGCCTATTATTGATGTAGAAAATTCAAGTTTCTGGCAGGTAAATGAGCGGATTAAATTTTCCATATACTTACCTTCAATTGACCCACCTGTAGACTTAAACCACCAATTAGTACATCACTATTCATCAAATATAT
>PABV01000039.1 GCA_002699425.1 Methanobacteriota archaeon
TCTTACATCACGCGTCCATCTCAAAATAATCAATTGTGTGGAAAGTGAGGCTAAAATAAACACGCCTCCTTTAGTAAAAACATCAAATGGTGTAATTTCNGAGANTTCTGAAGCAATAATTGCAATCCAAACTCCGATAAATGAAATTGTTTGAATGATGATTAACTGGATGATGGCACTGTTCCTGGGGTTTCCGTTGTGTAAACTTCCGGGTTTCATTTTTCCCCTAAGCCATTGCTCAACGGCTACCTTGAACGANCGNCCTTGTCCGACGGACCATAATATGAACAATAGGCCAAGAGCCATCGAAATTTGTTCTAACCANGGAGCCATCGGAATGTAAAAAATCAGAAAAACTATGCCTGAAAGAGTAANAGGGAATACGCAAATTTTGAAACTCTTAACAAACGAGGTAACCCTACGCTTTTTCTCTTCAGAGACATCAGAAAGCTGAATCCATCTTGAGATTAGTTCATTTTTGCTCATCATTGCAGTAAGAAAATAACCGATTCCCAGTGCCATAAAGCCCGCTCCGCCTATGGTGTATTGTCCATTTCTCACGATGGCATGGAGTCCCGTGCATGCCAGAATGACAAAAGCAAGGTGAGGGAGCGTTTTTTTTGCCAGTAGGTTTTGTATCAAAGATTTCATGGAAAGAGGTTGCTCTTTGAGACTTTGTTCGATAACTTGGTCAACGACTTTGTTCATATCGCATGAACACCTTCCACTGAATTGAGGTAACAGGGTGAAGTTGAAAACCTTCTCCCTTAATCATTTCACAGATTCATATCATCTCACATCAAATAAGACCTTTGAGAAAGAATATAATTCAAAAATTGTTTATACATGATTTTGTTGGTATGNATATGCCAAAAAAACCCACAAAGGCCTTGAGAGGGAAGCGTCGTTGGGTTGGATTTCAATGCCTTAAGGGTTCGACGGAAGTAAGTGTAAGGCGAGATTTATCTTCTTTGGGAGCAAAACTCGTTCAGTACGATAATGGTCGGGCTATTCTTTCTGTTAAACTTTCAAATTATGAGGNGCTTCTCAAAAGTATCAATGGTTTAGGTCACAAAACACTGACTTCAAGCGGGAAAATACGATTGGTAAGAGAGCGAATTGGATTGGAAAAAGACCCCTTTCACTCAAAAAGTTGAACCGTTGGTTTGATGTTTTCNAACTGATTGGCTAGGCCATGGGCGGTTCAGGAGAGGCACCTCCGGTTCGCTCAACTGATGTCTTGATACTCGTTGGCGCATCAATCCTCGCTGCGGCGTTTTTCGTCCATGGATGGCAAGAACCGATTTCACTAGGATCCAATGCAGAAACCTGTGAAAATCAAGATGGTGAATGGACGTATGCGCCAGACAACATATCGGGTTCTTGCAGTTCACCCTCTGTTATCTTAGAGTATAATCTCTTCAAGGGTGATGAATTTAAGTTGGAGTGGAAAGGGAATTTTTCTGAACTAATCGTCACCATGGATGAGTCCTCCATGAATGTTCCAGAACCAGTAGAAAACACGATCGTATACAAAGCAGGGGAAGGCGGAACCTATACCTTCGAAATTGAGTTTGAGGATGAGGGAGAGGTAGAGACCTCTGTCAGTAGAGTTTTTTTCCTTGATTGGCTTCTTTACCCCATTGGAGGTCTATTATTGGGTTATGGATTTCTTTTGAAATCGAGGAAAGCAAAGAATGACGATGTACTCGAAGCAGAGATTATTTCCTAGACCAATTGAGGGTTTCGCCTTCGTTGACAATCAGAGATTCATTTTCGCTTGATAATTCAAGGAATCCATCAGTTGTGAGATTTGTAATCAACCACTCTTTATTCCTATAGAAGGGGGTNCCAAAAGCACAAATCAATTGATATGCNTCCNTGCCCAATAACTCAAAATCTGGCTTAGACAACTCTTCTCTGCACTCAAAAATACTTGCTAAATAAGCATGAATTTCTTCATCGAATTTATGGAATTCAATGGGNTTTTTCCTGTCCAAGTGCGGGTATCCTTCTTCACNCAAAGAGATGTGAGTGGAAAGGTTCAGACCAATGCCTAATACAATCTTTAATTGATTACCAATACTTTGAGATTCTACAAGAATACCTCCGATTTTTCCCTCATCAGTAAAAATATCATTTGGCCATTTTTGATATAAATTGCTAATCCCAAACGTTTTGAGGCAGCGGATAACACACATTCCTGCGAATATTTGGATAAGTCCAGGACTTATCGGTAGTTTCGGATTAAGAATCCACGAGCCAGAGTACGAACCAATTGGGCTCAACCATGTACGTTCGTATCTNCCTCTTCCCTTTGTCTGGGTTTTTGCAGTCATGTGAGTGCCAAATTGTTGTTGAGTTTCCAAAAGTGACTTGTTCGTTGAATCCACGATTTCAACATGTTGAATTGGGCTGTTGTGCCATGGATTCCAAAAACACGTGACNTGGATTTCTTCTCCATCTTCGAATATTTGATTTGAACATCTACGAGATGCCATGCCATGGCCGCAAGCAAAGTCGAAAAGAGCGTGCTTGTTCTGATGGAGCATCAGCAAAAGTCCATTTCTAGACAGTAGATGGTGCTGTTTAATCTGTTGGATTAGTATCTCCATAAGGTNAATGTCTCTATTCGTGGATAATGCGGCTTCTTCCAAAGGTCCCAAGTGATCAGCGTTATCTTCGCTCGTAAGGTATGGTATATTCCACACAATCAGNTCATATGGCGCATTTGCAGCCCATTGAATGCCGTCAGGGCCGGGTCCGCCTTCGCGACAGNTGGNGTCAAATCCAGCATTTTTCAAGTTATGATTAGTNGACATCACGGCGTATGGATTGATATCGCAAGCCTCNACTTTCCATCCTAATTGTGACATGACTAGGCTGAGTGCCCCACTCCCGCTTCCGATTTCAAGTGCTTTTCTCCCTTTCCCAGGTCCTAATTTTATGATTTCTTTCGCAAGGAGGGTTGTATCTTCTCGGGGNGGATAAACGGTCGGCGGTATGATGAAATTATGCTGTTGNTGAACGCCCCAAACTACTGATTTGCTCTCNCGCTTTAGCAATTCAATTTCTTTACGNGCATCGCTTTCATCGAAATACANATTATTTCCAACCTTGTCTCTCCGCNGAGAATGNTTGCCCTTGTGGAGACGAACTATGGAAAGTCTTCGTCAAAGTGTTTATGTAGTCCATGAAAGTCGGCCGAAAAGCCCAAGTTAATACGTTGGGCCTGTAGCTCAGTCAGGTAGAGCAACGGGCTTTTAACCCGTTGGTCGCGGGTTCGAACCCCGTCAGGCCCGCCTGACAAAGCCTCAGGACAACGTTTTCTTGGGTTTGAGGGCGTGAAAAAATGGTTGTCAAATCTGCTACAAAAAAGCGCCTTATGGAGTTAGGCGTCGAGGAAACCCTGGCTCATAAATTGGCCACGGACAGAAACATGAACGATATCAAAGCTATGACTTCCGACGANGTCGCAATTGCGTTAGGTATCTCAAAAGAAGATGATGCATTTCAGTTAACAATGAATGTACTTGGAGAAATCGGAGCCAGAAGAAAAAAGCGACGCTCGAAGAAAGTTACCATCAGTAAAACAGCGGTTGATGATGATGATGACAGCATGAATTCTAAGTTCAAATTTAATGTACTTAACCACCATCTAGTGCCTCACCAAGAAATTATCCCTGTTGAGATGGAAGAGGATGAATTGGCACCTTGGGGCCTTATTCAAATGGATGCAGAAACTGGGGAAAACCGACTTGCAAAGGAACTCCTTCCAAAAATTCTCATCACTGATCCTGTTGTTCAGACGATAAAAGAAATGAGGGAATTGGAAGACGCCAAAAAAGCGGCTGAAGATCCCGAACACATTCCATTGCCCGCGGGTTGGTTAACTGATAGAGTCGTAAAGGTCATCAGAAAATCGCCATCCTCGGGTAAGACATTTGCATACAGGCTTATCGTTGAGGGAAGTTAAGAGGTGATATCATGAAGGAAATTATCAGAGCATATTTCAAAGAAAGAAGTTTAGTCAATCACCAACTTGCCTCTTACAACGATTGTATTCCGTCCGGAGATTCGACGCAATCAAGGATGGAAAAAATAGTTCGAGATATCAGAGTTGGGACCGATGAGGAAATCGATCCTGCCCATGGGGGTATTATCAAACTCGACGTTATCGACCAAGATGTTGTTATTCGAATCAAGAATATACAACTTGGTGACCCAACTATTCGAGAAGCTAATGGGAGCGAACATCCATCAACTCCGATGGAATGTCGCCTAAGGAAATTAACATATATGACGCCAGTTACTCTTGATTTTACTATTTGGAGAAATGGTGTGCCGGGAGCGCCTGAAAAAGGAGTGCCCATCGGAAATATGCCGATTATGGTTCGTTCTGCTCGATGCAATTTACATCCTCAGCACATCGAACAAGGCCGTGTTCTTCACCCGAACAACAGTGATGAAGATCGTAAGCTTCTTCGATCCAGCTTGATTCAGCAAGGTGAAGATCCGCTCGACCCTGGTGGTTACTTTATCATTAACGGAACCGAACGTGTACTTATCTCGATGGAAGATCTTGCACCAAATAGAGTGACTGTAGAAATCAATAAAAGATACACGAAACAAACAGAAGTTGCGAAAATTTTCTCTCAAAAAGATGGAACAAGGAAGCCACTTACTGTTGAAAAGCGAAGAGACGGTATGTTGATGGTTAAGATTTCTACAGCCGGAACAACAGCAATCCCTGTTGTATTATTAATGAGGGCTCTTGGAATTGAAAATGATCAAGAATTGTTCCAAGCGATCGCCGGTCCAACTGAGACCTTCAAGTATATCGTTGCGAACATCAATGAAGTCAAAGATAACGAAGAGTATGACGTTGATAACATGGTGGAAGCACATCAATGGCTCGAAAAGAAATTTGCTGCTGGCCAACAAAAAGAATACCGAGAGGCACGTGTAAAGCAGTTGCTCGACCGGGAATTACTTCCTCACTTAGGAGATCGCTATGACGAAGAAGTCGATGATCGAAAGAAGAAAGCCATTTTCTTGGGGAGAATCGTTCGCCAAGTTCTTGAGATGGCTATTACCCAAGGTAAGCCCAATGACAAAGACCACTATGCAAACAAAAGAGTTCGTCTCGCTGGAGACTTGATTGAAGACTTGTTCAGAGTGTCAATGGGAGGTCTTGCAAGAGATTTGAAATACCAATTAGAAAGACATCACAACAGAAAGAGGGATTTGAAAATCACATCCTGTCTTCGTCCTGATGTCATGACAAGCAAAATCATGCATGCACTCGCTACCGGTAATTGGGTCGGTGGCCGCAGTGGTGTAAGTCAATTATTAGACCGTACGACTTATCTTTCCGCTCTTTCACACTTAAGACGTGTAACGAGTCCTTTGGTCAGAAGCCAACCACACTTTGAGGCCAGAGACCTTCACCCAACGCAGTGGGGACGTTTGTGTCCTAACGAGACGCCAGAAGGACAAAATTGCGGCCTTGTAAAGAATGCAGCCCAAATGATTGACGTATCTGAAGCAGTTTCAGAATACGAAATTAAGGGCAGACTGGATGAAATGGACGTTTTCCAGCCAGAAGATTGGACAGACGGCGACCGTGTCCACGTGAATGGCGATATTTATGGCGTTCACAAGCGAGGTAAGAATCTCGTAACTCAATTCAAGAACGCTCGAAGAAGAGGTTCAATACGACCAGAAGTTTCCATCAGATATGATGCACCAAATCGTGACATTTTCATCAATACGGACAAGGGAAGAATTCTCAGACCTCTTCTCATTTTGTACGATGGTGCACCTCGACTCACACCTAAACATCTGGAGAGTGTGGCAAAAGGTGAGATTTCTTTCAATGATTTAGTACACGAGGGTGTTGTCGAATGGGTTGACGCAGAAGAGGAAGAAGACCTCTTCATTGCTGCAAGGCCTTATCGCTTACCTGCAGTTATTCCCGAAGGAGCAGATCATGCAGGTAGGCCAATTTCGCATGAGAATGTAGAATGGGTCAATCTTGGAGAACCAGGCTCGGAGATAGCTCGTTTGAAGTGCACAATTCGCCTTCCAAATTCGGAATGGGCAGATTCAATCATTGAAGTGCCGCTTGAATATTCCAAAGAACATACTCATGTGGAAATCGATCCTCAACTGGTTCTAGGGGTCTGTGCAAGTCTCATCCCATACCCTGAGCATAATTCAACGCCACGAGTCACTGGTGGAACTGCAATGGTAAAACAAAGTCTTGGTCTTCCAAGTTCAAACTACAGGCTAAGGCCTGACACAAGACTCCACGTTTTGCATTACCCTCATCGTTCGATTGTGGGTACACAAGCAATGGAGCATACCAATTTCCTTGAGAGGCCCGGCGGTCAAAACTTTGTCGTTGCGATCATGAGCCTTCATGGATACAACATGCAAGATGCGGTTATCATGAATCGCTCAAGTGTTCAGAGAGGAATGGGTCGCTCAGCATTTTACAGAACTTACAACGCCGAGAGAAGAAGATTCCCTGGTGGACAAGTTGAAGAGATTGAGATTCCGGGAACCGGTCTAGAAGAGGTCAAAGGACTGAAGCCTGCAGATGCATACAGTCATCTTGAAAATGATGGATTGCCAATACCTGAGACTGAGTTAACTGGTGGGGACGTACTCGTTGGAAAAACCAGTCCTCCACGATTCTTGGAAGAAACTGGAGCAGGATCGTTTTTGCAAGCGCAAGAAAGACGTGAATCATCCATGCTAGTAAGGCATGGCGAAAAAGGATGGATAGACAATGCATACGTCACCGAATCCCTAGACAGCGGCCGATTGATTCGAGTTATGGTCCGAAGTCACAAAGTCCCCGAAGTTGGTGACAAATTTTCAAGTCGCCACGGTCAGAAAGGAGTTATTGGTCGACTAATTGATGAGAAGGATATGCCTTTTACCAGAGATGGTATCATACCAGACCTCATCATTAATCCACACGCTATTCCAAGCCGAATGACCGTCGCCCACGTTCTAGAAATGATTGGTGGTAAAGTCGGTGCAATGGAAGGACGATATATCGATGGTACTGCTTTTGGAAACGAAAAAGAGCAAAGCCTCCGTGACGCATTAGTTCGGTCTGGCTTTGGACACACCGGTAGAGAGAAAATGATCAACGGTGAAACAGGACAAGAGTATCCTGCTGAAATCTTTGTAGGATGTATCTTCTACCAGAAACTACACCACATGGTATCTGGAAAGATACATGCAAGAAGCAGAGGAAGAGTTCAAATTCTTACCCGTCAGCCTACTGAAGGTAGAGCAAGACAGGGTGGTCTAAGATTCGGTGAGATGGAACGTGATTGTTTGATTGCCCATGGTGCATCCATGGTCATTAAAGATCGTTTGCTCGATGAATCCGATGGTATTGATTTGTTTGTATGCGCTCAATCAGGTCACGTGGCTTGGTTCGATCCGAAGCGTCGGACGTACGTGTCACCTATCCATGGAGACGGTGCGGAAGTTTACAAGGTACAAACTTCCTATGCCTTCAAACTCCTTCTCGATGAGATGAAGAGCCTTGGTGTGGCCATGAGATTAGAACTGGAGGATCGAAGATGAATCCTAGAAATAGCACGCTTATTCCAAAGAGAATTGCAGGTATACGGTTCAGTTTGATGGACCCAAAAGAAATCAGGGAAATGTCAGCTGTAGAAGTAAAAACGGCTGACACGTACAAAGATGATGGACACGCATACAGACAAGGTCTAATGGATCCTCACATGGGTGTTATTGACCCTGGTCTCATATGCCCAACTGATAACTGCAAATATGACGAGAGCCCGGGGCACTTTGGCCACATTCAACTTGAATTACCAGTAGTACATATCGGATTTGTGAATTTAATCAAGACTGCATTGAAGGCAACATGCAACAATTGCAGCAAAGTTCTATTGCACGACCAACCGGGTACCCACCCTTCAAATCCAGAACTTTCTGAGCAAGATTACTATCGTGCCAGAGTAAGAGATATTATCATCAAACACGGTGTTGGTTCCACAGAGTTTGCTAAGATAATCAAAGAAGTCGAGAAGAAAACCTCTGGTGCAAAGCGAGCCATTTGTATGCACTGCGGTTCTCAGCAAGGTCGTATCATTCTTGATAAACCAACTACATTCAAAGAGAGTATACAAGCTCAAACAGGTGGTAAACCCGTTGAAAAGAAACACAATGCACGAGATATTAGAGAGTGGCTTGAAAGTATCCCTGAAGAGCATTTGGTGTTCATAGGAATGGATAAAGTAAACCGTCCTGAATGGGTTGTTCTAAGGGTCCTTCCAGTACCTCCTATCACCGTCAGGCCATCCATTACACTTGATAGTGGTGACCGGTCGGAAGATGACCTAACTCACAAGTTGGTTGACGTACTGCGTATTAATCAAAGACTAAGAGAGAATCGTGACTCAGGTGCTCCCCAACTCATTGTAGAGGATTTGTGGGAATTATTGCAATATCACGTCACTACTTATTTCGACAATCAAACAAGCGGAATTCCTCCAGCAAGACATCGTTCTGGTCGAACCTTGAAGACACTCACACAAAGACTGAAAGGAAAAGAAGGCAGATTTAGAAGCAATCTTTCTGGAAAGCGAGTGAACTTTTGTGCAAGGTCTGTTATTTCACCAGATCCATATCTGAGCATCAACGAAGTGGGTGTTCCGGTTAAGATTGCCAAAGAACTTACCGTACCGATCAGAGTTACGACAAGAAACAGGGAACAAATGCGTCAGATGATTCTACGAGGTCCCGATATCCATCCTGGTGTAAATTACGTGGTACGAGGAGACAATCGTCGAATAAGAATCAATGAGCGAAGTCGTCTCATTAATGCTGGATTCCGATGTCACAACCCCGAGTGTGAACAAGAGACAACCCAACGTTTTGATCTCAACGCGGTTTTGCCAGCACCAAACTTCCTTCCTGGACTTGTAGTAAATCGATATGAAAAGAAAGAAGGAGATCTGGTTGAATACACCTACTCGGTGAATGAAGATGCAACCATTGCAAACCTGAGGGGTGAAGATGCGAATGGACATCCTCTGCCGGAGGATGACCCACGAGCCATCATGCACCACCGATGGAAATGGGAACTCGCCAACCCAGATGAGCCCTTCCCTGAACATCTTGAAGTATACTGTCCACACTGTGGAAGTCCGGATAATGAGTGGGGAGAAAGAACCAGAGTAGAAGATCGACTCTCCACAGTCGACCTCAACGGGAATCCAAAACCAGGGTTGGTTGTTGAACGACATCTGATTGATTCTGATGTGGCTATTTTCAACAGACAGCCCTCTCTACACAGAATGTCGATGATGGTCCACGAAGTGAGAGTTGTTCAAGGTCATACCTTTAGGTTCAACCTTGCAGTATGTACTCCTTACAACGCTGACTTTGATGGTGATGAGATGAACCTTCACGTCATTCAATCTGAAGAAGCAAGAGCAGAGGCCAAGATTTTGATGAGAGTTCAAGAAAATATCTTGACTCCAAGATATGGAGGAGCGGTTATTGGTGGAATTCACGATCACATCTCTGGATTTTACCTTCTCAGTCGCCCGGAGACAAAAATTACGAAACGGCATGGTCTTGAAATTCTTGGAAGTATCAACTATGACGGACCTCTCCCGGAAACATACACCGAAGATGGTGTTGAATACTTCAGAGGTGAAGATTTGGTAGGTGTAGTTCTACCTGATGATATTCACCTTCGCTTTAGAAGCCGTTCCAATGATGATGTCGTCGTAAAGGCAGGACAGGTGTCCGGAACTCTCGATAAGAGGGCAATAGGTGCTGAAGACGGTCGCTTGTTGGATGCGATTGTACAAACCCAAGGTTCAACATACGGTGCTGAGTTCCTTGATAATTTCACGAGGCTTTCGATTGCAGCTTGTACATCTCTTGGTTTCACAACTGGAATTGATGACGAAGATTTACCTCAAGAGATTCTAGATAAAATTGAATCCAATAACATGGAACATCGTCAACTCGTTAGGGATGAACTCGAAAAATATGGAAAAGATGGAAGAAAGTATGAGCCTCGACCAGGGCGTACTCCATTGGAGACTCTGGAAGAAAATATCATGGTTATTCTTGACCAAGGTAAACAGATATCTGGTGATCACGCAAAGGATTTCCTCAACATCAGAGGTTCAACCAACGCAGCGGTAAGTATGGCCATATCTGGAGCAAGAGGATCTATGGATAACCTCACCATGATGGCAGGTTCAATTGGCCAAGCTAAAGTTCGTGGTGCACGATTAGAGCGAGGATATCAAGATCGGGTGCTCCCTCACTTCAGAAGAGGTGGTTTGGGAGCCACAGAGAAGGGATTCATTTCAAGTTCTTTCAAAAGAGGTCTAGAGCCAACGGAGTTCTTCATGCTTTCAGTTTCTGGAAGAGAATCCTTAGTTGACACAGCTGTTCGAACTTCTAAGTCAGGATACATGCAACGAAGACTCATTAATGCAATGGATGATTTGAAAGTCCATTCTGATGGCCAACTCAGTGTGAGGAATACTGCTGATAGAATCATCCAGTTTTCTTATGGAGAGGATGGAATCGATCCATCAAGAGCGGTTCATGGCTCTCCATTCAATGTCGATGTAATCGTTGATACTGCTTTAGGTACTGATGGTCCAGTGAAGAATCTAATGGAAGATGTTGTCCTTGCTGGTGGTATCGAAAAAGATGAATTAAGTGGCTCTGAAGCATACTTTGCTGAAACTGATATGGAAGGAGGGAGTGACTGATGGTAGTCAAAAGTGCAACAAAAAAGAAACTCATGGATATGCTGGTCCCAGAAGAATTTGCCCACGTGCTGGCAGATGATAGAAAGTGGGATGATGTGAAAATTCTAAGCTCCCAACAAATTGCAAAGATTTGCGAGACCGATCCAGAAACAGCCACAAAGATTCATGGCATCATTACAGGTTCAGGAAAGGCTGGAAGGAATCTTGCTGAAGGAGGTGCTTCTACCAACGTACGTTTGAGGAGATCAAGGCGAAGAACCAAAGCAACGGTTCAACAAGAACTCCAAGATTATAACATGGAAGCGAAAATGTCTACTTATGAAAGTGAAAAGAGAGAGGATGCAGTATACAAATCATTGCAATCTGCAAACGAATCCCTTGGGCTTAACCTAAATCAAAGAGTTATTCAAGATTTAACAAATGCTTGCCATGCAAGAGAAAAATCCAAACTGACTAAGGCCCAAGCAGAGAAGGTAGTCAAAGAAGCCAGTTCGGCATTCAATGATGCTAAAATCGATCCATATGAGGCCGCTGGAATCATTACAGCGCAATCAATTGGTGAACCTGGAACTCAGATGACGATGCGTACTTTTCACTATGCTGGTGTAGCCACAGTCAACGTAACCCAAGGTCTACCTAGAATCATTGAGATTGTAGATGCAAGGAAAGTACCAAACACTCCAACGATGATAATCTATCTTGATGAAACCAACCGAGTTGATGCAAAGAAAGCGAGAAAACTAGCAGCAGCTCTTGAAATTACAACGACAGTAAATATTTCTGATATTGAAACAGATGTTGCCCAGAGAAAACTCATTCTCAAACTCAAAAAGAACATGCTGAGCCAGAAAAACATGACTGGAGCCGAAGTAAAGGATAAACTTGAGAGAGCCCTAAGACTTCATATTCAGGCAGATAAAGACAAAAATCCTCGTATTTTGACAATTATCCCTGGTGTCCAAGATGAAGAAGATTTGAAAGAACTTGCACAAAACCCCCCTTCATACACAGAATTACTCCAACTCGAAGACAAGATCAGAGACTTGAGGTTAAAGGGTGTGCCAAGCATCGAGAGAGCCAATGTACAACTTGACGATAAGTCTGGTGAGTATTACCTTTCTACCATCGGTTCTAATCTTTCGAGAATTTCTGACATTGAAGGAATTGACAGGTCACGTACTTATACAAATAATATCATCGAGATTTACAATTATCTTGGTATAGAAGCAGCTAGACAAGCTATCGTCAATGAATTACAGGCTACCTTGGATGGTGCCCGACTTGAGGTTGACATCCGTCACTTGCTGATGGTGTCTGATGTAATGACAAGTGAAGGAGAAGTTAGAGCAATTGGACGACATGGTGTGTCAGGAACTAAGCACTCAATCCTAGCAAGAGCCGCTTTCGAAGTTACTGTGAACCATCTGCTTAAGGCAGGTATTATCGGTGAGAAGGACAATCTTTCAGGTGTCGCAGAGAACATCATTGTTGGACAACCAATCAGCCTTGGAACTGGCAGTGTAGAATTGTATTATATCCCAGAGTGATATTTCATCCATGAGAAAATAATTTGGAGTATGGAGGAGAAAAAATGGATTTAAGTCGACAGCTAAAAAATGCAATAGGAACTGGAAAACTACTTTTTGGACAAAAACAAGCAGAAGATGCTTGTGCGAGAGGAGAAGTAAAATGTGTAATTTTTGCTTCTAATTGCCCTCAAGATTTCATGAATGCATTACAAACAAGGCATCCAGAAGTTATCTTTCATCAAACGATCATGGTAAATCGTGAACTTGGAGTTGCGTGCGGGAAACCTTTCAGTATCTCAACAGTTTCTGTTATTGAATCTGGAAACAGTGAACTGCTAAGTTTACCAAGCAATATCCAGTGAGCACTATAACCGGATTTGCACTGGACTCATTATGTCCTTTTCAGCAGAAGATTTGCTGAAATCACTTGATGTTGAGATTGAAAAGCAATTTCCTCTCTCTTCCCTATCTGGTATCATCAAATGGAAAATGCGGATTGTTAAACCAGGCATTTTGAATTTGGATGGAATTGAGAAAGGAACAAATGTTTGGCATGCTGGAAATGGATATGCTCCACTGGATCTCAATACCATAAATTCATGGAGATATGGCTTGCCTAAAGGTAAGCATCTTCTGATTTGCATGAGGCCGATGTTATTTGATTTGAGGGACTTATCTCAAGAAACAGATGCTAAAATTGAAATCAGTATTTGGAATAAGGAAATCTTTGCCCAGAGGGTTGGAGAAGCCTACTTATCAGGATTTTTACAAACAAAGCAACCTCTTGAAACAGAAAATACTGAAAGCATAGAAAAAGATATTCTAAATGAAAGATTCCTATCTGAAGACTCAATCATACTAATGACTGGTACAAAGAAAATTGAAGATACAGACTTTAATCAATTAGAACTAAAAACTCGTAGGCCAATTCTTCTTAAAGCTAAATTGGAGATAGTCAAAGGAACATTAATTGGACCAAATGAGACAAAAAAAATCAAAAGGATATTACTAATTACTGACAGAGTTGATTTGTTAACAGAATATGAGTTGCTTGATGTTCAACCTTTATTCGATAGTGTAGAACTTACGGGACCAGAGAATATTGATTATGGAGACTTGTTGTCAGAAAGAATACAAACTCCGTCGAAAACTGGTGGGACATTTTTGAGATGGTGGAAATTTAACGTCGAAACGATGGATGTGACCTCAAAAGAAGCACTGGTTCTTTGTGTTCGATTGAGAGACAAAATTGGAAATGAATGGCTATTCAACCCAATTTCAGGAAATATTTCTCAACTTCATCATTAAACAGAAGGTTTCATCTGGCTTCGTCCAATCCAAGGTCACATGGGAAACATTCGCGTAGTTATTGTCTCCCTCCTCCTCATATTATCCATGCAGCTAAGTATCTTGGTAAATCCCTCATCAGATGAACTGAAGAATGAATCCAAACAATACGCCGATTCAGAACCAGTTTATCTCACAACAGCATCAGACTCTTACCATGTTTATGCTCAAGGAATCACTTCTTACAATGGAGGATGGGTTGTGGCAGGTGACATGAATCGAACGGTTACATTTGGTTCAAAATCCCTTCAAGCGAACAGTCCATATGATTTGCCACAATACAATATCAGACCCGATCTTTTTGTCGCATACGTAAATGATTTAGGGCAATGGGAGTGGGCGAGTCAACCAAATGCGCTTCAGGGAGTCGCCCTCTATCGTTGCATTACCGCATCAGATGATGGAGGTATCATCGTCGGAGGTACCATGATTGGAAATCTAACATTTGGATCTACAACGCTTATTGGAGATTTTTCAACGGATTCATTTATCGCCAAACTAGATGGAAATGGAAATTGGGTTTGGGCGACTCAATTTGACACGGTTTCAGAGAGTGGTGCAGTCTCAGTGTCTGGACTCGATTTAACTCCCACGGGGGATGTAATAGTGACAGGAGGGCACTCCGGCACAACTGATTTTGATGGTACAACTGTAACGAGCACAGATGATGATGTATACCTCGCAAAACTTAGTTCTTCTACAGGAGCGATAACTTTTGTTAAGAATGCGGGAGGTATTGGTCAAGAGGTTTCAACAGATGTTAAAGTCGATTCGAACGGGAACATATGGCAATTAGGATATGTGTATGATGCCTTTACTGTTGATGGAATAACATTTGATAGCATAGGAGTTGTTGACACTTTTCTTGCCAAATACAATTCAGCTGGTACGGCAACCATGGTCACAGGTGTTAAATCCGGAAGTGACAGTGACCTTGTTGCATCTTTTTCCCTTGCTATTGATGGGCAAGATAATCTTTATTTTTCAGGCTATTTTTCAGGTTCAATCAATGCCCAAGGCATTAGTTTGACATCGAGTGGAGGGAATGATATGCATGTCATAAAAGTCGTCAATACCGGTGCTTTAGATTGGGGTCTTTCAGGAGGTAAAGCATCAACGGATGATTCTATCGAGAAAATAACGGTATCAGATGGCGGTACTGTTTTTGCGACGGGCAACTTTGCAGGATCACTCACATTGGGAACCCAAACAGTGACCAGTTCCGGAAATGATGACGTGTTTGTTGCTTCTATCACGAATTTAGGAAGTTGGGGTTGGACTGAATCCTTCGGAGGTAATTCCTATGAAACATCTTTTGGAATCGATTACCAATCAAATGGGAATATCGCTATTGCCGGTGCGTTTGCAGAGCAAGTGACCAAGGGAAGCCAAACGATATCTAGTGTGAATGGTATTGACTTATTTGTCTGGGAAATAGATCCTAGTCGCAATCTTGATACTGATCTCGATACGGTTCTTGACAAGAATGATAATTGTCCATTCGTCTCAAACGTGAATCAAGAAAATTGGGACAGAGATGAACAAGGCGATGCTTGTGATTATGATGACGACAATGATGGGATCACTGATAATGATGGTGATGATTGTCCACGTGGTGGAGCATTCAACTGGACAAGTGACTCGAATAGTGACCATGATTATGATGGATGCCAGGATAATCATCCAGAAGACGTTGATGATGACAATGACGGCATTTTGGACATCAACGATGCATGTCCATTCACTTCATTTCCTCCGCTGAGACAGTGGTGGATATCGACCTATGGTACAGATAATGATGGAGACGGTTGCAGAGATGCTGATGAAGATTTGAATGACGATAATGATGCTTTCGACGACTCGAATGATAACTGTCGACTTGTACCCGGTAATTCATCAACATATGGAAATAATGGGTGTCCTGATTTTGATGGAGATGAGATTGCAGATACGATTGATGATTGCCCACTTGAGAAAGGGTATTCCACGATTCAACTCATTGGCTGTATCGATGTCGACGGTGATGGAGTACCTGATGAGTTAGAACCAGAAAACTTTGCGAATGATCCCACGCAATGGTCGGATATAGATGGAGATGGTTATGGTGATAATGCAACAGGTAATCTTCCAGATGCATGTAAATACACATTCGGGAACTCGAGTTTTGACCGTTTGGGATGTATTGATTCTGATGGAGATGGATGGTCCGATCCAGATGAAAATTATTCTATTTCACAAGGCGCCGACGCAAATGACACAGATCCTTCTCAATGGCATGATGAAGATGGAGATGGGTTTGGTGATAATTGGAGGAATAGTAGCTGGACTGATAGAGACCCTACTTGGCCTGGATCGTTTTTGCCAGGAGCTCAATATCAGGATGCATGTCCTCTAAGAGATGGAACCTCATACCAACAGGGAATCTATGGTTGTACAGATAGTGATGGTGATGGATGGGCTAACTTTATGGATGATTTCCCTGCAGATTCAAAATATTATTTGGACTCCGACGGAGATGGAGAACCCGATGAAATTGATGATTGTCCTACTCGTAGAGGTAATTCCTCCATCACTAAGGTCGGCTGTCTTGATTCGGATGGAGATGGAATACCAGATCCCATGCAAAGTATCAACTTCGATTTCAATGAAGGAGCAGATATTTTTCCTTTCGATTCCACTGAATGGTCAGATTCCGATGGAGATAATTTTGGTGACAATTCCGATGCTTGTCCCGAAGATTATGGAAAATCCACCTACATTGGATATCTAGGCTGTCCAGATGAGATGGTTCCCAATACTGAAATGCCTTTCAACATTATATCAGGTCAATCAGAAAACCAGGAAGACGGTATGATTGGTTTGCTTGTTTTGGTATTGTTAATTGCCATGTTCTTGATTATCATTGGGAGTTTATTCATGCCAAGTAAAAAATCAAGGGCATTGTCAGATGCATTAAATCAACCCTCAGTAGGGTATGGTCAACCAATGCATTCAATGCCAGTGCTCATGCCTAACATGAATACTTATTCTCAAGACCCCCCTCCCCCTGCATCGGTTAATGGACAAATGCGAATTGATGGTCAGGAATGGTTAGAGTACCCTGCTTCAAGTGGCCGTCATTATGTGAGAGATATGTATTCTCGACAGTGGATTAGGAAGATTTGATTGATATGTCGATTAAAGTAACTGTTTTGGGAATCGCTCAAGATGGAGGTCGTCCACAACTTGGATGCAAAAAGTCATGTTGTCATGAAGTAAAACACGAAGCCTACCCCGCTGGGATCGGAATCATCGATAACGTCGGTCATCGGCATTTGGTCGACGCCAGTAGAACAATGGTAAACCAAATGGAAATTTGGAATCAAGATATGCTCGATTCCCTTTTCATAACTCATGCTCATCTCGGACATGTTGACGGTCTTGGTCTATTGGGAAAAGAGGTACTTGCTACAAATGAAGTACCTCTTTATGTTTCATCCACAATGGCCGATTTAATTGAAAAAACCCCTTCTTGGAAATTTCTCGTGGATGAGAAGAATGTGGTCTTGAATCAGTTCCAAGAAGGAGATGAGATTCCGATAGGCGGGGGATGTATCGTGCCGTTTTCCGCACCTCATCGATCAGAACTCTCAGATATGCATGGCTTCATTATCCGAGGAGAAAATAAGAGTCTGTTGTATTTGCCAGACCTAGACGATTGGCCCTCTTTGTTATTAGGATTTGAATTGAAGGAATGGTTGAAGTCTCTTCGAGTTGATATCGCCCTCATCGATGGTACATTTTGGTCAGGAGAGGAATTGTCTCATCGAAATTTAGAACAGATTCCCCATCCTTTTGTTGAGGATACACTTCAATTGCTTGGAGACAAACAAGATGGAGATCCCGATATAGGATTTATCCATCTCAACCATACAAATCCTCTCTATGATAAGCATGGCAAGGAAGTTAAACAAGTAAATGATAATGGTTGGTTTATTGCTCAGCAAGGTATGAACTTCGAGTTATGAAAATCAAAGAAGAGGATAATCTTTCAGTTTTGAAGGATGAGCCGAAAATGCACGCCGGTTCAAGGGAAAGGCAATAATTTGATGAAATCATGTACTTACAGGCGAAATAACGTAATCTAGTATCATTAAGTGCAAAGTGTAATCGATTTCTTCTCCATTATCCTCATGATTACAACCTGTTCCTCCTCCGCTTTCAGCAGAAACTTCAATGCGAATCGTATATTCTCCAGTGCCCTTACCTCCGCTGTCCAATTCGTCAATGATTTGAGATTCAGACAGTCCACTTACTTTTCCATTCAATGAAGTGTTATACCAAGAGATATTGACATTATGATTTGCAGTCTCACCTTCTTGATTTTCTCCAGTAGCAGATTGATTTGAGTCATCATACCTGATTCGACTTAAAATTGAATCGGGCTCAGCATCACCTTGATTGGGTAATCCACATGTGGGGCCATTACTCGTTTCGTCCTCTCCATATTCCAGAGTTAAAATAGCGCCAACGATGTTCTTGCCATCTAGGTTTATTTCACCAGTATTCGCGGTGATTCTTACCGATTCACCATCATCAAAATAATCAGTACCTTCGTGGATAAGAATCAATGAAAGGTTTGTGGAAATATCATAGTTCCCCACTCCTCCAGATGTTGGTTCTTCCTCGAGATAATTTAGAGCATATACGGCTTCAGTCATTGCAACTAAAACCAAAACGACTGCGGCACCGGTTCTCAATTGGCCCTTACGTGTATCTGAAATAGTATATCTTCCAAAAGGTTGAGATGGTGAATCTTCGCGGTATTTACAAAACACAAAATGGATTGCGAATGCAGCGGTCATCGCCGGTATGGATTCAAAGACGTGTACATTCATTCCAGAGATTCTCCAGAGTATAACCGCAGATAATGCGGCGATCATCATTGAAATAGTGTGTTTGGAGTCAGGTTGGTAACCCATCCAACGAATAGTCAACAAGGGAATAAATATGCCTCCCAGACCATAAACTGCGAGTACTACTAAACTGAACACAGAATCGCCACCAGGGATGTAAAGCCCGGCAATTGAAATAAAAGTTGCAAGAGCAGCCATGGCGAGTGTTACTTTCTTTGTGGTTTTGTGATCTTCACGCCATTCAGGTTTGATATCATCGGTTATTGCAGCAGTACATGCTAGAACTTGACTATCGGCAGTGGACATTGTTGCAGCGAAAATTGACGCCAAAATCATCCCAACTCCAAAGGCTGGCATGGTTTCCATAGCCATGCTTGGTAAGCCAAGTTCTGGATCAAAATCAGAAGCGGTGAAAAGAATACGGCTACACCATCCAACAACCAACATCAGGAGAATGAAAGGGGTTTGCCAAACGAAGAACCAAATCATTGCTTGGACCCTATCTTTATCAGATTCGAGTGTCATTACTCTTGAAACAACTTGAGGTTGACCAGCAACACCTAAACCGCCTAAAAAGAAAGCAGCAATCCATAAACTAACACCAAATAAGAGCCCAGATGGAAAAATCTTGGTGAGATTAGGATCCTCGGACTCCAGAGCATTACCTAGGTTTGAGAAACCACCAACTGCATCAAGAGCAACATAACACAAAATGGTTGAACCGACAATCATCACGCATGATTGGGCAGCATCTGTCCAAATTGATGCTCGAATACCTCCAGCATAACAATAGGCAACTACCAAAACAAAACCAATCAGAATTCCTACTACTTCAGACCATCCCATCATGACGAAAAGCGCCTTTCCTCCAGATGTGAGTTGAGCAGCTGCATATACTGCCAGAAACATTACAGACAAAACGGCTGCTAGTTTTGCTTCAGGAGAACCTGCTTTATCTGATACAAGAGAGGATAATGACCGGACTCCTCGTTCTCTTCCTTCCTCCTGGATGTATTTATACAACCACATCCATGCAATGAGTTGACCAATGGTTGAGGCGAGACCAATCCAGATGACTGAATATCCCATCGCATAGGTAAATCCGATGAAACCAATGAACATATAACCAGAGTTCCATGTACTTACTGCGGACAATGCAGCAAGTGCAGGGTGCATACCTCTTCCAGCCACGAGATAATCATCGGTCGTGTCTTGTTTCACGAGCATTGATGCAAGCCCAACACCTGCAAAAATGAGCATAAAAAATAGGAATGACAGTAGAAGCATCATGTTCATGTGTAACAATCAATCCAGAATGAAAGGACTATTAGGTTTTGAGTAAGTTAGGTTAGAACTTCTAATAGCCTATCCTGCTCAACTGCTCTTCTCAGTTCGATAGCGATTCTCCTACCGCTCGAAACAGGTTTTCTCCATGTAGCATTACCGTATGGGTGACCCATATTCAAGTGAACATTGGTTCCGCCTCCTAATCGAGGTGCAACATCGTATATACTGTAATTCATGTCTTTATCGATACAGGTTTGAAGGCAGAAAGGACCTATCACGCCAGGATCATAGTGCTGCTTACTGGCTTCAACGAATTTCTCACCCAATGCAAAGGCATTCTCTAGCAGTGATTCCCTGATTGTAGCAGTATTGTGCCCGACAACGGTCATTTCCGGAATCATTTGATGCTGGGGTAATGTCATCTGTTGTGGTGCGGGTAATCTTACATGGCCGTCCAATGATGATTCAAATCGCCAATCGACACCTAGTAGTTCGAGTTTTGGTAGGTCCTCTTCAAGAGGGCTGTAAAAGAAATTAAGGTTGAAAACTGGCCCTATCACATAACGTTCGATTCTTGCTCCGTCTAAACTTTCTTGGTCAATTACTCCTGATTTTAATAGCGTTTGGCTTTTTTCAACATACTCCTCGTATGAAGCACAGGTGAAGAATCCCCGTTCTAATTTCTTTTGAGAGTGATGGAGTTTTACAATGACTAAGCAATCAATATCCTCAGGGTTTTCGATTGATTCTGGAAACGGCAAACCGGCTTTTTCCAATAGCCAGTAATAATCCTGTTCTTCAGTTCTCTCTTCCATTCTGAGCATATTTCTGCTCCCAAACATTGGGATTTTGAAATTATTTTCAATATCATCGATTGAACTGTACGAGGAGAAAGATCTGTTGGGAATGTATATCACATTTCTATCTCGCATTTGTCTCTGCATCTTTTCGTTCATAATATCGTTGAATTTGTCCATTATGATGGCTTTGTCAACCATGCCTCTTCGAACTCTACCAGAACCAGTACGTTGGGTTTTGAAATATTCACTGTAAGTTTTCTCTCTTCCTTTTTGACAATAAGCAACTGTTGAGAATCCTTCTTCAATCGCTCCATCGCATATGTCGAGTGCCGAATGACTTGCAGTGACGCCAATTCGTAATCTAAGGCGCTCGTAATTTTCCAGAATCTTGGCGATTTCACTTCGCTCAATCATGTCCTCACCTTTACTCATTACGTTGAAGCTGCATGAGTTCTTCGGTAGAGAGGGTTTCCCCTCCCATCAGTTTTGCCATAAGGTCTTGAATTTCCAAACGTGCACCTCTTGATGGTGAGCGTTCTGCTTGACCTCTTCTTGCTCTAAGGATATCATGTATGGAATGAAGGCATCTTAGGCTCACGATATAGAAGTGGTGTGCTTTATCACCTTCGATTTTTGATCTTCGAAGACTTCGATGACTTGATTCAGCCTTCTCTCTTTGACGATCAACTTCTTTGTTCCATTGAAGCATGAGTTCATGTGCATCTTGAGCAGCATTTGCTGCCTTTTGGACTTCGAGGTGTGCTGCTTCTTGAGCATCCATAGCAACCTTCAGTAATTCTCTTGCATCTTTGAGATCCTCATTTGAAGATTCTTCTTGTTCTTTGAGTTTAATTTCGGCATAGATTTTTTTGATTTGTTCAACAACCTGCTTTTCTTTCTTGCCCATGTATTTGCCTTGCTCAAAGTCGTTTTCCAAAGCTCTTGCTTTTCGACGAAGTTGATGAACAGATAACGGCCTATCCTTTCCTCGTGATTCCGATTGTTCGGAAGAGTTAGGCCCTCTTCTTGCAGCTTCTAAGTTAGTCTTTGCATCCTTGACTTGGTTATTTGCATCGGCACGTGCTCTCTTCATATCTCGAACAACTTCATTCATTTGTTCTCGAATTTCTCTTTGTTGTTTCACATTTTGAATGAGTTCTCGCACCTCAGAGTTGTGCTCATTACGTGTGGCTGTGGCCTTCTTTGTCTTTGCATTCCAGTCGTCTCTGACATTTCGGTAATTTGTCGCTTTTTCGTCAACAAGTTTTCGTTTTTCTTCGAGCACTTGTTCAAATTCCGACATGAAATAATCACCTTTGTGTGGATAACTCCCGCATCCTACAGCGAGCCGTGGCACACCTCCCTTTTAATGCATTTGAAAGACAGATATTATTGCAATAACGCAACAAGTCTGTTGGCAGATTCATTAAATGTTGCCCGCACTTTTCCTAAATTTACCTCATTTTCAACTTTAATTGCAAGATAGTGGCCAGTTTCAAGTTTTTTCACAAGTAAGTATCCATTTGTTCCAGAAATAGTAACCATCTCTTGTTCTCCGAAGTCAAAAAGGCCTGGTAGAGTTCCTGCCAGTTGATTATCGGCCTTTGGTAGGGCTTGAATTACAAAGCCTTCATGATCGCATAATTGGCATAAATTGACTCCCTCAATTTGAATTAAATCCAACAATAATCTTTCTCGCACACCCTTTGCATGCATTAACCGTGTTTGATTATTCTGCTAGATTTTCCCCTGCATGACATATCCTAGCCCACTTGAGTAATAATTCTCAAGCTTGCCGATGATTTTCAACCCTCTTCTTTGGTAGAACTCGATTGCTCGCTGATTATTTGCTCGTACTTCCAGCTGTATCTCTGAGATGAATAATGTTCTTGCATACATTACAAATAAGTCCCATGCTCTGCTCCCAAAGCCTTGATTCTGAAAATTTTTATTGATTACAAATGCTACGACCCTCGCTCTTTTTTCATTAAAGCGTAAGCACCAAAATACTCCGTAAATATCAGTTGGCGAGTCTTCATCAACAAGAATCAAATTACCTTTCCAAATTGGAATTGGCAGGGCTCGAATCGTATCGGGAATATAGTGTTCCCCAGTTTCATTTTTGAAGAGACCTTGTATGCTAGAAAGTTGTGTTTCGCTAAAACTTTTCAGAGAAGGGCCGGTAACCCAATCTATCATGTATCTTCCTCATTCTTTACGAGAGTATTTGTTTCTTTCACCTCTATGCGGCGATAAATTATTGAGATTTTTCATCTTTCCCTTTTTCCTTTTGGGTCTTTTTTGTGTAGATTCAGTTTTTTGATTGAGGTTTGAAATACCTCCCGATTTCAACAAAGCATCAAGGTCTCCTAGGCTAATTGACCCACCTGAAGCAACGGTTTCCCTTATCTGTGAGGTAGGCCGATGGGTCTTGTTCCTGTTCGTTCCTTTTCTTTTAGCATTGTTCTTTTGTGTGATTCTCATCCATGCCTCAATTCTTCCTTTTTCCCTTCTGAATCNGTATAGTTCCTTTTTNCTTTTTCTCAAAATTNTAGTAATTTTNTTTGCTCTTTTGTCCCATGAACGATCATGACGATTTTCCAAATCTTCCTGTTTGAGCAGTGGTTCTTGATCGAGAATGTTTTGCGCCACTTCATCATGTTCGCTTTCAAACTTCCTGAGGCTTTCAATATCTTTTCTTTGTTCTTTTCTTAGTTGGTTGTACTTTTGATGTAATTCAGAAGAAGATTTTGCTTTGTGATACATTTTCTGTAGCTCGAAGAAAAATGAGAAATCTCTTTTTTCTCTTTCCAAAGATTGAACTCTCATCAAATCTAAAGAATCGGTTAATCGTGAATAAATCTTGATAAGTTCTTCCTCTATCCTATGGAGTGGTAATACGATATTTTTGTTAATTTGNTCTCTTTTATTTTTTGTTAACTCAATTTCCTTTCCNCGACTCCTTAAGGATNGAATAGTTTCTTTGTGCTTTTTCCTGATATCGCCTGTCTCTTCGATNATTCCTCTCATGGCTTTTGCCATTCGAATCGCATTTGATCTTTCAGATTCAAGGGTTTCAATTCGCTTTGTAACAATAGATAAATCATCGAGAATATTTTCATGAAGGATTTTTACTTCATGGGGTTTTAGGTTCCTTAAATCTTCAAACAAATCATCAGGACTCTTGGATTCAAAACGCTGAGGTTCAACCGTCTCACAAATTTCATCAAAACTTTTTCCTTCGCTAAGCATTGAAGCCGCTCTTAAGAATTCGTTGAGGATTGTCAGTTCTCCCGCAGGTTTGAGTACTCTTCCCAAATCAATATCTATGTCTAATGGGTCTTCTATCGGTAGGTGATATAACCCCATTCGTAACTTTTTATCATCACTGTGGTGCGTGGTACTGGCAGAAGGTTTTCGATAAACCCATCCTTTTTCAGAGCGTTCTAAGGGCATTCCATTTCNTATTGAAACCACTTGTTTGCTCCAATCAAATTCAATTCCGTAATAGAATATGAATTCAGCAAAAATCTGACCTATGTCAACATTAATTTCGTTTACTTCTACTTCCTTATTGATGGTGATGTCATATTCATGATTGTCAATTGTCACGAACTCTCGATTTTCAGATGACTGTAGATTTGGTAGTTTGATTGACTCCATGACCTGTAGATGTTGAAGTGATAAAAGAGACCAAGAGTATGAGGAAATTGTTCCTTGGTAAGCGTTGGCAATATTTCTTTGAATGGCCCAATNTTTGACGGCTAAAATTGCATCTTTGACCGCTGGATCTAATCGNGCATAGGAGGATAATAATTCGGTATTGTGCAGAGCAAGACTGTTGTTGATCGAAATATCTACATCAAATCCACTTTTTGGGTCATGGAATTTTATAATCGGTATTCTCGCTTTGGAGATGAGTNTAATTTGTTCCATTCCACGTGCATCAAGTAATCCTTTCAGGCGACGAAGGATTTGTTTGGGATTNATATCTGAAACTTTGAGGCATAAATCCAAATCACCTCCGATGAGCGATAGTCCTGATTGGCTTGAGCCAAAGGCTTCAAGCGTGGAGCCTTTAATTTTGGAACAGATTATCTTTCTCAAGTGTTTGATGAGATTTTGTCGATTTTTTTCTCCACTCGAAGAATCTTTGATCTTGAGCGNCTTTCTAATGCCTTCATCTATAGATTTGATGTCGGCTGGATTTGGNAATGCGTTGTTTTGGCCATTCGTAAGTTTCTGCCATAAATATGGCCACCTCTCTTTGGATTTTTTTGAGAATCCAGTTGTTGAGCAAATTTCACTCATTCTTCCTCACTCCTTTGATTCTCCTTGCGCAGTGATAATGTTGATTGTCCGTCTTCTTCAACACGCTTTGCATCGATGAGCANTGATTCGAGCCCTTTTTCCAATATCTCTCGCCAAAAGANCACCGCTTCATCACTTGATTTTTTGGCTGCTGTGAGTTTCCCGTTGAGCGAAGTATGTTTTCTCCTTTTGTCTTCCCATCCAACGAATGAGGTATGGCGATCTTCATTTGCTTCAACAAGTTCNACCATGCTTTTATGTGCTTTTTCAGCAGCAATAATCANCTTTTTTGCTGCTTGTTGATTCTTTTTCATTTCATTCATGAGAGGCGATGCGTTTTCTCTTTGTGCAACCCATTCNTCATGTTCCCTGATCAAGGCCTTCATTTCATTAATGAATTTCTCTTCTGTTTTGTGGTTTCCACCGGTTGTTTGAATTTTTTCTTCAATTTTCTGGATTTTATTTGATAATTTGTCCTTTGCCCATTTNGGATCTGGTGTCTTCATTTCACCTTTCTCAACAAGTTCATTTCTGGTTTTTGATGCTTCATCAAAGAGTAGTTTCGCTTCATTTTGGGCCTGATTACGTTCTTTCTTTANATTCGCAACTTTCTGATTGATTTCATCCCTTGATTGCTTTGCGCTTCTTGAATTTTTTTCGGCCTCCATTTGGAGTATTTGTACTTGTTCAAGTTGGGACGGTATGAGTTCCAGTAGTCTTTCTCTTCGGTGAATAATGGCTTTTGCCAAAAATTCAGGAGAAACACTCAGCAGTTCACTTGGCTCCATAGCAACGGTGGCGCCACCGAAAACCCTTCAATAAAGGTGGCGTCTATCTATTTTTAGGCAAATGTGCTTAAGTGTCCAGTTAAAACCCGTATTTATGCGCCGAGTGCTCGCAGTATTATTGCTGCTTGTAATTGGCACCATNTCTCNTGTAAATGCAGCCCCTGGCGGAGTAATCGCGTTAAATNCNGNNGAGTNTTTCAGGACACGGTGAAATTGGAAACGGTTCGGTTTTGGTTAATTTCTCGGTGCAGGCTGTAGAAAATCCAGTTGAAGCGGTAATCTCTTGGCAAGTTCAATTAGATGATTTAGAGGGGCAGGAATTATTCAAAAAGTCAGATACCATTTATCTTAATGGAAGTGAATCCAGTCTAATTTCTGTTGAAGTAACATCTGTTCCCATCGGATATTCGAATGTTTCAATACAACTAACCGGTGATGTTGGTACACCTCAAGCAGAACAAGGTATTGAGTGGTGGCAAATTCTGCAAAGGCTCAGGCCANTTGACCTTGGGTTGAATGGTATTCTCATCGAACCGGTTCTCGATAACGGAAGTGTGACCGGAAATTCAACGATTCGTTCTGGGGATCAGNTTCAGTTNAGTGCCGATGTTCAAAATGAAGGGGACGTGAATTGGACCGGAGGCTTAATCGGTNTGTTAGATGGTATNGAGGCGTATAACTCAACCATGAGCATTGAAGCACAAGGTGCCACGACAGTCTCATTTGTGGTTGAAAATCTAACCGAAGGTGATCATCAGTTAATCTGGATTATACAAGAACCGGATGATTTGGATNTATCCGATAATGAAATGAGCGTGAATTTCACTNTTGAACCACCTCCTTTGCCAAATCTTGAAATGGTTATNGAAGAATTAGGAAATATTGAGTTGGGAGAATTAATGCAGTGGAACCTTAATGTTTCTAATATNGGGGNTTTTCANTTCAATGGATTGATTTTATGCGACTTNAATGGAGACATTTTTTATTCTGAAACAAAATCTATCGAGACAAATTCCTTCATTGACATCATTCTTGAGAGGTATCCTGTCAAAGGTATTTTATCATGCAGCCACAACGGCACAAGAACNATTCAAACCACGATNACCAACATCACTATTGATCTNGAATCAGCATTTTTCCTCACTGCAGGCTCACCGGTGCCGGTATTGGGTGGTGGGCCGTGGCATGCAGGAGATACTGTGTCTGCATCTATGTTGGTAAGAAATGAAGGAGAAGTTGGAGGTTCAGTACAGTTAGTTGCATCTTNCAACGGAAATGAGATCGCAGGTGATGAAGTGCGATTAGAATCAGGACAAGCAGGAGAGGTATCTCTCGATTTCCAACCAGTGGAGAGTGGNAATTTGGTGATTGANTTTAGCTTGGAAAGTCAAGATGCAGTCATTGAAGCAGGNCTTGAATCAACNTTAGAATTACCTATACTTCAGAAGCAAAGTATCGATCTTTTGTTTAAAGAAAATGGNGANGGAAATACAATTCAAAAATATGAATGGCAGATTAGCCTTTCATCGGGGAATTCCAGAATGGTTCAATTAGAATTTGGTTACCTGGATGGGGTTGAAAGAATACCAATGCATTCAATGGTAAGAGAAATTAATCCGGGTATTGAATTGGAAATCATAGATCTTGGTGATGTAAAGCAATCAAGTGTTTATGCCCAAATCACACCACTGGAATGGTCTCCAAGTCTCGATTCAATTTTACAATCAGAGATTANCTCTCCAATACAAGAGTTTCTTCCNACCCTCTCATTGACCCTTTCTNCACCTCCTTCACAAGGTCAAAAAGTANCATTTTCCTTGTCGATCGTAAACGATGGCAATTCCGTAATTCCATCGGGAATTCTTCTCGTCACAGGTCCAAGTAATGAGATTCTCTTTCAGGTTAACACAGAGTTCATCACANCGGAAGACAAAGTGGTTGGTGAACTTGTATGGCCAAAAGGCGAAACCGTAACTATTACTGCTCAATTACTCATTAATGGCCAGACATACAAAACATCACTCACTGAAAATATTGCTATTGTCAGTGATGCATCAGCATCAGCATCAACAAGTGAATCTAGCTTTTCTTGGCAAGGNCCAGTAGGTGGGCTAACGATTGGAATCGGCATCATCTTATTCTTACGAATTTTGCAAAATAGACCACCATCTGAAACCAAGCCCACGATGAAAAAGAAGAAACCATCAACNCAGAAAAGTAAAGAAAAGGTGATTGTTCATTGCCCAAATTGCGAAATTGGGCTTAATGTACCATCCGATTATTCTGGGAAAATTAGGTGTCCAGATTGTGAAACTCAATTTGAGACATCTCTTGAAGAGCAGCAAGAAACTGATCAAAGTGATGATAGAAACCAAGAATCTTCCATAGAATCAGAGGAAGAAATTCCTTGGTCCTCCTCAAATAATGATATTCTGGATTGCCCAAAATGCAATCGTGCGATTAAAGTGCCATTGGAGCGTCGACCAGCCAAAGCGAAATGCCCACACTGTGCATTGATATTCGAGGCTAGGGGAAATTAGGACGTGATAAATTGAGTACAGGTCATTTTCAAGAGTTTGAAGACGAATACATGGAGATGATGTACCAGTTCCACGAAAAATCACCTTCTACGCGCATTCGAAACCGAGATCTTGCAGAAGCAATGGGTGTAAAACCAGCCTCAGCCACAGAAATGGTACAGAGGCTTGCTAGCAAGGGTTTCCTCGATTATAAGCCATATAAGGGTGTTCGATTAACGGATACAGGCCTCATATACGGAAAGAGGATGAAACGTCGCCATCGTTTGGCGGAGGTTTTCCTTTCATCGATTCCATTTCGAGGAAATATACATCGAACAGCCTGTCGGCTAGAACACGCCATTAACGATGACCTAGAAGCAAGTCTGACGGTTATACTTGGGGACCCTGATCTCGATCCATCTGGACGTTTAATCCCCGAAGCAGATGAAAAAATCAGAGATTTAGTAGATCAGTATCAAACTTTTCATCCCCTTGGGGAATTAGAATTAGGGGAAAGCGCCCAAATTGAATGTATCTTTCTAGAAGAAAAAGTAAAATCGTCTTTGGAATCAGCAGGTTTGAAAATAGAAGCAATTATCCGCAGAGAAAACTCAGGTTTTTTCATAAATCAGACGAAAGTCGAAATGACAAAGCGAATTTCTGATTCAATAATAGTGAGGAAGGTTCAGGCATGACTAAAGANGTAAAGGTCGAAGATGACTTGGTCAAGGACCAGCCTAACAANGAAAAAGAGGCCGATAAAGAGGNCGATGCCAAGGACATCGGGATTGAAGATCATNCNGAAGATGTAGAAATCACCATTGAGTCATTGGAAGAAGAACTTAATCGCTTGAAGAATTCTGAACTTTTGCTTTATACTTTAGACCGTCAACTCTTATCNGAGGGACTGAGTTTGATTTTAGTTCTTCCAATTACTTCGATGATATTTATGCTTGCATCTTGGGTTTATGCAGGTCCCTCTCCAGAATGGTGGCTGAANAATATTGAACCCACTGCCGGTATTGATTTTTCAACTTTGATGATTTCTCTCGCTTGCGTAGTAAATGTCGGATTACTTATTGTAACGGCTCTGCACAGAATGAGATCNAGAGTTACGCAGAAGGTTTTTGCTCACCAAGTCAACATGTCTCGATTCCAATCAAAACCAGTTGATGTCTTGCACGGTTATGACATTCTGGACAAGAAAATAAATGAATTAATGAATAGACATGCGATAGGAATAGTATTGATCTCCTTTGCCCTCATCGCTGAAATCATCGTGATTTTTTCAGGACCCGACTCGACATTGGGAGGTAGAGGTATTTTGGTGTCAGCCAGTCTTGTTGTTTTAGCTCTCGGTCAACATTTATCGACACGCCGTAATAAATTCAATATGGTTACCCCAGCCGGAATGATAGACACATATAACCCTCCGATGCATCCATCCACATTGGATATGCCTTTCTTTGAAATTTTGGAAACATACATGGATCCATTATTAAGAAATCAATTTAATGATCTTGTGATAGAGTTACATGCATTCTTTAATTCGAAAAAGAACAATTCGAAAACAGTAGAACGCATAATTCTCGTTTTGTATCGCAGATATAAGGGTACATTAGATCGTGAAATGTTGCTCACCGAAATAAGAAAAATTTTGAACAAAGATGGTGTTGATTTTCTTATCAAACATCCCATTTTTTCTGTCGAAATATGGGAAAGGTTGTTCGATATTACTTCCAAAAAGTGCCCTTCCTTTTATCGAATGATCGATCGAAAGCTGCAGCAACTCGGAGCAGGTATTCAAAGTCAAGCCGATGACTTTGCTTTCGATGTCGATTTAGAAAATGTAGTCACTAACAAAGCCAACTTATTTTGTTTATTCCATAATCTTTCGGAAGTTCCTCGAGAAATTGTTTTGCGCGTTCAGTCTCCAGACTTTCGACCACACGATATTGCGATGAAGTATCTTTTGCAGCCAGGTTCACAATCCATAAACGTCGAAAAACCTCTCCCTCTTTCCTCAAAATCTAATGAAGATCAAACGAGTGTCATGAATCAATTACTTGAAGATGGAACCCTTGCATGGCAAAGCCTGATACCTGAGAGAAATGGGGAAGCATCGGTGTCAATCCGTCTCGAAGACCCATCAGGTGATTTGCTTGAAGGTAGACAGATTAATCTAAGAGTGAGATCCGAATTTAGAACTCTCATTCGAAACACCTCCTCAATAATTTGTAGTCTTGCTGGAGGGCTAGGATTATTTACAATTATGATGATTCAGTTGGTCGAAATATTTGCCTCGTTGTAATACCGCAGTTTTGATATCGACGACCTTTTCCCCCAAACATGACAGAGCCATCCAATCCGGAAGAAAAACCCGGGGAAGATTTACGCACAAGACTGCATGCTATGGAAAGCAAAGTCCGTAAACTTAGGGACATGCGAAATATGCATAACGATGAAGCAAAAAGGCTTGCTGACAAAAGAAATACGATTCAATCTCAATACAAAGAACACAGGGAAAAACTTGATGTTGAACTTGCATCAGTTCGAGCCTTAAGGGCAGAAATTAAAGCATTGAAGGAAAAAAGGAATGCTATACAATCTCAAATACGAGATTTGATTGGAGCTTCAAAGAAACAAAGAGAAGGAACAAATGATGGTAAATCAGCATCTCATGAATATCACAAACTCATCACGGAGGTATCTTCTCTTGAGAATGTATTCGAAACAAGAGGTGGTATGTCTCCTAAGAAAGAAAAAGAGACAATGGAATCCATAAAGAGAATGCGTAGGAGAATTCAAGAATTGGAACCAGAGGTTCAAAAATTAGAATTGGTGAAAGTAGATTTGTCAGACCGGGACGGGGCCATAAAAACACTAAAATTGGAAGCTGATGCTGCACATCAGTCAATGCTCGATGTTGTAAAATCTGCAAATGAAGCCTCGGAGGAATTAGATGAGCTCTTTTCCCATAGAGACTTTTTGAAATCGGAAGGAGATCGATTTCACAACGAATATGTTGCTGCAAAAGAAAAGGCGAATGAAATACATGCCAAAATTGTAGAAATGATGGATGAAGTGAATGAAGTTCGTGACAAACTCAAACTTGCAAGAGAAGAAAGAGAGTCGTGGATGACTGATCACAACGATTCCGTGACAAAAGAAATGAAAACAGGAGCAGATTCTGATGAAGTAGCAGATGAATTGGTCAATACCTTATTGAATTCTGGTAATCTTACTTTTGGTGGTACAATGTCATCAGACCGTTCAGGGAGAGGTACTTCAAAAAGAAAAACCTCAGGTAAAAAATCTCAAATGCGAAAAGTAGACATGTCGGCAGCACGTTCAAGGAAGTGATTTCATTGCTTGGAGTCATCATGGCCGGCGGTCGTGGAACAAGATTAATGCCACTCACCAATAACCGACCAAAACCGATGGTTCCGGTGCTCGGAAGACCGGTTTTGGATTACGTAAAGGATGCAATGATTGGAGCAGGTTTGAAACAAATTGTGGTAACAACGGGCTACAAAGGAAAAGAAATCTCATCACACGTGAAATCTTGGAATGAAAATAATGTCGTTGCTTGGGTCAATCAAGAATCAACTCCAATGGGTACTGCAGGTAGTGTACGTTTACTCATGGAAGAAATCAAAGAAACAATTGTAGTAGGTTCAGGTGATAGTGTAGCGTCTTTTGACATCATGGATTTGATTGAAACACACAAAAAGCATCAAGCTGCAGTCACTATGGCTATTTGGGAAGTTGACGATCCAACAGAATATGGAATTGTTGGCCTTTCTTCCTCTCAAGGTGGGAATGTAGATGGAGACCTGAAAGAAGGCTTTATTGTAAAATTCAAAGAAAAACCTTCAGCCGATGAGGCTTTTTCTCGAGTGATTAATGCAGGCTTGTACATCATTGAGCCCCATGTGATTGAAATGATTCCAGAAGGTGAAAAATTTGATTTCTCGAAGCAATTATTCCCACTAGTGCTAGAAACAGGCTTACCAATGTATGCAAAAACAATAGATGGAATTTGGTTTGATGTCGGTCATCCTCTTGAATTGCTGAAAGCGCAAAAAGCCCTGATTCAAAATAGGGAAAAATTACCATTTCCGATGCCTCCTGGCCGTGTTCTTGAGGATGGTTCATTCATCTCATCAACTGCTAAGGTTAGCGGCCAAGTCACCTCCAGTGTAATTTCCAGCGATTGCGTAATCACAGAAAACTCAATCGTGAAAAATTCATTGGTCATGAAGGGCACGATTTTTGATGGAAATGCAGATTCTAGCGTAGTTGGTGAGAATTGTAACTTGGAGCGTGCGGACTTACGTGATGCTGTAATTGGTGATTTCATTGAGGAAAAAGCTTTGAAAATAAGGATGGGTAAATATCCTTGAAGAGGAAAGAAAGTAATACCAGACCTCCGTCGAGAAGGTTATGAGCACACCATCGAGGTCTTATGACCGTAGTTGGGAAGAGATTGAAAATATGCTTAATCTTGCGGTTGAAAAAATGAATGATTGGAAACAAGAATTCGAATCCTGTAAATCATCAAAAGATGCAGACGGCATGAAAATTGCAGCCCGCAACTATAAAGCACTCGAGGGTGTCATCAAAACTCTAAAATGGACACTTGGTGAGACTGGAATTAAAACTCCCCTTGAATAATCATCCTAGTTCATTTGGCACTGGTGTTTGATCCATGTGAAGGAATGCATATACTGCCCACCAGGTTACGATATCCCAAGAATGAACAAGGTTAGCAACACCTGTAGGGTTCTCATCGGTCCCCATATAATCAAGCATCGTTTCCATAGTATCACACTCACGATGATAGCAGGGATATCCATCTACTAATCCGTTCCACCCTAGGGTTGCAACGTCAATGTTTTGGAAAGAATTGTGATCACTCCGGGCTGTTGGTGACTCATAAATCGCTACTGTATCTTCATAGACATCTCCCCATAATGGGCTTTCACCACCTTCAAGCCAAGCCTCTCTTCCACGTTCCATTTCATAACCAAGATCGAGCGCATCTGCTCCAATCCATTCAGCGAGATGGAACATGCCAGGTTGATCTATTTCTTCTCCAGTCCCGTCAGGACCTAGGTAAACTGATAGCGCGTAATCGCCAGGATAATTTACACCTGCCATGTCTAGATTGAGGTAATTGCTAACAGTCACACCATCGGGCAGGTCATTAGCGAAAGAACGNGANCCCCACAAGCCTTCTTCTTCGGAAGACCACAGGCAGAAAACCATCGTTCGTCGAGCATCGAACTCTGCTAGCACACTCGCTGTGGATAAGACCATACTNGANCCAGCAGCGTTGTCATAAGCNCCATGTCTGGTACCGTAACCAGGGATGCCGATTTCAGCACCAGGGGTGTATGCTACGGGAGGTGCGATGTCAAAGTGTGCTCCAAAAATCAACCACTCATCCGGATAAATGGAACCGTCTTTGTATCCACAAATATTCACAGACCAGGCTGTATTTGACTGGAATCGATGCACTTCGACCCTATCCAATCCGTAACCCAACATCACGCCTTCNAAGTANGTAACGGCGTGCTCATAAGATGGATTTGCATTGCCAACCCATCGGTCAAGATATCCAACAGCACCATCAGGGCCACATGTTACACACGGTGTATCGTCTGTGATGAAATCGACCCATTCGTAGACCGATCTACCGTCAACCCATCCATCGGATGCTTCCTGACCATCCTCAATGGAGATGTCATTTCGCTGAAGTCTGTCAGTAGTCATTTTNTTGATTTCGACAGGACCTCCGTTTTGTGTAGANGAGATCAGCCAATCCCAAGTACCATTGTCTTGGTTCATTGTGGTGGTAATCCCACCGTGATTANTTCTTCCATCAAGCCAATTNGACCAAGATTCATTGGCGGATCTTATTGGCCAATGTTGGCGTTGATATTCACCAATCATGAGAATCACTTCGAAGTTACGAGGTGGAAGGAGCCACTCGACGATTTCATAATCACCTTCTTTTATGTCTAAAACAGTACCATTCTGTGCTCTTTTTGAACCAGGATCAACAACAAAATATGGGATGTATACTGATAAATCTGCCTTTGCGGAGAGTGTCACCTTTTGCCAAGATCCAGCGAGTAAATTATCNTCTTCGAGNATGACTAAATCCGANGCTGTAAGTTCGGAAGGCATATCCTCGCCAAAACACCCTGAAAGAACCGGTAATATCATCACNGNGCTTAGAAAAATGGCAAACCGNTTCTTCCCCATGCATTNATGGCCATTGTCATTTAACAAAACNATTACCCATTTTTTACACAATATGCTCATTTGATGCAAGTATTTCCAGAAGTCATGGGCGTTCATCATGTGACATGGGTTTGTCACGGTTCGGCAGTATCAAATCTCGACATNATTTCAGATTCCTTGCGATGGTTNAGTTGTGAAGCAGGGGAGGTTGAAATCTCAAAGTTTACGTCNCACCACGGCTCAGAGCAGTTCATTCTAANGGTTAAGATGGGTAAGTCAAAGAAATCNATTCAATCNCTACGCCGATTGGGTAAAGAAAATCTGAGATTTTTGGTGGNAGCGATTGATGAAAAATTGACTGAAAAAAATGAATTGCATATACGTATAAATCTGGAATCATTGATTGCACAGAATGTTATTTTATCCAAGAAAGTTGGATCGCCTGTGGTCAAAGGCGTGATTAAGTTCCAAGTATATCCGAATCAGTCCGCACGGAGTGTGGCGTCTGAAGTTCTCCAATCTTGNTTGACCNATNTTTGAGGATGACCTAAATTTATCTCCCTATCATAGACAGCCATTTATATNTCTTTAANAGAGGNAATAAGNGGAGATAATCATGACTCATGTCGTAACATCTGCCTGTGTGGACCATAAATACCAAGATTGCGTTGCTGTTTGCCCTGTAGAGGCTTTTAGGGAGCAAGATACTTACCTCGTTATCGATCCTGACGAATGCATTGATTGCGGAGCTTGTGTTCCAGAATGTCCAGTTGAAGCNATTTTCGCCGATACCGATGTTCCAGATGAAGAAGAATCATGGATTGAAAAAAATGAAGAGGAATCCATAGATGCAGAAATCGCAACCGGAGAGTCTCCAGTTCTTGCAGACTCTTGAAAGAAACTAACCTTCAATAGGTAGCCCTCGCACCNTTGGNNTGATACGATGTCCAGTGGTCTAGATTTTAATCAGTTTAGGAAAGGAACTGACCTGCTGAAGCGAGGTTTTGCTCGTATGCAAAAGGGTGGAGTGATCATGGATGTGGTTACGCCTGAACAGGCAGCAGTTGCAGAAGATGCAGGTGCAGTTTCAGTTATGGCTTTGGAACGAGTACCCGCTGACATACGGAAANTNGGTGGGGTAGCNAGAACCTCTCATCCTTCAATGATCAGTGGTATCATCGACTGTACAAGTATCCCAGTCATGGCAAAATCACGTATNGGACATGANGGAGAGGCGCAGGTTCTTCAGAGTCTTGGTGTAGATATGGTTGATGAGTCGGAAGTACTCACTCCAGCAGACCCGTTTTTCCATATCGACAAAAACTCATATGATATCCCGTTTGTTTGCGGCGCTACTGAATTGGGAGAGGCCGTTCGTCGNATCTATGAAGGAGCGGCCATGATTCGTACCAAAGGCGAGGCTGGAACCGGCAATGTTGTCGCCGCTGTGACGCATGCCCGNATTATTTCTCAAGAAATAAGCCAGTTAGAANATCTTAACGAAGAGCAAATTGGTGAGGCTGCAGACCACATTATCGACAGATATCGTGTCTTATCGAAAACATCATCTCTNCCAGGGACTCATGAAGTGACTCCTTTCGGAAAAATTGATGAAAAGATGCACAAAGACTTTGTCGATATATTAAATCAAGTAAAAACAATGCAACGCCTACCTGTAGTGACATTTTCTGCAGGGGGGNTTGCAACTCCAGCAGATGCCTCACTCATGATGCAAATCGGTATGGATGGGGTCTTTGTGGGTTCAGGGATCTTTAAGTCTGAAGATCCTCAAACNATGGCAGAAGCAATCGTCCTCGCAACATCACATTATGACGATCCAGACAAGGTTGCTGAAGCCATGTCAATGATGGCTGGAGCACCAATGAAAGGGGATGAATTATCAACTCTTGAAGTAAGACTTGATGAACGNGGTTGGTAAACAGTAACCTGCTCATTGAAATATACGATTCTTGTCGCCGCCATGCTAGTGGGGTAGCCCCCGCAAAAACTCAAGGTGAAAAAGATGGCAGTAAAGAAAGGGATGAAAGCTCGTGCAGCAGCACGGAAGCAACGTGATAAGTGGAAGTCTAAGCGATGGTTTACCATCAGAGCACCCCGGCATCCTTGGAATTTTCAGCGCATCGGTGAAACTTTGGGTGAATNAGAAGAGCATATTGTTGGAAGAGTTTACAAGATGACACAACAAGAATTTAATGGCGACTTCACGAAGATGCACGTCCTACTTCACTTTCGAGTAACAGAAATCTTAGGTCAAGACGCATTGACGATGTTTATCGGACATTCTCATCAATCAGATCATACACGAAGACAAGTCCGAAGATATCGCGGTAAAATTGATAGCGTCGTAGATATCATTACCAAAGACGGATTTTTGGTCCGAATAAAAACCATGATGATCACCGAGAAAAGAATACAAACAAGCGTTAAAGCGGCTATTCGGGCGAAAGCTAAGGAAATGATTGTAGGATTTGGTGCTAAAAATATCTATGCTAAATTACAATCTTCTCTCATTAACGGGGACTTAGAAACAGAATTATTGAACGCTGTAAAGCCAATTTATCCTATGCGAACATGTGTCATTCGAAAGAGTCAACTTCTTCAGACAGGGGTGGTTTCAGACCAAGGACCAACTCTTGATGAAATTCATGCTGATGAACAGCGTCAAGAGGCTGAATTGAAGGCAAAGAAAGCAGCAGCACTTGCAGCAGCTGAAGAAGAGACACCCTCTGACGATGCGACCATTTTGGATGCAGCAGAGGCAATGGAATCTATTTCAGAAAAATCAGTGGCTGTATCAGAATCTCCTGATGAATCATCTGAAGAAGCATCTGATGATGAAAGTGTATCAGATGATGATGACCAGGCTTCTCCCCAAGATTTCAGTTCGAAGACTGTCGCTGAATTAAAGCAATTATTGAAAGCAGCAGGAAAGCCAGTTTCTGGTAAGAAGGCTGAATTAATTGAGCGGTTATCAGAGTAGAGAGATAATAACCTAATCTGGTGAATCAATGAAACGATTGGGAGTGATTGGCGGAACGGCTTTAGAAGCCATCTCTGAACAACATTCTACCTCAAAAGAAGATATCATTTTAGAAACGCCATATGGCGAAGTCCCTGTTTCATGTCTTGAATTTGAGGGCGACAAAAAAATAATTTTTTTGCAGAGACATCATGGAAAGGTGATGAGACCCCCTCATGAAATTAATCACAAGGCCAATATTTTCGCTCTTTATGAGGCCGGTGTTGAGGCCATATTGAGTATCTGTAGTGTAGGTGCTATCGCAAAGGATTTTCAACCTGGTCAAATTGATTTTGCAAATCAATATATTGACTTCTCTGGGCTTGCAATGAGTTTTCACAATGATGAAGCGATTTTCACTTCTATGACCTCACCTTTTGATTCGAACATGAATCAGATAATCAAGGCCAATATTGTTTCTTCAGTTGGAAGAACATATTGGCTTGCTCAAGGGCCACAATACGAGACACCTGCTGAGATAAATTCAATTGAATTTCTAGGAGGAGAGGCTGTTGGGATGACCATGCCAAGGGAAGTTAAGTTGGCTGCAGAATTGCACATTCCATATTCGGCTTTATTGATAAGTAGCAATTGGGCGGCAGGGAGAGATCCAGGTAACCCTCGTGCCAAATTAGTACATGAGGAAGTAAGTTCCCAAGCGAATCTACAGCACGAACAGATCTATGCCTGCATTAATGCAATAATGCAAAACAATCATTGAGTCCATCTCATTATTTACATCATGTCACTTACTGTGGATGGTTGGTTAGCCAATACCAATGATGATGAATGGTCAAAAATGATGAAAAAAGTAGCCCAATTTCACAAAAAACATGATTTTGCAGGAAATAATGGTCATGACATGGGTTACCGAATTGCTCTCACAGTTGAAGAGTTAGGTGAACTCGCTGCAGCGATCACGAAGGGAAAGCCGATTGAAGATTGCGCTGAAGAGATGGCAGACATCCTGATTTTGCTCATGGGTCACAGCCTTGCGATGGAGATAGATCTTAAATCTGCATTTGAATCGAAATATGAACGCATCATGCAAAGATCTGCAAGAACTGGTCGCCTTGGGGTGAGAGTCACAGAATATGAAGGCTAATGTACTGATTCATGTGAGTATTCTTTGACATAGTGAATGTTTGGGAATATTCTCTCCAATTATTTGTTAGGATTGTCATGGCTGTACTTTTGCCATTTTTATGATGGGATTTAATCGCTAAATTTACAATAGTTCCTTGTCTCTGATTCAACTTCATTTTCTAGATGGACACCTTTTTTTGATAAAAATAAGTCATCATTTCCGTCTCATTTGAGCATGGCTACTTGGACATTGGGGATGGATAGGTTGAAGCCCTTCCGTATATCACGTCAAGACATGAAGTGGTTTACGACTGTGTTGGCTGTCGCGATGTTTGCAGTCATCTCAATACCGTTACCCACCATTCAGGCACAAACTGATGATGTTCATATCACCGAAATATTAGTTTCACCAAATAATGAAGATTATGGGGGTAATGACTGGAATGGTGATGGGACTATTGGGGCTGAAAGTGACCAATTCATTGAAATTTTTAACCCAACTGATGTGGAGATGGACCTTTCTGGTTGGGTCATAGAGCACACAAATAACAAGGGTGCAAAAAATTGTACTCTTTCTTCTCAAACCATTATCCAACCACAAGAATACCTTGTTCTCTATCGGTCAGAAACTCTCATTGAATTCAATTTCTTTGATGGCGATACAGTGCATTTATTCAACAGTCAAGGGAACTTAATCGACACCGTGAGTTATCCTAGTGATGATTCAGATTGGGACACACCTTATGGCATAAACCAAGCTGGAGAATGGTCGAAATTGGCGAACATAACGCCAACTCCAGGAGGTCCTAACCATCAATCATGGGTAGGTGTTAATCATCAGCATGGAAGTTGTGAGCGATCGATTGATCATATTCAAGATGAGAGTTATATCCTTTCAGGAAAAATTGTAACGATGCTAGAACAAGATGAAATCATTGAAAATGGTCATCTACTGATTGAAGATGGTATCATTACTGCAATTTGGTCAACACAAGATCCAACCCCAGAACAAGCCTTAACCATCCCCGAATCAATGTGGATTAATACAAATGGAGTCATTTACCCTGGTTTAATCGATGCACATAATCACGCTCACTATAATTTCATTCCACTTTGGGACCATGGCGGTGATGGTTGGTCAAATCGATATCAGTGGCAAGGAGATTCTGGATATAAATCAGCCGTATCTACTGTGAAAGGAAGAGTCACAGGTGGAAGTTCAACTCAGTGTGATTTAAACGCTGAGGGTATGAAATTTGCCGAGGTACGTTCGCTTGCAGGAGGGGCAACCTCCATTCAAGGCAGTTCAACCAGTGATAGAAGTAGTTTTGATTCAATCTTAGCAAGGAATGTCGAATATTACAACTTTGGAAGAGATAACGTTCATACTAAAGTTACAGAAATCGAGTCAGATTATGAGGGAAATCACATCAAGTCTGGAAATGCTTCTGGGAATCTAAATGCATGGTATTTACACCTCGCAGAAGGGATCGATGAATCTTCACGACAAGAATTTGATGTGCTTGTACAAAATAATCTGTTGGTAGGTGAACTGGTTGTTATTCACGGTACGGGACTTACTGAAACCGAATTCAATGCTCTTGGTGCCGTTGGGGCTGATTTAGTTTGGTCCCCAATCTCCAATCTCCTTTTGTATGGGGAAACTACCAATGTTGCAGCAGCAAAGCAAGCTGGAATGAATATTGCCTTAGCTCCTGATTGGTCTCCTTCCGGCGCAAAAAACCCACTTCATGAACTAAAAGTAGCAGATTGGTGGAACAAAAACGAGCTCAATTCACTGTTTTCAAATTATGAACTCGTGGAAATGGTTACGACGAACCCAGCAGCTTCTGCAAATTGGCTAATGGAGACAGGTTCTTTGCAAGTTGGATTAGCTGCAGATATTCTCGTATTGGAAGAGGTTCATCAAGACCCTTATCGAAATTTGATTGAGGCCATCGACCCAGATGTAAAGTTGGTTATTGTGGCAGGTTTGCCTGTTTTTGGAGATGAGTTACTCTTCTCTCAACTCGATAATGAGTATGAAATTCTTCAAGCTCCGGGGTATCAAAAGGTAGTAGACGTGACTTACGAAACTATTTCTGGTGCACACAAAGAGATGAACCAAATTATTCAAGAAATTTCTGATTGCATGGCAACTGTAACAGCAACTCCTATGGAGAAATGGTACACGTATGGAGATCAAAGATATTTTTCAGTTCTCAATGGATCAAATACCTTTCAGAAGAATCGTAACATCGATCTTTGGAGTGATTATTACGATATTTCTCTAGATGAAAACGGAAAGAGAACTGGATTATCAAATACCACCTCGACATCAGGAGATATGGATGGTGATGGCTGGACAAATACTGTCGAGATTTTATGTGGTACAGGCCAAAATGATAGTGATAGCATTCCCAAGGATTTGGATGGAGATGGTAAATGTGACGCATTAGATGATGATGTTGATGGAGATGGTTATGCAAATGATGTTGATGCATTCCCTCAAGATGATTCCGCTGCAGTCGATACTGATTTTGATGGTCTCCCTGACCAATTAATTCATGAAAATGGTTCATTATTCGAGGACATTGATGATGATGGAGATGGGTGGGCTGATGATGTCGAGTCTATCTGTCAGACTGATCCTATGTCGAACAAAAGCGTACCAACCGATCGTGATGGAGATCAAATTTGTGACGGTATAGATTTATTTCCAGATGATTCAACAGAATGGGAAGACTTAGATGGAGATGGGTTTGGAGATAATAATGGCTCAAAGTCATCTGATGATACAACCATTCAACTTTCAAGTAATGATGATTCAATTACGGGCAATCCGTTGTTCTGGGTGGCAGGTATCATTATGCTAGTATCGACAATTATGTTGACAATGTTGATTTTATCATATCGAGAAAAATAACTTGGGACTAAATCTTTCAGGGATTATTTCGGGACCAAGTCCTGAATGTCATTGGAAAATCATCATTTGTTCCGGCTTGTGTGTAAACTTCTTCTTGGAGATTAAACCCATCAATCTCAGGAAACCACGTGTCGGGATCTTCTACTTTTGTATGAATGATTGTTTGTTCAATTTTAAGTGTCATTGGAAGGAAGAGACGGTAAATTTCGCCTCCCCCTATGATGCAAATTTCAGGTTCATTCAGATCAAGGATTTCTTCAAAACTCATTTGCTCAACATTCTCAAGTTGTGTCCGAGACATCACAATGTTTCTGCGATTGGGGAGAGCATTTGGTAGTGAGTCCCATGTTTTCCTGCCCATTATGATTGTTTTACCGGTAGTGAGTCTCTTGAATCGTTTTAGGTCAGTAGATTGGCGCCATGGCAGGTCACCATCCTTCCCAATAGCTCCGTTTTCATCACAGGCAACAATGATTGTATACACATGATCACCTAGACCGATATTGGTGCCTTAATATGAGGGTGATGTTGATAGTTTTCAATTGTAAAATCCTCATAAGAAAAGTCGTCGATATTTTTGATATCAGGATTGACTTTCAATGTTGGCAACGGAAGCGGGTCTCTGGTAAGTTGTAAGCGAGCCTGTTCCAAGTGATTATTGTAAAGATGAGCGTCGCCTAAGGTATGGACGAAAACTCCCGGTTTGAGATTACATACTTGAGCAACCATATGAGTGAGTAATGCGTAAGAAGCGATGTTAAATGGTACTCCCAGAAATACATCCGCAGATCGTTGGTATAATTGGCAATTGAGTTTTCCATTTGACACATGAAATTGGAAAAAGGCATGACACGGCATCAATGCCATTTCTTGTAATTCCCCTACATTCCATGCACTCACAATGATTCTTCGGCTGTTGGGATTCGATTTGATCGTCGATATTGCCTCCTCCAATTGATCGATTATTTGACCATTTTTTGTCTCCCAGTGTCGCCATTGTCGGCCATAAACAGGTCCGAGGTCTCCGTTTTCATCAGCCCATTCATTCCATATCTTAACACCATTTTCCTGAAGATATTTTACATTTGTATCTCCCCGAATAAACCACAATAATTCGTAAATAATCGATTTCAAGTGAAGTTTTTTGGTCGTTACCATTGGAAAACCTTCCTCAAGGTTAAATCGCATTTGGTGCCCAAAAACACTGAGTGTCCCAGTTCCAGTTCTGTCCCCTTTCGTTTCTCCCTCTTCTAGAATCAGTCTCATCAAATTGAGATACGGCTCCATGAACCTTGCACATGGAATGAAGCCCTTGAGCCTTGTCACGGTGCGCCGAGGAGTTCTAATCTTTTCATCAAGTCATCAGTGAATTTTCTATAGAGTTTTGAACACAGGTCATTAACTTCGCCTTCATTGCTGACATCAATCGATTTAATTTGTTCTAATTCTCTTTGTTCACCTAACCATTGATGCCAAGTTATAACTTCTCCATAAGCAATTCCAGCCTTCCGCCAAAACCTTGGCCACTTGTGTCGTTTTGGAATCATCATTTCTCTGGTTCCCCAGTGAGCCACGGGCAGAATTGGCATATCAGGGAAAGATGCAGCAAGCCTAGCAACACCAGTTTTCCCTTCTGATAGATAGGGCGCTTCTTGGGATTTTGATCTTGTTCCTTCAGGAAAGATACCGAGGATTTTGTTGTTGGCAATTACATCCGCTGCCATAGATAGTGCTTGTTTCCCTCCAGTGTCACGATTTGTTTCAATTTGCCCAACAAGTCTCATAAAATGGCGCAAGAAAAAATTCTGGAAGTGACCGTCTTTTGCAAGATAATGTATCTTTTTACCTGATGTAATAATAATCACAATCGGGTCAACGTGCGATAAATGGTTGCTAGCAATAACAAATGGAGATGATTTTGGAATGTTTTGACGTCCTGTGGTTTTGATACGTGTTACGATTTTTAGGAGAGAGCCAACCGTATATCTTAGAAAACCATAGCTTCTATATTTTCCAATTTTTTTACCAGAGGGTTCGATTTTCCAATGTTTTTCCAAACGCAACCATGCTTGAATAACATCTTCCATTGTATATTTTAGGTGATGTTTACCATTTGATTCTTATCCCTAATTTGAATGACAAGTCTCAAAGCATGGAGCACTTGAGAATTAAACGTGCGCTTTCTCGTATTGATGTTGTTATTCTCTGCGACCTATTCTCCCGTTCTCGCCGAAGAAACCACTTGGAGGTCAGATGGATGGTTGGCTACTATTGGTCTTGAAAGGTTAGACAAAGGAGACGAGTTTGGATGTTATGGGATGCCAGATGCTAATTGGGAAAATGAACCCGTGGATGTCACTCTTCAGTGTCGTCAGTATCTTGGAGATCACATCGTAGCTTCACGTTGGGGGGAAAATGCTCTATCAACTTACACACCTAATACATTATCAGCAAGCGAACATGAAGAAATCGCTGACTTGGGATTTATGATTCATGGGGACAGTACTGGGCTTAGGCATTCTGCTTGGCACCATGTAGATGATGAGCCCAGAGATCTTTGGGATTGGCACAATCTTGGTCGGAGAGGAGGAAGTTTGGAATTGGGTATGGCCAATCAATCAGCTCTAGAAAATGAACTCGATGCCGGTGGGCTTGTGAACTTATATTGGATTGGAAGGATTCATGATGCCATTGTCCGTCATGACAAGGATGTGGTAGCAATGTTGGAAGCCAGAGATGATGTGTGGTTTACCACCTGGGGAGAAGCATGGTCATACTGGAGCATAAACAGATGTCATGAATTTTCTCATGGTCTGAATGGTACGACTCTTTCGTTTACCTCCCTTCAAAAATCTGAATGTCAATCAATCACTCCTTTCCGTTGGAACGTACCCATTACTTGGATTCTCGATCTCAACAATTCCGAAGTACAAAGCATCAACCTCCCGGAAATCTCTGTAGAAGAAAATCAGTTACAATCCGGATGGCGCATGGAACAAAACTTGCTATACTTGTCTGTAACAAATGGATTTACTGCGGAAATCAATCTAACCGAATCAACTGATTATGATGTTTTAGGTCGCACTTCATTTTTTAATAATCATTCAACGGCTCTGACGATTACTGGACATAGTACCACTGATCTTTTTTCCTGGTCAAAGCGATTTGACGATCATCCAGATTTGAGATTTACTTGGCTTGTTATGCCGCAGTTGATCGATCAAGGTATTGCTTGGTTACCAGCTGCAGCGGTTGTAATTGCTGTGTCCTCACTCTCCCTCATCTTTTGGGTGGTGAAAAAAGACCTCAATCAGGATAATTCTTCCGAGGCCTTGACACCACAGGTACCTACGACAGATTTTGATGAATAATGATTTTATTACAATCAATTAAGCCGTTGGTAATCTACGTCTGGTACTGAGAATATTTCTTGAATTAAAATGGAACAGAGGTTGACTTTGCCAAAATCACCTTATTTTCTTGTCAATTCATTAGTCTGGAACAAAGCGAAGAGGTTTCAAAATTTCAGGCAAATCGAAGTCATTTGGGTTTTGAGAAATTTTTATTCCCCATTCAACAATCGCATCATAATGAATTTTATCATCTAATTTTCCAAGCCAGATTCTATTTTTTTCAAAAGTCAATAGTGCGACATTATTCATGCTGCAAGGGCCAAGGCAATGTATACTTGAGAGCTTTACCTCTTTTCCAAGATTTCTTTCCTCCCAAATTTTTTTTAATTNATCNAGAGGTACTGGCTTATTTCCTTTCTCTACACGACCGCAACAACAACCATCGCATATTGTTACTTTAGGAATCATGTCGTCACCATGAAGNGCTTTTGCGTAATTATATTCCACTTCTGACGAAGTNNTCNTCGTCAATNGGAACCCAAACATTTGATTTTTCTTCATTTTGGATTTCAACGCGATATGGATTGCCTTGATCCCAGCACTTGAGGATTCTGCCTTCTGCAAACTCTCCAATATTTGCAAAGACCTTATCTCCTACATTGAAGCGAAGTTCTTCGGCCATACACTCCATTAACCCTTTTTGTAATCCTGCATGGTCGAGATTACGTCCGATGAAAACGAATCTACATTCCCTATCTTCACCCTCTTTCCATAAACCGATCTCCTCGCTAAAATCACCACCAAATAGCATGTGAACTCCTTGAAACACAAATTTCTGCTCCATTCCTTTTACAGCTAATACACCTTTGTATCGAAATAGGTCTGCNCCCTTTTCGCGCATTAGCTCTCCAATCCATCTTTCTAACTTGTTAACATTTAATTCCCCTAGAAATCTAGCACTTGTGGAAGTNACACTTTGATCGTGCTCATGTTCGGATTCTGTATCCAAAAATTCAGGNTCCATTTCTAAGGTTCTCTCTAAATCAAATGAGCCAATNTCTATGAGCTCTTTTGGATCGATAAGGCTATTTTCAGTTTGGTGTATCGGCGCAAAATTATTNATNGATTTTATTCTTGATTTAACTTCATTTATCTCATCCTCAGATACGAGATCAATTTTATTCAAGATTACTCTATCTGCGAATGCAAGTTGCTCGACAGACTCGTTTTCGATACCTTCAGGTTTTTCTTCATCGAGGTGTTGAATGATGTGCTTTGCATCGACAACAGTGATTATTCCATCCAATTTGTAGCGCTCGACCACTTTGTCATCAACAAAGAAAGTTTGCGCAACAGGTGCTGGGTCCGCTAATCCAGTCGTCTCAATCAATACCCCGTCGAAATCTTTTATTCGATCGTATATNTTATCAAGAGTTTCAGTAAGATCGCCACGAACTGTACAACATATGCATCCATTCATTACCTCGATAATCGTCTCTTCAGAACTTTCAACGAGAATGTTTTCATCTATTCCAACATCGCCAAATTCATTTTCAATTACAGCAAATTTCATNTTATGTTCAGTACTTGTCAAAATGTGGTTCAGAAGTGTNGTTTTACCGGAACCTAGGAANCCGGTTAGAACAGTCACGGGAATNAGNCGCTTTTCAGTCTCTGCNGTTGTCATCATNNAGGNCTAATTCTNGTAGTTATTTAGACNCAACTATTAATTGGANTGAGTTGATTTATTAGTGAATNGAATGGTNGTTTGGTTTGACCTTCGCTCTTCTTCTGATGAGTGAAAAAGACCACAATNTANAGAATTTATCCGAAGCCTTGATGCCACAGATGCCTTCAGACGATAATGATGAATGACGGCTTGACCATNAATCCGTGGAGCAGTCAGCAATCTACAGACTATGGTAGAATCATTGAGCAATTTGGCCTTCAGTCTACATCTGATCTTGAAATTCCTTCTCCTTCAAAATTGCACAGAAGAGGCATTGTTTTTGCTCACAGAGATTTTGATGTCGTACTACAATCGCAAAAATGTGGTGAAGATTTTGGTGTCCTAACAGGNCTGATGCCTTCAGGAAAAATGCACATGGGTCACTCNATGGTCATTGATCAAGTAAAATGGTTGCAATCACTTGGAGGTGATGTGACCATTGCAGTTGCAGATTTAGAATCAAGTGCTACGAGAGGTATTTCTCTTTCAGAAGGCCGAAGAACAGCAATCAATGAGTACATTTCATATTATGCTGCTTTNGGTTTAGATCCTGAATCGACAGAGATTTATTTTCAATCAAGGCGCAGTGAAGTGCAAAAACTGGGTTTTTTATTAGGAAAAAAAACNAATATTGGTGAGATGGAATCGATATACGGTTTCAATGGTTCAACCAATATGGCACATGTTCAAGCACCTCTTGTCCAAGCCGGTGATATCCTTCATCCTCAANTAGATGAATTTGGAGGTATTAGGCCGATAGTGGTCCCAGTGGGGGTCGATCAAGACCCACATTTNCGACTCACCCGAGGCCTTGCATCAAAATCGAATTGGTTTAACATAGCACCTGATAAGTCGAGAGGTTTATCGATTACTCTTTCGATTAATGAGGAGAGTGCTCAGTGTTTTGGAGTTGACGCTCATGGTCGAATTAATCGCGAAAAGCAGAGGGAAACGTATCTAAAAATAGAGCAGACACTTTCAACACTTGGCTTTTCTGATATATCCTCGAACCCTAAACAGGGGACAGTTTCACTTCCTGGTGCGAAAAAAACGGATACCCATATGGTAAGAAAAGTTCTGTTAAAACTTGAGCGAGAACTTGGGGGGCTTGGATTGATGGCTCCAGCATCGACATATCATCGATTTGCTGTGGGATTAACCGGCGATAAGATGTCTTCATCCAAACCTAAGACCACCCTGTTTTTGGGTGATGATTTAGATGTCACTGCAAAAAAGATAAAAAAATCATTTTCGGGGGGTCAAGCCACGTTAGAGGAGCATCGCCGTTTGGGAGGAAATCCAGACATAGATGTTGCATATCAGTATTTGATGTATTTCTTCGAAGAGGATGATAAAGCATTACAAGAATTATATCAAGGGTACAAATCCGGGAAAATCCTTGCTGGTGAAATGAAACAAACTTGCATCGATAAAGCCTCTGAGTGGCTAAAAGAATTGAAAGAAAAAAAGGATGAAACCGCTCATTTAGTTGAGGCATTTTTGTCTAAGGATTCGAAGGATTAGCCGAGAATACCGGTGGTTCGGGGCCNAGAGGTAATTGTTCTATTTCTTCAGAATTTAGTGGACGAAAAACAACGTCTTCGTGCGAAATTACACTGTGTCCTCTTGGATCTAATAATACAAGCGTTATTTCTCGATCGGGGGANAAAAACTCATGATTTACCAACATGTTTTCCATTTTCTCGAGCGCNGTAATTTCTTCTTCAATTTCTTCTTCAATTGATTGATGTTTGACAAGCCTAATTATTCTCACAAATCGTTCGAAAATACCTTCTACATTTGAAACATAACCGGTTGAATCAGCNCCTGGACTGACTTCTAANTCCAATTCTGGTATCCGAATTGTACAGGATGAAGACCGTACTACTCGAGCTTCTAGGTGGTTTCGATTATGAACAATGAGAGAATGCATAGATGGTTCTTTTTCTTCTGCGGGAATGAAATCAGATTGCTTCCAGCCACAGGAACGGCATGAAACAGTAACTTGTGTGTGTTCTCCAAAATATGGTATTTCGTCAATGTAAGTGTACATCTTCAATTGATTTTCNACCCCACAAACTGGACATGGTATGCTTAAATCGACTTCAGACATACGTTCACCTAAGTCATATCATCTTCGAAATCGCTGGCAAAGGCTTCCATTTCTACACCTGNGAATGCCTCGACTACCGGGTGGAAGAAGCAATAATCTTGTATCTGTAATTTTTACCATCTGGCCACCCATGTCACCTTCGATAAAATCTGCTAATTCCTGGAGAGCCGATTGAAGTTCAACCTCTCTTGCCATTAAACGACCCATTTCCACGATTACAATCTCATTATCTGATACCCAGTCAAGTAACTGATCAATACCAGTGAGGTCGTGAAGAACCGAACGATGGATTACGCTCCCATCGTGCTTTTTGGGAAGTGGTGGATGCGGGTAGAGATTTGCAAGATCTCGATAGGAAGCACGAGGTTTTTTCTCAATCGGAATTTCACTCTTACTGGGTAAATCGATTCTTCGAGGTGGTTGCTGCGTAAACGCATCGAGTGACATCTGCTCCTCCTCGTCCCCGGCCATGTGATACTCAGGCGACGGTTGGTTGATAAGGGTCCCGCGTTAGGAAGTTACTGGTCAGCCATTAGAATGGGACCTATATGGTGATATTGTGGAGAATAATGAAGCAACTATGCTGAAAACTGGAACAAGTACGATCGGTATCACCTTCAAAGGAGGAGTTGTTGTAGGCGCCGACCATAGAGCCACAATGGGCCATTTTATCGCAAATAAAAGCGTTCAAAAATTATTCAAGATTGGTAATAACCTTGCATTGACTACAGCAGGTTTGGTAGGGCATGCGCAGTCTTTAGCACGAACTCTGGCTGCAGAAGTATCGTTGTTTGAACTTAAGAGGAATCATGCAATGACTGTGAAAGGTGCAGCAACACTAACCGCCAATATCCTTTCTGGTCGTCCGCATTGGGTTCAACTACTCATTGTTGGCGTCGATGAAGACGGCCCTTCTGTTTATTCGATTGATTCAGCAGGTGGATCAATTCCAGACGTATACTGTGCCACAGGTTCCGGTTCACCTTACATGTACGGTGTGCTTGAGGATGGATTCAAAGAAAACATGACTCGTGAACAAGCAGTTTCTCTTGCAGCCCGTGCTTTATCGGCATCAGGTCAGAGGGACGCTGCTTCTGGTAACGGTATGGATTTAGCCGTTATAACCAAAAAGGATGGCTTTGTCCTTATACCTAACTCCGAGATTGAAGCAACCCTGAAATCTTAGATTTAGACATACACTATTCCTCGATGTTTGGCCTGCTGGCCTGCTTTTCGAAGGGGGTATTTTTAATGAGATACACGTTCAAAGAAATACAAGAAACAATCAAGAAAATCGTCCCGAAAGATATCGCATATGATGTCGACTTGGAAGCAGGGGACATTTCCATCATAACTCCCGTTCCTGAAGCGTTTGGAGGCGGAGATGGTCTCATTGGGAAGATCGCAAAGGAGATCAAACGGAAAATCGTTCTTCGACCGGACAAAAGTATCATGAAGAGTGAGGAAGATACTGAGCGATATATCCGTGATCTTATTCAAGATGTAGCGGATATACACCAAATTTACTTTGATGCTTGTTATTGTGAAGTGACCGTAATTTGTGGAAATCCTGGCGAAGCAGTTGGAAGAAAAGGAGTCAACGCCAAGAAAATCCGAGATGAATCCGGCTGGCTTGTTCAATTTGAAAGAACGCCACCCATCTTATCAAAAACGGTTCACGATATCCGAGGATACAGAGCTGCCCATGCTGCTGAACGTAGGAAATTACTCAGAGAGTTTGGATTGAATATCTATCGTCCAGTTAGACAAGGTTCTACATGGGTTAGAACAACTGCACTGGGTTCATATCGAGAGGTCGGTAGAGCCTGTCATTTAGTCACAACCAATGAGAGTCGGGTTATGATTGATGTTGGTGTCAATATTGCAAGTGATACAGACCCAATGCCCTATTTTACCGCACCCGAAGCATTACCACTCGAGAAATTGGATGCTGTAGTTCTAACTCATGCACATCTCGATCATGCAGGAATGCTTCCAGTGTTATTCCGTTACGGATATAGAGGCCCCGTTTATTGTACTCCACCCACTAGAGATTTGATGCTATTATTGCAGTCTGATTATCTTAAAGTAGGAGGTACGGAAGGTAAGAGGGCTCCTTACGATATGGAAGATATCCGCACTGCAATGCGTCATGTGATTGATGTGAATTGGGGACAGACCGTCGACATCTCTCCTGATGTAAAATTAACCTTCCATAATGCAGGTCATATTCTCGGATCTTCAGCTGTTCATTTGCATGTTGGAGAAGGAAAGCACAATCTCGTGTTTAGCGGAGACCAAAAATACGAAAAGTCATGGTTGTTTGATGCAGCAAGTGTTCGATTCCCTCGATGTGAAACTTTGGTAATCGAGTCTACTTATGGAGCAAGTGGCGATTTCCAACCAAGCCGTGAGGAGGCCAATCAAGAGTTGCAAGATGTTGTTTCCAGAACACTGAGAAGAGGCGGGAAAATGATGTGTCCAGTGTTTGCTGTTGGAAGAAGTCAAGAGGTGATGATTGCAATCGATGAATTATTCCGTTCAGGCTCTGTAAAGCCGGTGCCAGTATATCTTGATGGTATGATTCAAGAAGCGACTGCGATACATTCGAGCCATCCTAACTACTTGACAAAAGCCCTCCGCCAATCTCTTCTCAAGGATGATGGTGATAATCCGTTTACGAGCACCTGGTTTAAGCAAGTCCAAGGAAGAGATATGCGTGAATCTATTGTAATGGATTCGAGCCCTTGTATCGTTTTAGCAACGAGTGGTATGTTGAACGGAGGTCCCATTATGGAATACTTCAGACATTGGGCCTCAGAAGACCGGAATAGTTTATGTTTCGTTGGATATCAAGCAGAGGGAACGTTGGGTAGAAGGTTGCAAAAGGGCTTTTCTGAAGTGCCTATGATTATTCATGGACAAACTGAAATTGTAAAAATCGGATGTGAGATGGTCACTATCGATGGATTTAGCGGACATTCAGACCGAAGGCAATTATTGGAATTTATCGAAAACATGAGTCCAAGGCCAAAGAATGTAATCTGCCATCACGGAGATTATCAAAAATGCAATGAACTTGGAAGAACATTGAGGGAGAAATTTAAAGTTCGAACTTTTGCTCCAAATAACCTAGAAACAGTGCGATTAGTTTGATCATAACATCGGCATTTCAAACCCCACGTCCTCGGGATTCGGAAGTTCAGAATTTCCTTCAGTAATGGATTCATTTATCCCATTTTTCTGTCCACTACCTTGGAGAGAGGTTTCTTTTTCCAGTTTATCTGACTCGAGCATGGAAGAGAATAATACAATCACAAGAATGCAGATAGATAAGAATATGATGGGCATGAAAAAATCCCCTCCTCTTGAGGCTTCTGCAAAAGAGATGTAGACGGCGACCACCAAAACACATAGGGTGCTAAGCCATCGTAAACTCAGCCCCATGAGGTAGGGATGACCATTTCCTTGATGAACCTCCCTGTGTTGGGATTCATATGCAGGGTAGTTCAAATCGATCGTCGGGTAGTTGTCCAGGCTGGCTTATGACAGCAGTTGCTCCTTGGGGAGAAAATGCAGAGGATGCCTATGATCAAGGTCTGGTTGAATTGGGTTTAGGTGACGCAAGATTGATTGAAGTTCAAGGGGCATTCTTACCAATGGGTTTTGTGGCGGTTCCACCGGCTCATTTACCCATGGGTTCTCTGGTTGAATGTCACTTGGCATCATCTTATGCATACAATGGTTCAACGGCTTGCGCTGGTGTTGCATGGGCGTCCTGTCAGACTCCTGAAGAGGAGCAAGTTGCAGTTGTAGCAAAAATTTCTACAGAATCCGATTATGAAGAAACAGAGTCACTATTGAAGAGAAATTTACAAAGAAGATTGGCAAGCCGTGATCTAGAAGTGTTGAGTTTTGATGTTGCAGTTGACGAGGTTACTGCTGCTCAGGACCATTTTGGTGTAGCCATGGCTGCTCTTATCCTTCCTGATTCACTGAAGATGATGGCCAATACTGGAAGAACCAGAGGTCTTACGAAGTCAGCGACAAAAGCCATGGAGACTGCAGCAAAAAGAGTGGATACAAAGGCTCCTGCAGCTCCTGCAATGCGCCCAGGGTCAAAACGACCGGATTTCAGTTTGTGATGGTGACTTCATGTGGTCAGTTGTTCGCTGTCCACAATGTGGTATGTGTAGAGGAATAGGAAAGCATGTTTCTGCTTGTACACATTGTGGATATGCGGGCAAAGATGTCGAGTTAGTGGACACAGTGCATGACCCTAACGATTTNCAAGTACTCGTTTCTCGGGCGAATATNCCAGANAATCTTCAAGCAGATCAACGCCTAATNGAAATCAGAGAAGTTGAAAAAAAAGAAATCTCATCGTCACTATTGATAGAAATCCTTCGAACATCTATAGATAAAAATAAGCAAATNAATCTTGCAAAAGTGGAACGCTTGTTGAGGGAAAATCAAGTATCACGATCAATCGAAGAAATTCTGGAAACGGGATTAATGCACGGATTTATTCTCCAACCATCTAATGACCAATACCTGTTCTTAGAGTGATATTCAAAAACCCAAGGCACGAGGCCCGTCTCTGGGCCCGTGGGTTAGCTTGGCCAATACTCGGGCGTTTGGGACGCTTGGACTCCGGTTCAAATCCGGACGGGCCCATCTAAGCAACTAGCATGCTGGAAAGAGTCATCTCTTGCGCGCTATGAGGGCTGCAAAGACAAATGAAAGGATAGATGATAACCCTGAATATGGATTACTCAAAGATACAGTGATTCCAGATTGCTCAGTTTGGCTTTCTACCTTAGTTTCTTGTTCAGGGGTTTCAATTCCCTCCCAATAACAAGAATCCTCCCAAGAACCCCATCCTTGATACGATTGATATTCACCTTCAAGTAAACCTGCATAGATATATATTTCAGTCCGAAAATAAATCTCATAATTTGAGGTATCTTCTGGGATATTCCATGATGCTGATAAGGTTGTAGAATAAGTTCCATCTCGGGATAATTCAAATATAGGTTCGTACACTAAATCGATAGTACCAAATTTGCTTTTTGAGTATTGGACTACTTCTTCATCATCATTGTCTAAATCATATGCATAAAATCTGTAATCATACATGACCTCTGTTTGGATTGTATTGATGAAATTACCATCTACATCGATCGTGATTACTACCTCGCTTGAATCAACTTTTTTACATTCTTCTCTATCCACATACCACTCATAGGCACCTTGAGGACTTGAAGAAGTTTCAAAATCGAGTCTGTACCATGGCATTATTTTAATTGTTACTTCTTCTTCAACTGGTTCACAATCATTACAGGGAATACCATTTGAATATGACACTATTTCCATTGAAGTAAAAAACGGATACTCTCCTTCAACCACATAGGAATCTGCGTCTATACTAAAACATAAGGTATAATCTGTGCTTCCAGGAACACTAACATCATCTCCTATTGCTGAGTTTGTTTCGCAATAGCCCCATTCAGAGGTGCTAAATGGGCCATCTAGGATGTAATCCCAATCTGTAGAAATTTTNNCNTTAATTTCATGCANATTATCATTNGAAATAGTGCAATATACAAGCGTGTAGGGATTATAATAACTTGGGTCAGTGTACAGTTCTAGATTTTCATCACAATTATACTCCGCTTCAGGAGTATATGGGATCTGGGCAGATGCCGTTGAAATATACATGAGATTTGAGAGTAATAAGAGAGAAGAGAGAATTAAGAAATAGTATTTTATGTGGCTATGAATGGCTGTTTTATTGGTAACAGTCAATGAACCCATATTAGGATGNGCTTGGAACTAGTTATTTACCTCTTGGATGATTTGTTAAATAATTTTGAAACCAATTAGATTTGNATTTTTGGACAGAGTCTGGACGACCTTATCCTATCCACTGATAGTGAGATTTTGTCGCAAAATTTCCACACCATGATTTAGTAGGTATTCTTGAACAAACGCTCTCAATTGTGGTGATGTATGTTCAGGTGCAAACACCCCGGGTTCTATTTGTTCATTCACTTCAAGCAAGTACACCAAAGTCGCAGTAGTAACAAGTCCTGTTGTTCTTGACATGGAACTCCCGTCATCTGCCCCTTTGTCAAACACATCCCAGACAATGGTCGAACCGTTTCCTGAGGCTTCGACTCTCAGCCATGTGAATTCTTTGACTTCAGGGTCGAATTTCCATTCACCGAGTAATTCTTGTAAATCATAATCTTCCTTGCAACTTAGCCATTTTTCGATATGTCCTGGCCATCTTAATGTGTACTCTTTCATATTCTTACAAGGGATATTTTCAACGAGACTTCTTAATCCATCCGTAATCCATCCNTCCAAGTTTCCAAGTTCATCATGTAGTATCTCTATTTTTTCGCTCAGGGCTGGTACCATGATTATGTTTCCATCTTGTAAAATTCTTGCTGGTCGAGTGTATTCTTCAACCACGTCAACTGGTGAAAATGGTGCCATGTATGACCAATTACCATCTGGTTCAAGGGGGTTTCCTCCTACCATAATATTTACAGAATCAAGACTTCCTAACTCTTCAAGAGCATCCGCAACAAGCATGTTCGATAGACCAGGTGCAATCCCAACATCCCAAATGACATGGGAGCCTGATTCTTTTGCATACTCGTCAAGTGATTGAGGCAATTCGTGAGAGAATGCTACGTCAATGAGTGTAATTTTTCTTGAAATAAGTTCTTTTCTTATCTCGTGTCCAAATTGGCCTGGTAAAAGATTGATGACAAAATCGTTTTCAGTGAGATTGGACACATAATTGTAAGCATTGGTTTGAACAAAGGTAATATTTTGATTATCAGAACTCTTCTTCTCTTGATCGATTACAGTGATGGAGTGTCCTCTTTTCGCAAGATGTAGTGATACATACTTGCCAATCAAGCCATAACCAAAAACGACAATCCGTGACATGTTTAAGCCCCCTTTACCGCGATTTTTGATTTGACCCATAAGCGGTCAAATCCATGAGCAATGCCCCAACATAACATTTGCAAACCAATAAATATCCAAAAAAACTCACCGATGGTCAAAAGATTGAGTAGGAAAGAACCCCAACCCCCAANATAAAACATNCCAGTTGGAATACCCCACATAGATTGCATTGTTTCCATGTCATCTTTAATCCAATCTTTTGACCTTCTGTGTAATGCAAAAAACATCATTGGTGCTACCTTTGAAAAAAAGGATGAAATTTTAAGACCGCTATGCTCATTTCTATAGATTGATTCAACAGGAACAGATTCAAATCTTTTTTTGTCGTGAGTGAGTTTTAACAACCACCAATTTGGATAGCCATACCCTTTCCACGATTTTGTCCAATCCCATTGTTCGAGAAGTTCGTTTGAAGTAGCAGTATATCCGCATTGAGGATCTTTTACAGTTCTTCCACAACCTAAGCTCATGATAAATGATAACAGTAAGGTGCCAAATTTTCGAATGAAGGGCATTTTTCCTAATCCTCTTTGGTGTGAACTTCGATCGCCTTTTACATGAGAACATCTTTTCTGAATTATTGGCAATAACAGTGTTTCCATTTCCAGAGGATTCATTTGCCCATCACCTGCCATTACTACACTTATGAATGGTTTCTCCAAGTTTTCCAACATCCACTTGTGACCGGCATCAATTGCTGCTCCGACTCCCTCTCCATCGAGATGTATCACATTTTTTGCACCGGATTCCTCGACTGTATTATCAGTTGAACAATCATTCACCAATACGTACTTGTCAACGAATGAAGGTAATGTATCAATGACGTTTTTGATGTGTTTCTCTTCATCTTTGGCTGGAATCACAACACCAATGTTCCAGTGCTCGAACATGACTCGCAATAACATCCACCAAATGAATCTCTTGTTGCTGCAAAGGCATATTTTCATCAATTTTCCGACAATTATGCATTCCTCGTCAACAAAAATAACCGAAGCCTTCAATCAAGTGAAAAATTGAATATTATTGTGCTTGAAAAGCCACGAAGTTCTTGAAACATAACTCGAGGAAGGGGTGTGAGCCGGAGAAGAATCATCCTCTTGGGGAAAGATATCGAAATTCGATTTGTTTCCCTCGTNAAAAAAGCNGAAGATGTGTCTGAAGAAGTAGTTTTATTCGATTATGGAAGTAAAGACGAAACGGTTGAACTTGCAGAGAAATTATCTGTTCCAAGTATCCAATTTGATGATCGCCCGCTTGCGAATGAAATTGCAAAAGAAATTTGTGAGCTGGAAATGTTTGAAAAAAATATCGTCATTCATATTACCTCCTCATTTAGACTGAAAGATTTACCGATGCTTATCAATCGCTCAAATGAAGATTGGGATGTGCACATGTCACTTTTGTCTGGAACATTAGTAATTGATGATCCGATTAATGTAGCATTTAGTGATGTAAAATTTCAACATCTGTGTTTGTCCTCAAAAGGCTTGCATAGTCTTTCGAAATTAGAGTCAACACAATCCTCACAGGATTTACCAGGTCATTTGTCAGTGAGAGTACTTCACCCTAATCCTACGACCGAAATNAGCCAACGNCAATCTTTGACCTCGGCTTCAAGATTCGCTAAATGGTTTTACTGGGTCATCGATACTCGACATCCACTTCTTTTGTTTGGGATTCCTGGNTTTGTTCTTTTCTTTGTGGGATATCAATTATCTGGCGATGTCTTGGATAGTTTCAATGAATTAAACAAAACCTCTCTCGGGTTTACTCTGGCGGTAGTCGCTGTTACACTTATTGGATTGTTTGCAATGATGGTCGGACTCATATTGTACATCATGGGAAAGCAGGTCAAGCAATTCAAGGCACAGTATGATGAAGCAACTTCTGATTAGGTGAATAAATGCTGCCTCATCTAATATGTTTTGATATGGACAGGGTTTTAGTCGACCATTTTTCAACATGGCAATTTNTCTATGACAAATTACAAATCAATAACGATGAATCATTGAACTTGTACAACCAAGGAAAGCTTGACGAATGGGAATGGCTGAAACTAGATTTGGCTCTAATAAAGGGAGCTTGTGAAGCATTTACTGACCAGACTTTGCGAAAGTTAGCACGCGACACNCCTCTAATGTCAAATCTTCATGATTGTATTGAATCTTTACTGGATGTAGGGCATCATGTGGCTATTATTAGTGGGGGAATGCAAGAAACTGCCAGAGAGATTGCCTCAAAATATNCCTCCTCAAAAAAATGGAGGCGNAGGTGGGGGGGAATCGATAACCGNACTGACTATGACACGAAGTTACATGTGTTTACCAACGGTTGGATTTCTGAATTTGATGAGGTTCAATTATTTGGCAGATATCAGGTACAGATGAATGGGAAGGGAAGTGTTGTAAATATTTTACAAAGGAGGTTATCCATACCAAAATCAAGGACGATTTCAATCGGAGATTCTGCAGGTGATATTGATATGTTTCATGAAAGTGGTTTTGCTATTTGTTTCAATCCCTATGACGACCGTCCACTCCAACACGTTGACACAGTGATAAGAATCAAAGATCTTAATTTAGTACTCGAATCAATCGAAAATTGGATTGAATCAAGGCGTGACTCTCCTTGANTCTCTTGGGAATGGAATCACTTCTCTGATNTGTTCCGCTCCACTCAACCAAGCNCATACACGATCGACACCCAGTCCGAAACCTCCATGAGGGACGCCTCCGTAAGTCCTGGTATCGATATAAAATTGGTATGGCTCCTTTGGTACACCTTCTTCATCAATCCGTTCAAGAATTTCCTTTTCGCTCCAAGTACGTTCCCCACCACCGATTATCTCACCNTATCCTTCTGGAGCTAGTAAATCATGACATAAAACGTAATTATCATTTTCAGGATCTACTCGATGATAAAACGGCTTGGCAACTTTTGGGTAGTGTGTCAAGAAGTGGGGTACATCAAAATCTTGAGTAAGGATTTTTTCTTTGGAATAATCAAGATCTTGCCCCCATTCAACCTCCACTTTCTTTGCNTGAAGTATCTCAATTGCTTCGTCATAGCGCATCCTAGGGTAAGGNTTATCTGCGTACCTCTCAACNAAATCCAAATCTCTACCAATATCCTTCAATTCTTCATCCCTTTCTTCGAGTAGAGTTTTTGCAATATTGCGAACCAGCATTTCTCCATGATTCATCACGTCTTCATTACCACCCCATGCTATTTCCATTTCGGCATGCCAAAATTCGGTTAAATGCCTTCTTGTTCTGCTTTTTTCNGCTCGAAATGATGGTGCGATGGTATACAATCTTTCNAGNGCAGGCATTGCCGCTTCTGCNTAAAGTTGCCATGATTGTGTGAGGTAAGCTTTCTTCCCGAAGTACGGGACTTCAAATAAAGTCGAACCTCCTTCTACTGCTCCTGCAACAAAACATGGAGCCTGGTACTCAGTGAAATCTTTATTTCGAAAGTAGTTGTGAATAGCACCAAATACGCTTGAACGGATTTTGAGCATATTGGTCATGCGAGATGTACGTAGGTACAGGTGACGGTTATCCAACAAAAACTCAGTTTCTCCACCATCAGCGCTTTTCATGGCAGATTCCGTAATCGGAAATGGNGTTTCAGGATTAACTTCACCAATAATTTCGAAATTTGAGATATCAATTTCATGACCACCTGGTGCACGCTCTTCTGCGCGCACTTTACCATGGATGGCAACAGATGTTTCAATCAGTGCAGAAGTGATGGTTTCGAAAATNGTATCACCAACGACGTCNTTTTTTGCCACACATTGAATAAATCCAGTTGAGTCTCTAAGGACAAGAAACCGNATTTTATTGGAACCCCTTGCTCTTTTCACCCAACCTTTCAACACAATCTCTTGTTCATCATAAATTCCAGACTGAACATCTCCAATCCAAAATGTCTTCGCCATGTAACGGCGTATGAACCATTGTGTTTGAATGCCTCGCTTCGAAGAAATATAGAGGTAATACTGAAAACGTGAATAAAGATGGCTACGATATGAGCAAGTTGGTTGTCTATGCCATTGGAGGAAATGCATTGTCAGATCCGAAAGGAGGTAGCATCGAAGAAACGGCTTTGGTTTTAGCAAAAGTGCTCAGNGATGTNGTTGATCTTCTTGAAGCGGGATGGAGCGTTGTTCTTACTCACGGGAACGGACCTCAGGTGGGTGAACTGCTTCAACTTGACAGCGACAATAACCAATCAATGGATGCCTGGGTTGCAGCAACACAAGGGATGATTGGACANGAGCTCTCTCTCAATCTCGACTCCATTCTAGATCGAAGAGGAAGGCCTGAAAGAACCGCTGTTATTTTGACCAGAGTTGAAGTTTCTGCNGAAGATAAGGCCTTTAGACATCCAACCAAACCCGTAGGTGCAATACTTTCGGATGAGCGTGTTTTCGATAATGACTGGGATATTGCAGAGACGGTTAATGGNCCTCGACGAGTTGTTGCCTCACCCAAACCAATCCATGTTTTAGATTTGGATGTCATTGGNTCACTTGTGAANTTAGGGGCGGTCGTAATTTGTGGTGGAGGAGGAGGCATACCTGTAATTCGCAAAGATAAGCACTGGTTGGGTGTTCCTGCAGTTATCGACAAAGATCACCTATCAGGAATGCTGGCTACAGAATTAAATGCAAATGCATTAATTATTTCAACAGCTGTTGATGCGGTTAGATTAAATTTTGGGAGAGAGGATGAAGAAATTCTTAACAAAATGGAATTAAAAGACGCAGAGCAGTACCTTCAAAATGGAGAATTTCCAGTTGGTTCTATGGGTCCAAAAGTAGCAGCACTCATTGACGCAGTTCGAATCAAACCAACTCTTCAGGCCATTATTTGTCAGCCAGGAGACGCACTTGCTTCAATACGAGGTTCAACTGGAACAACGGTGTTCAATGAGCGGGCCATACGGGGTTCGAACCCGCGGCCTACGGATTAAGAGTCCGTCGCTCTACCTGACTAAGCTAATGGCCCACTCGTGGCGGGGTACTCCCCCTATTTACTCTTGCCGCAAAATTTCCTCCCTCTATTTTGAGAGAACTTCAATGCCGTCTTTTGTCGCAAGCACAACTTCATCGCACATACCAACGAAAAGCCCCACTTGTACAACGCCAGGGATTTGTAATAATCTACTTTCAACATCTTTCGGATTTTCAATTTTTGGACCTACATGGGCATCGATGATGAAGTTATGGTTATCTGTTGTGAAAATATTTCCATCCTCTTTACGAATGATTACATCACAATCAAGGATATTTTTGATTTCATTCATCGTACACTCAAAAGCAAATGGTGTCACTTCGATTGGGAGAGGAAAATTACCCAGAGTGTTGACTTGTTTACTTTGGTCTGCAACCACGATCATTTTGTAAGCACGTTGAGCCACAATTTTTTCTCGAAGCAGAGCACCACCACCTCCTTTTATCAAATTGAATGCTAAATCGAATTCATCCGCTCCGTCGATAATAATGT
>PABV01000040.1 GCA_002699425.1 Methanobacteriota archaeon
ATCCAAAGCACGCCGTCATCCTTACCTCTATCTTCCTTGTTCCAGTCAATACCTCGTTTGAGATCGCTTTCACCGCGGTTTTCGTCATCACCCTCAATCCAACTAATTTCTCTAAGTATGTTCACGTTTGTGATATTCGTTGAATTATCTCCCGGAAATTCAACATTAGGAGATTGAATGTAAATAACAGAAATATCGGTCGACCATTCTTCACGGACTTCAAGAAGTAATTCTGATGATGAGGCTCCTTCAGGGAGGAATATCTCTACATCATCTTCAATCAATGTGGCAAAATTACTCCCAATATATCCCATCCAAATTGCTACAATAGCAGCCAAGACAACTACGGTTTTGGGTTGCGTTAGGAGGCTTGTGTATGTTGATTCAAGCCTTCTTTCAGTAATCTCTGAGGATTTTTGGAGAAAGCCCTCAAATCTCTGAGGCCATTCTCTCATGAACGGCCCTCGTGCCTCTTGGTCAAGAACACTGCGTTAAAATTCATCAAGTTCGAGTGAATTCTCTCACCAGAATATGTCGTAAGAAATTTCTTGCGCTTTGAAGTACAAGACCTGTTGCTATCATGGCTAATCCAAGCACACCGATCCATATGGCTGTGAGTCCAGGTCCCAGAAAAATATCAACTTGCTCGGTGAAACCTGACACAAGATTCAGCGCCATAGCAGCAGAAGTAGCGAATAATGTGACGCCGGGTATACCAAGAACCAGAAGTGGTTTTTTGTGTGAAAGTGTCATCATAGCATAGAGTAGAACTGTTAATCCATGGCTGATGGCAGTGAAGTTACTGCTTTTTGGAACATCATAGCGAATATCAACAGGAACTTCTGTGATCTTCAAATTCTTTTCATGGGCGTCATTAAGCATTTCAAGGCTTAACTCCATGCCTTCAGATTCAAATCGTAACTTTTCAATAGCGAGCTTTGAAAAAGCCCTGAAACCAGATTGAGTATCTTTGATATCCAAGTCGCTCGATAGGTTGTTCGCCGCATTGATGACCTTNATGCCCAGTTTTCTGTAAAGCGGCATATCTGTTCCAGTTCCACCCTCAGTAAAGCGACTTCCAATCACGAGATCGGCTTCATTGTTCCTGATNGGTTCNATCAACCTTTCAATTTCAGAAGTACGATGTTGCCCATCGCTGTCCATGACTACCAATATGTCGACATCATCTTCCAAGGCAGTGGAAAAGATTGTTTTCAATGCTCCTCCGTATCCTCTATTGACTCGATGTCTAATCACTCTTGCTCCACATCTTTCTGCAATTAATGCACTTGAATCAGAAGATCCGTCATCTACACAAACCACTTGTTTGACATAATCAAGAGCTTGGGTAACGACAGTCCCTATGGTTTCTTCNTCGTTATACATCGGCATTCCAACGATAACACGTTGGTCAGTGACCGTGCCCATTGGTTCTAATCCGACACCACTCCCACTTATGTCCTTCGGCATAATTAAATGAAAAATTANGTTTGCTTCACCCAAATTTTTTGCAAAAAACAAACCAGGCGGGCGGTATTGAAACCGCCCGCCTAGAATTGTTTANTCGTTAATCTGCGAGATTGAAGTAACCGCTTTCTCATCATTCAAAATTCGAAGCAAGGCTTTCATGCCGATAAGGAGTTGAGTGTATACTTCTCCATCTGCAGAGGTGTATGTTTGACAATCTCTAAATGCATCATTATGTATCGAGACTTTCAAGGCCCCACCTGCATTTGATTTTCGTACATACCCAACCAATAGGTTGCTATCTTCTTCATCTTTCATTTTTTTATTCATCTTTTTTCCTCCTGACTCTTTGGTCGAATTGGGCTAACCAAATTTACGGTAATCAAAGTTATCATCAAAGAAAAAGAATCAAACATTGAATGCATCAGGGTCAATTATGCGAGTCATGGTAACTGGTGGTGCTGGTTTTATCGGTTCTCATCTTATTGACGCACTTGTTAAAAGAGGAGATGATGTTATTGTAGTGGATAATCTCTGTTCGGGGAAATTATCATTCATCCAAGATCACATTGATGCGGGTAACGTTGAGCACATCGATCATGACCTTACANNTTTAGAAGGTATGGCTCAATATTTCGATGGTATTGAGATGGTGTTCCATCTTGCCGCAAACGCAGATATTCGACTTGGTACACAAATTACGGATACAGATCTTCGTCATGGCACAGTAGCAACCTACAACGTTCTTGAATCAATGAGATTAGCAGGAGTGAATAAAATTGTATTTTCCTCTTCATCTGTTGTTTATGGGGAAAATGCACCGATGCCAACTCCAGAAACATATGGTCCTACCATTCCNATCTCATTGTATGGGGCCTCGAAACTAGCCGCAGAAGGTTTGATAGGTTCATGGGTAGGTACCTTTGGATTCCAAGCATGGGTTTTTAGATTCGCAAATATCATTGGNGAAAGAGGTACACACGGAGTTATTTTTGATTTCATCAATAAATTGAATGCAACACCAAATAGGCTCGAAGTATTAGGAAATGGTCTCCAAGAAAAATCCTANATGGAGGTAAAAGAATGTGTATCTTCTATTCTACACGTCGTTGATAATACTAATTTGACATTCAATCTTTGCAATTTAGGTAGTGTAGATACCATCTCTGTGAGACAGATTGCTGAAACGGTGGTTGAAGAAACAGGTTATCACAATGCTTTGATTGACTATACTGGNGGAGATCGGGGTTGGGCAGGGGACATACCTCGTGCACGATTAGCCATCGACAAATTAAATCAATTAGGGTATATTCCTTCGATGAATAGTAAAGAAGCCGTACGTCATACAGTGCGAGCCCTTATCAATGAAATCGGCTTGCGTTAAACTCATGAAACTGCCTTCAACCAATCAAGAAGGAGCCGCAAAAACTGATGCTGGTATTCTGATTATGGCAATCTTTTTTGCGGGAATTTTGTTCATTGCTTTTACCACAAATCCAGTGTATGTTGGCATTAAGGAAGGCGATAGGGCTCCCATGCTCAAGGGTACTGCCTATGACGGTAATTCTTGGGTCTCATTTACCTTAAATGATGAATTTAACCAATCTTGGGAAGAGGATTCCTCAGATGGTGATTGGTACATAGTAGAGTTCATGGATATTAATTGTGGCTATTGCAAGACAAGTGCTCAAACTATATCTGAAAATCAACAACTACTCGATAACAGTCCAGCCACTGGTTATGCCAATGTGAAATTCCTTGGCGTCGCCATAAAACTTCCATTACAGGGAAGTGAGTACACACGTGAAAATATCGTTGCCTTTAGGGATAATTACGGACATAATTTTCCGTATGTCGACGCCATGGATGACAGTTTGAAATCCGATTGGAAAATTTCAGGAACTCCGACATATTTCCTCATNAAGCCAAATGGTGTAATTGCCTGGGCAAGTCCTGAGCATTCAAATGAAGACGTTTGGGAAGCCTATGCAAGACTAGTNCCCAAGATNTCATCTCAGGAGGCGAACTAATGGATGCAAATACTCAACTTTTGTTTCACTGGGTGCCCATATTACTCGGATTATTACTTCTCATTCCTTCTACTTCNGAATTCATAAGCCGATTATTCATAAAAAAGTGGCCTTCCGTTTCCACACGAAGAGGGAGACTTCTCGCATCAACGGTCATGTTCCTTATCGGTGGTTTCACTGTAAGCGCACACACGCTGTGGATTCATAACAAAGCATCAGAATTAGGTAGTGGCAATTTTTGTGCTGGCGACGGTGTTTGGGACTGTTCGAGTGTCATTGGAAATGCAGAATGGAACGTTGACCCGATGCTCGGACTTCCTTGGGGNCTTCTCGGGATGTTGGCCTTTTCAGTCATGCTTTGGCTGATCGTTTCAATTTGCTTAGATCCAATGGCATCATGGGTGAGAAATCATCTAGCTTATCTTCGAGTTATCGGNATTATCGGNGTTTTTGTCATTTTTTACCTCATCTATGCAGAATTCGCAATTGGAAAACTTTGCCAATATTGTTCAACGGCTCATTTTGCTCACATTATGGTGCTTGTAAATAGCCAGTTATTGCTCACTACTTACGATCAACGTAAGTGGTCTGATTCTAAGGCCGATGATGTTAGCAACGATGAAGTAAGGGATAGAAAAAGGAAGAAAGGCTACGTGAAACCTAAATCTTCCGCAATGAATGCTCCTTATGAAGAGGAATGATATGAACAAAGACATTGCAATTTGGGGAGTCATTACCTCGGTTAGTCTCGTATTATTATTACTAATCTTGAATGCAGAGGGATTTTTTGATGGAGATGATGAAATCATTGAGCAAGTTTTAGAATCAAGTGCTGATGAATTACATCCCCTTGCAAAAGACTGCCTGAATCATGACACGTTAGAGATGCATATACATCCTAAAATCACCATCGTCATCAATGGTTCGGAAATAGAGATNCCAGGAAATATCGGTATTTCGACAACTCAATGTAACGGGGAGCAAAACATGCACGTAACTCACACACACGGTAATGATGGAACAATCCACGTGGAGATGAATGAGCCGGGAGACGTTCCATTGGAGGTATTCTTTGACGTATGGGGTAAGCATTTCAATGAAACCGGTATACTCGATGAGAGAGTCGATGCATACCATAAAATCGAGATGTACGTAGATGGGGTTAAGGTAAATGATTTTGAGACTCATCTCCTCGAAGATAAGCAACANATCTTGATTGAATTTGGACCTATTCAAGGGGAATAAATNTTCTCAAAGTCTTGAGATTCAATGACTTCAGAAATGATTTCCATTCGAACAACTCTCACCTCAATCGGTCCTAATGTCCCATANATTTGGTGTAATTCTCTCAACAGAGCTTTGTGGGCTTCTTGTTGATTTTCTGCATGTAAGATGCTCAGGTGGTGNGACTCATCTCCGTTACAGTATGCATAGTATTCAACTAACCAAGTAGTCTCATCTGGTACAAGCGAATCAATCTCGCTGAATTCTGTTCCCATGACTCCCACTCTTCTTGGAAGATTATCAATGATTCGGTTTTTTGTATCTAAATTTCGATATTTTATCACTTTCAGTAAGAAACGAAGNGAATTTTGATATATTATTCGGATTCATCAGATTCTGATTTTTTGGGATGTATCCAAATAAAAATGCCGCCAGCACCGAGTGTGATGATAAAGATCCAAAAGATTGTGATATCATTTTGTTCTGGAACTTCTTCGAGACGACTGATTTCAACAACTCCGTAAGGAGCAAAGTTACCGTCACTCATGGCTTCTTCGATACTTGGCTCATGAACAATAACTACACTAAATTCAGAAGGCGCAAAGAAATGAATTTCCAGACTATCTTCACCAAATGTCGTACTCATCATTTCAGTACCGTTGATGATGGTTCGATTTGCATAAATTGTGATCATATCGATGAGTACTCGATCACGAACAGACATTCCTGGGTTTGAAGCATCTTTGGGTACATCCTTGTTGTGTTCTAACAACATGACGGAAAAGATNCCCTCATTAGGAAATGTCATGTTCAATGTTAATTCTTCTGATATTTTTTGNAAACTGAAGTTGTAAGANTCAGGGTTTTTTCTTTTGTTTTCTTGGGNGAAAATGGCTTGTTGAACCTCTCCCCAAGCGCTATATCCTTCTGATATCATTTTTCCATCCACCAAGAAGGTTGGAGTCACTCCCAAATTTTCGTTAAAGATTTCATGACGTTCCATCCTCTGTTTTGATGCTTCATTTCCAAATGGATCAATCCCGTCAAATGGATGGACTCCGATGATAGAAATTCTGTTACCATGTTTTGATGCTACCTCTTTGAGTAAAGGATCAAATTCTGCACAAATATCACACCATACTGCAGTCCTTTCTTCCACCAAAACAGACCGTTTCAAATCGAAAGATACAGATTCTTCAAATGTAGTATCAGTATCATATACCATGGCACTTGAAGATTGAATAAGGCACAAGCAAGAGAGAAAAACTGAGAGAATCACTCTGCCCATATGATGACGAAAAAGTAGTCTGACTTGAATGATTGTGCATTGGTATTGAAAAACAAGATGTTCTACGAAGAATGATTTCTGTGGCAGACCGTTGGGCGCGAGATGGGAAAAAAGACACTTGGTCGAAAAAGGCCAAAGCGAGCGGATATCGTGCGCGTTCTGCATTTAAATTAAAACAAATTCAGGAAAGATTTGAGATTATTAGGTTCGGAGACGCTGTTTTAGATGTTGGTTGTCATCCAGGAGGGTGGAGTCAAGTTGCAGTTGAACTTGTTGGCACCAAGGGCGAAGTGATTGGTGTAGATTTACAGCCTTGCCAGCACGTTGATGGAGTTACATTCATTACCGGTGATGTGACGGATTTTGAAGTCCAAGAACGAATTTTGGATTCATTAGAAGGCGAAGCATTTAATTCCATAATTTCTGATATTTCTCCACACATTACGGGTAAGTGGGACATCGATCAGTCGATTTCCCTATCATTGGTCGCAGAAGTTGCAGAATTTACATTCCCGTTACTTTCTCCGGGAGGTTCATTTGTTGCGAAGCTATTCCAAGGAGTCGGCATTGAGGAATTTATTCAGTTGGTATCAAAACATTTCACAAAAGTGAAGCGTTTTTCTCCGATGTCCAGTAGGAATGCTTCGTCAGAAGTCTACCTGGTGTGCAAAAATTATGTTCCGTGGAAAGTAAAAGAAAAAAATCTGAAACAGCGCTTTGAATCAATCATGGACCAACGATTAGGGGAACATTCTATATCGACAGATGTCCTTCCAACAAAATCTACATTCAAGGTTTTTCAAAAGGCTAAAGATTAGGTTTGTGTTAATTACGAAAACATACCTCTATTTTTCATGGGAAACGAATCTAATCATTCGATGATACTTAGGCAGATGCGTTTACACAATCGTCAATCTGAAGGAATGCAAATTAAGGATCTCGAACCGAACAAGCCAATCTACGGATTAAAATTGAAAATTATTCGTCGATATCCACCAAAATATGTCGCGTCTAAATTTTACACCGGACAAATAGCGGCAGCATGTGGAATCGATGAAACAGGTATTGTCGGTATTGTATTATGGTCGGTGGATGTTGAGAGAATCCAATGTGGTGATTTGATAAAATATGTTAGTGGATGGTGCCGTTTGAGGTCTGGTAGGTTGATTGTGTCAACTGGAAGAACAGGTCGTTTGATAAAGATGAATGGTTGAAGTCCTTGAGCAACAATAAAGAGGGAGAGGTCTTGGCCCACTTGAATCCGAGGGTGTATAGTGACTGAGAGAGCGACTGTTTGCACGGCTTCTGGTGTACCATTGGTGGATAAAGGTTCCACTACATTTCCTTGTCCACAATGCGGACATGCGATTGGTAGAAGTCCTCTTTGTCGTAATCAAGGTGTAGCATATGTTTGCCCTGGTTGTGGATTTCAAGGACCCTAGGTGATTTTCATGGGCATGGTTGCGATAACTTACAAGGTAATGCCAGATTCTGAGATAGAAGAAGTGTCGATTGACGACATCGTTTCCAAAGTACAAGGGTTCAACAACGATGTATATGATGTTCAACTCGTTGAAACCAAACCGCTTGCTTTTGGATTAAAATTTGTTCAGGTTCACGTCGTTATGGATGATGGTAGTGGTCTTTCTGATAAATTCGAAGATTCCCTCAAGTCCGTACTCGGAGTAGGGGAAGTTGAAGTCCTCTCAATGGGACTACTATAATCAAAGCTGGTCAAGCGGGCATTGCATAAATTCTCTCATAAGAGTAGTAGCATAGGCCCCAGATGAAAGATTGAATCGAAACCTCAGGCATGCGCCTTCTGGATGCCATATGCTGCCATCGGCGGGCCCATCACTCCAGGGTGTTCCGAGGGCTTCGAGATCAACAACCGGGACTTCATCCACAATGAGGTCACTGTATATGCTGGAAAGTGAACGTCTTGTTCCGGATGTGCTCAACCTTGGAATATCGTTGATTATCCAATTGACATCTTTTAATCCGAGTTCTTCGATGATGGCTTGCTCTTTATCTAAACGGCCCTTGCCGCTTCTCATTACATTTGACCCGGGTAAAATACCCGAGACGGCAAGTCTGTTGAGGAGACAATTTCTGGCAATCCGTGGCATTGTTCTTTCCGAGACTTCAACCATTGATGCGGTGTCAAGTTGCCCCTTCTCATCAATTCTTCCGACTACATCTCCATCGATTGGCTCTGAGATAGAAATGCCTTCTTGGATTCTGTTTTTTAATAGATGATTGAAAACCAATGATTGAAGAGCATGAACTGTCATCAGTTGAAGATTATTTGGTAACTTCCTGAAGGCTCCAATCCAATCATCTGGTTGGGAGAGAAGATGTTGTACCATTCTCGCCTCAAATTCAAGCCATTGGGGGGCAGAGTCTGCTAATTCCTGTGAAATCCCGCTGTCTCTTGCCATTTTTCTGAATATTGAAACGTCTTCATTTTCTTTTTTCCCTTCCATGCTGATGTAGGTCATGACGGCTTCTTTCCAATTTCCTGCAACCACATGACGTCCCACCTCTGATGTGACAGGTCGCCCTTTTCCAAATCGCTGTGGTCCAATCCAATTGGGAAATTTATTGGTTCCATATTCTTGGCTCATTTCATCGATTCGTTGATGAACTCTTTCAAGTGCTGATTCAACATCTAAAGGCTGGCCATTTTCATCGGCACAACCTCGCACAATCACTGTAAATCTGTTGCCACGATGATTACCAAAGCCTATTTTTTGGTGCGTTCGGCCTAGTATTGTAATCGTAACATCGGTAATTTCGACAGTTTCAACCTTGTAAACTGGTGCATCAATGATAAACAATTGCTTTGTAATTGCCTTTTTATCTTTAGTTCCAGCGAAGAATATCCGGTTTCTTGAAATTCCTAAAATTCTTGCGAGTTTATTCACAAATCGATTTGTCTCCCAATTCGTGAGAGAGATCATTGCAGCAGTAAATCTGCCACGGGGGTCAAATTTAATTTTCGTAGCAATTTCATCGACTCTGAAATCTTGTATTCTCGCTTTGAGTATTCCACCTATTCCAAGGCCTAATCTTGGTGGAGACATGCCTATTTCTTCGGCATCAAGCAATTGTCCAGGCAAAGGACAGGCCTCACAAGGATAACTTTGAAAATTGTTTTTCCAAGGAATCAATAAGATCCTTGAGAATCTTTTCCGGTGATGACTTTCCATTAACTCGAACGTAAAATTCTGGGTCGTCTAAATCAGGGTGCCCGGGAAAATAGTTAGCGTAATCCACACGGTCATCAGCATTCAATTTTTCACGAAGAACCTGTAAACTCGTGTGGCTTTCACCGACGAATCTAAGTCTTAGTTCATTTTTATCTCGGGCAAGAACTTTCACTGGCATGCCTATCAATCCGGCGAATTCAGTCCTTCTATTGAACTTTGGCATCCATTTTCTTCTCTATGGTTCACATTAATTCTCTTCATAAAGCCATCTGAATTAATTACTCATTGCAATTCCGAAAGTCATGGGAGAGCGAAGGATAGAAGAGACATTGGTCTCTTTTGCTCCTCGGTTCGCCTCCTTAGCATGGCCGATATTCATTACCGGTACGTTATTGACACTTGGCCTATTAGGTAATTTAATTGTTAATCCACCAACTTTTCATACTGAGCTTTCAGACTTCTCTCCAGATTCCGAATCCAAGTTAGCTCATGACCGGATTGCAGAAGAATTTGGAGATGAATCACGTCCGATGTTTATTCACGTAACGGTTGATGACTCCTCAAATGCGCTCGATATAGATTCCATACACCTTATGGCGCTGCATTTGAACGAAGTCCAGGCGATGAGTCAATTTTCCAACCAATCCGTAGATTCATGGATTACTGCTCCTTCAATTATTCAATTGGCCCTTGATGAAGAGGCAAACGGTGAAAAAATCTCAGATATAGATTCCTGGCCATCAATCCTTGATTTGACGGTCGATGATGATGTAACATGCACGCTTTCTGCCGATGATCAACTTGAATCCGCAGCCGCGTTTGCTTCATCTTCACTATTGCACAAAGATCTGGATATCAGCAACATATGTCAATACCTCGATGATGGGACTGGTACGGGAGAACCTTCTGCATCTTCGACGATGTGGATTGTTGAGATTAATCCAGATTTATCCACAGAAGAGAGGCAGGAAATCCAGCGAAATCTGAGAGATAAACTCAACGAATTATCCTCCTCATCACCATTAAATTATGAATCAGCGAGTATTGATTTAATTAGCAATGACATTGACGAAAATGCTTTTGACAACCTCATTTTACTCATCTCTATTGCGATTATACTTGTTGTTGCTTTGCTGTATTTAGCATTCAGAACCGTCAATAGAGTACTATTTCCTTTCATTGGTTTGACCTACGCACTCATATGGACTTATGGGTTAATGAATTTGTTTGGTGGAAGATTCACTGCTTTGGAGGTAGCTGTTGCTCCACTCGTTTTAGGTTTAGGCATTGATTACTCAATTCACCTTCAACGTAGATTTGCAAATTATTTGGAATCTGAAGAAGATACATCAAAGGCATGGATGGCCACATGCGGCCATTTATTTGCTCCGCTAACGCTTGCCGTCGTAACGACCATTGCTGCATTCTTAGCCAATTTATTCTCTCCATTGGACCCAATCAAATATTTCGGTCTCGCTCTTGCCATTGGCGTGATTTCTGCCTTTGTATCCTCTACTTTGATTGTAGGTTCTTTGCATGTTTTGTTCTCAAAGACTTCTGGAAATACACCGAGAACACTTGAACTTCCAAGACTGTCATCTTGGCTCTCTGGACTCCACAGAGAACAACAGGCTGCAATTTTATTGGGAACCATTATTATTTCTGGTGCCTCAATAATTGGCGCAACTGGATTGGAGACGGAATTTGATCTCACGGATTTTCTCGATGAAGACATGGAAATAATGCAATCAAGAGGTATGCTTGAAGATTCATATGAAAGCGCTGGATGGAAATTAATCTATGTATTGATGGAGCCTGCTGATGGAGACTCTATTCCTGCCGATAAAACCTTACTCGCAGAATTACGTGGTCTGCATAGTGATTTTGAATCAAACGATCAAGTGGTAGGAACTCAATCTCGAACAGCATCTCCCACCTATGAAGGGCCTTATGTTGTGCTTAGAGATGCGATATTGAGAGATGCTTCGTTTGGAGAAAAATATGGCTTAGAAGTTTACAAGGGTGATGGGCAGGTATATGCTGAGAGTACTCTGAATTTGGCTTTAGTTTATGCAGATTTGGGACAGAATAATTCTGTTGCAGACCCCTTGACAGGAGACACATGGGCAGATAGAGTCAACCATACGGTATACATGGAGAATAATCAGATTGTTTATCTAAGGAATGAAATAATGGTCGATGCACGAACTTCAGCTGATTCCAACAAGGTGGTTGATGACTTCGAAATAATGTTAGGTACTACTGATGATGCAGGGAAACCTCGAGGGGTTTTGGCTAATCATGCGATTATTCATCTCACTGGAGATTTGGTTCAACTTGATCATGTGCTGACCGCCCTTAACACAAGTCAATTAAATTCTACAGCGTTTTCATTGTTTGCTTCCTTAGTTGTTCTATTCCTGTTAACAAGAAAAATTGTACCTACACTCATTGTTTTGCTCCCAGTGGTCATTGCGACCTTGTGGGTTGTTGGCTCAATGATTATTCTTGGGTTAAAGTGGAATGTGTTAACCGTGATGGTAACTGCTCTTTCAATCGGGATTGGTATCGATTATACCATACACATGTGGCGTCGATACGAGAGAAACAAGGCCGAAGGTATGGAGAAAAGAGAAGCTCTGGAAGACTCGATTGCGACGACAGGCGTTGCTCTCATTATCAGTTCTGCAACGACGGCTTTGGGCTTCATCGTGTTGATGCTTTCAAAGATGCCGTTGATTCAAGATTTTGGTCTGATCACTGCATTAACCGTGATTTCATCATTAGTGCTTTGTTTAGTGGTACTTCCAGTTTTGTTATCCTTGTCGGAAAAACAACTTTCCTCAGGCGATTCTTGATGTTGACAAACTTTCAATGATGTCATCCATATCTAGATTTTGTTCTCTGGCAACCAATGCCAATGCCATCCAAGTGGTACAAACAACGAAACTTGTTTCCTTTCGCTTGGCTCTTCGCAAGACTTCAGCCTTCCCGAGTCGTGATTTTTCGGATATATACCGAATTAATCTTCTTTCTTTTCTTTGACGTGCATCGGTTGTTACAGGCACTTCTTCAGAAAGTTTGTGAATGGCTAATGCTGGTTTTTCTCTTGGTTCTACCTGTAGTACAGTTGGTCCAGATAAGTCAAGTAATCTTTCGATACGAGGAAACCATCCCAAAGGTGCGGATATATTCTTTGTAGAAAAGGTAGGAGTGAGGGCTTCAACTTCCCCGACTAACCATCCGTTTCTGATAAATGAAGCGATAAGTATCTCCGCCTTTTCATCATCCATCCATCCAAGTTCAAATGTTAAAATTCTAATGATATCTTCAGAAGATAACGTGTCATTTCCTCGAAAGCAGGCAGAAAGAATCCGCTTAACATCAGCTTCTTCTCCTTGGGCCACGTTTCGCCAAGTCGGCACTCCTTTCAATATGCTTCGATAGACCAAGGGTTCATGTTTGGCAATGAGTTGCGACCCCTTCATGGGTCGTGAATTCATTGCTCGAGATCCTCGAACAGGGCTCCCGATTTCACGTGGAACAAAGAAACAGAAAGCCATGACGCCTCAAATAGAAGAAGGACCATTCATTGCGATACCCAACCACGAAATTATTCCACTTGCAATGGGTGAACAACCTATCTCACAAGTCATCTGGAGAGGGAAGAGAAAGGAGTTGGGCAGAATCGATGGAATCAGGGCCCTGACAAGATTACATGGAAGAGATGTGATTAGAGCGCACAGTGCTCTTATACATGCATTACAAGATGATGATTCAGAAATAAAATCAGCGGCTTTATTTTCTTTGCCGATTGTTGCTTTACAACGTTCCTATGAATTGTTTGACTATCTTTCTGTTCTCCTTGATGATGAAGATTTGTCAGTAAGAAAAGCAGCGAGTATGTGCCTGGAAAAATCGGCTCCAATTTTCCCCTCTGCGACCGAAAGCACACTGGCATTTGAGCTGAGGCATGGTATCGCTTCCAGAAGCAAGCATGCTTGGAAAGCCCTCACTGAGATGTGTCAAACTTGGCCTGAGGTCGCATGTTTGCATATCGATGAGATGTTGTTGGAAGAAAATATCACATGGCGAAGAAACGCTTCGAATTTGCTGAAAAAGCTTGTACACAAAAAGGATGCTTCGGTTTGGGATCTCATTGGTTGGGCATTAGATGATGAAGATCATGTTGTTCGACAAAACGGAGCGAGATGCTTACCCCCCATGGCCCAAAAAATGCCGAAAATGGCTACAATCTTGGCAGAAAAGGCTATTTTCGACACGGATATCAAGGTAATCGATTTCGCTATACGGTGTATTGAATCATTAGATACTGATTATGGCCGTGCCAGAGATATGATCGTGAATGCATGCAAACATCAAAATCCGAATGTACGATTGGCTTGTATCAAAATTCTTCCGAGGATTATGGGTGAAGACGCGTTGAGAGACTTTGCATCAGAATTGAGGAAATCAGAGAAAAATCCAGTGGTTATCAAGGAAATAGACGAATTACTCTTTGATGTTCAATGGGGAGGTTCAGAAGATGAGAAAAATGCCTTCCTTCAACCTGCTCCATCTGTGCCACAAATCGATAAGGAAATTGTTGAGTCGGTAGGTAAATCTGTGAATATGACCCCGATTCGTGATGTGGAGAATGGCCGTCATGGTTAAAGACGAGATGGTTTTGGGGCGATTGCTTAAGAGGTGTTGTGATGTCTGATGGCGAGTTTAATGACAAGTTGCAGCAATTCAACAATCTATGGGATGGAATCACTCCCAAGGGTATTAACAGAGCGAAGTCACTCAAATTTCGACAATACATTCTTGAGCATGTTCGACAAATGCAGAGGCCACTTACCCGTGAAAATGCCAGAAAATATTGGATGGGTGAATTAAAGGCTGAGGTTCTCGAAAGAGAGACGTTCTGATCGTGGAGAGGGGGCCAACGCCCGTGGCCCGTTTGAGTTGAGGGCAAGAAGAGTTGGTCGTATGTTCACAAAAACTAGATTTTCGGATTGGAATCTCAAGGGTGCTATACAAGAAGGGTTACAAACAGCCGGATTTGAATTCGCTACAGAAGTTCAAAAAGACACTGTACCGTTAGCTCTGTCGGGTGAAGATGTAATCGGTCAGGCTCGGACAGGGAGTGGGAAAACCGTTGCCTTTGCAATTCCAGTGCTTCAGGATTGTGAGCCTACAGGTAAATTGCAGGCAGTGATTATCGCACCAACAAGAGAGTTGGCGTTACAAGTTAGCAAAGAGGTCGACATCGTTCAAGGAAAACAAGGGCTGAAGGTTGTCACTGTTTATGGTGGCACAGACATTGATAAGCAAGCCAAGACTTTAGGAAAAGGTGTCGATATAGTCGTTGGAACTCCTGGTAGAATCATGGACATGAATAAGAGAGGTCATGTGAATCTATCAGTTGCAAAGTGGTTGGTATTAGATGAAGCCGATCGCATGCTCGATATGGGATTCTTTCCCGACATCAATTGGATTATTGGCGAGATGAAGTCAAGATCACGAACGCTATTGTTCAGTGCAACGTTTCCACAAGAAATCCTTGATGCTTCAATGGATTTCATGAATGAGCCAGAGTTTGTGATTGCAAACACAGAGACCCTGGATATACCAGATATCAAACAATGCAGTGTTCGAACTAGCCGTGGTAATAAATTGTGGGTCTGCGGTCGTATTTTGTCTTGGATGAATCCCGAAGATCAATCGATTGTTTTTACCAATACGAAACGAATGGTTGATTTATTGGTACAACGCCTCAAGAAGCACGGATTTGAGGCTGATGGCTTACATGGTGATCACTCTCAAAATCAGCGTGAAAGAATACTTGATTCATTTAGAAATGCAAAATTAAAGATTATTATCGCAACTGATGTTGCAGCAAGAGGTATTGATGTGGATACCGTTACTCGAGTGATTAATTACGATGTTCCCGATGATGTTGACAGTTATATCCATCGAATTGGTCGAACAGGTCGTATTGGAAGAGATGGGGAAGCATGGACTCTTGTTTCAAGAGATGATGTCCCTCAGTTGAACAAAATTGCNGCAACCCACAGTTTAGTCATTGAAGATGTAGAGCCTCCTCAACTTCCCGAACATATAGATAGAGATCCANTCAGGAAAATTCAAGANTTCTCAGAATCCGCTGATGTTTTTGGCATGGTCCAAATTCAAATTACGGGTAATGATTTGGGAAGAAACGGTATTGAAGACTGGTTAATCAATGAACTAAAAGTNGATCCTTTAGTTATTGGAGCAATAAGTGTAGGGCCTGAAATCACGGAGATTGAGGTTCACATCTCAAAGGCCGAATTGGCATTGAAAGCCCTCAATGCAAAGCCGGTTGCCGGGAAGAAAGTTGAAGCTATTGTATTATAGATATTGACTATTCTTCTTCNGATTCNGGATGTTGAACNACTAAACTCACTGCAGCGATACCTACAAGCCCAATTGCTGTCATCGACCAAGAACCAGCGATAGCATTGTTCCAATCATTTTGAGCATTATTGCATTGAGATGAAACGATATCTTGGAAGGTACAAAACTCCACTATCTCCCTTGCTAACATGGCCTCACTTGAAGCCGTAACGGCATAAATTGCGTATAAGATGAGTACGAGACTCAAACCTAAGATGCTCCAATGAATTNGGCTCCATTTTGTTCTGTAACGGAGGGTCCACATTTCTCTTTCTTTTTTTGCTGCTTCACGTATGGTTTTGGACCCATCCGCTATCTTAAACCAAACCAGCCACATAATCAGGAGGACTATCAAGAACCCCCATTGATAAACAAAGGTATGAAATTTCCACATTTCAGATTCGCATCCTAGCATATTTGGATTGGATGCGCACCCAGAAACTGCAATTGGATACAAAACGAGTAGACGAATAATGTTCAGGATGAAAACAATGGCACACATAACTCCAACGGATTTCCATCTAAATCTTTGAGGAATTCCATCGGTCATCATGANCAAAGTTCCTATGAAAATCATTTCATGAACACCTGCACANTCATCGCTTACATACAGGCTAAGTGTATTCCCATTAGCGTATCTATAGAAATCTGGATGATGAAGTTCAACCATCGTTGTCCAGCCTTGATGCTGAGTAAGTGTACTGGTTCCTGCCCCGAAAATAATTTCTGTGAGGTGATGCCATATCCACGCTTCTGTAACTTGGAGTGGAGCGAGGGTATCGGTTGGTTGAGTCAGGAACCAATAGAAAGCTTCAACCAAAAAAAGAGCAAAGGGGATTCGTAGATATCGACGCCCGAGCGTAGCAACCTCTCCCCACGAAAGGTCTTCTTTGGCTCTGGCCATGCCGTCCTCTCTATCTTTTGCTTCATGAATACTACGTGATTTGTTTCATAAATGTGGAACATTTCCGTTCATCAATGCAGGCCACACACCAACTGAATGTGTTGGGATATCTCTGTCCGATTCCGGTCGCAGAAGCAAAAAAAGCGCTTCACGAATTAACGACAGGNAATATTTTGGAAATCGTTGCAGATGACCCGGAAACACAGCATGACATACCTCTACTCATCAATCGTACTGGTCATGAATTAATTGATATTAGAGAAGATGCGGGTGAATTCTTTTTTTTAGTAAAGGTGCTGTAAGATGATTAAAGAAATACCTTCTCAAGCGAAGTTACCGACTCCTTACGGAGATTTTGAAATCAGGGTTTTTCATGATGAGGTTTCGAATTTAGACCATGTTGCACTGACCCTTGGTTCGATGAAAGGACCTGACCCTGTGTTGATTAGAATTCATTCAGAATGTCTCACAGGAGATGTTTTTGGTAGTTTACGATGTGATTGTGGGCCACAATTAGATGAAGCACTCAAGTTGGTAGCTGAGAAAGGCTGGGGTTGTATTCTCTATCTGAGACAGGAGGGGAGGGGTATCGGTCTTCATGCAAAAATACAAGCTTACCATTTACAAGATCAGGGAGCGGATACCTTAGATGCCAACCTCATGCTGGGTTTGCCTGCTGATGCGAGAGATTATACCATCGCAGGAAAGATGCTCAAAGCTCTTGAAATCACAACGGTAGAATTACTTTCCAATAATCCTGACAAAGGGGAGCAACTGCAGTCCTTAGGTATCCATGTTGCAGGTAGAAGAAATCTCATTGTGGGTGTTGGAAGTCACAATAGAGATTATCTTTCTACAAAATCAAAAAGAATGGGCCATGATATCCAAATGGATTAATTCACCATTGTTCTCTCATTGGATTGATGGATGCCATTACCTGATTTGGTTGAATCCCTTGGTGCATTGGATACTCTGTAGGTAGGCTTCCTCCTCCCTTTTTTCCAAGTAACATAAACAATAATATTACGATGACAATAAACGAAGTGAACATGAGAGCCCAGCCAACATAATCTAGTGAGTTTGCATCTTGTCCCCTCAAATCATCCTGGTTACCCTCTGGGCATGAAACGCAATCTTCGCTGACGCTGATTTCACCTTGGGTGCATGCACTTCCACCTCGATTCTCAACGCATACGACCCAAGACGATACTTTCACTTCGTCAAAATTAATGGTCACTGTTTTCCCATAGTAGGTAGTGTTGTCGATAGTCCAACGAACTTCGGATTCATCTCCGGTAAAATTGACGCTTAGCGTCGTTCCATTGCCATTGGTTTTGGTTTCCAAAGGAGTCGATGTTGATAGGATAAATGGTGGATCAGGAAGAGGTTCAGTTAGGTTTTCGTCAATCATCATGTCACAGTCATCATCAATTTGGTTCCATATCTCTTCTTGATTTGGATATACCTCAGAGTTTGAGTCATTGCAGTCTTCAAAGTCAAAATATGCATCAGTATCATTGTCAAAATTAGCCACCAGTGGATCGCTCTTGAATACATACACCTCTTTTCCATCAAGTAGAGTATCTTTATCGCTGTCGTTGTCCAAGTGATTTGTCTTGTAAAGATAGTATTCTTCATAGTCTGATAACCCGTCATTATCTGAATCAAGCTCTGCAAAACCTTCATCGATTATTTCATTGCAATTGTTGTCGATACCATCCAATTGCTCAGAAGCATCTGGCGAAATCCTCTCTTCACTATCGTTACAATCTTGGAACCAGTAAAATCCATCACCATCACTATCATTATCAAAAACAAGAGGATTTGTGAGGTATAGGTAGGCCTCGTCTCCATCATTTAATCCATCCATGTCCGTGTCTTCGTCTAAATGGTTCGTTTTCCATATATGATATTCATTGTAGTCATTAATGCCGTCATTGTCAGTATCCATCGCATCGAATCCTTCATCGATTAAATCGTTACAATTTTCATCGATACCGTTCAACAGTTCGGTTTGATTAGGATAGATATTTGGATTGGTATCATTACAATCTGAAAACCAATACCAACTGTCCATATCCTCATCCTTATCGAATACTAATGGGTTCGAAAATGTAACATATATTTCATCCCAATCGGTAATTAGATCACCATCGGTATCATTGTTCATAGGATTGGTTCCATGAAGGTTGATCTCAACAAAGTCATCGAGCAAATCCATATCAGAATCGTTTGATAATGGATTAGTAGAGGAGTTGAAAATTTCATACCCATCGAGTAAACCATCTCCATCAGTATCATTATTGTAAGGGTCAGTTCCATAGCCGCCATCTCCTTCCTCGTTGTCGAGTAGACCATCTCCGTCTGCATCTTTGATGAGTTCAGTTCCGTGCATCATCAATTCCCAACTATTCCAAGTACCCGTATCAGGTGAATCGGTATCTCGAACGGAAAGTGTCCACTCTCCTTCAGAATCCTCATCCCAGTGGCGCACGGATGTAAATATCCACTGATTGTAATCATCACCCCCATCACTGTGGGATTCAGCTAAGATGGATTCTGTTCCCGATGGAGATGTAAGTTTGATTTCTAAATCACCTCTATAATCGTGGTCAGCATCAAAGACGACCTCCACAGATTCAATCGAGATACTTTCGTTAACTTGAATGGTTTTGGAGGTCCAAGCATTCGAATCATCAGGGATTTGCTGATTCACAATCATCTGTCCAGAACTCCAATTCATTTCTTGGTCAATGTTGACCCAATCAGTAGAAAGATGCACTGCTAGTCCAGCATCAACTACACCAAATCCATATTTGTGGTTGATATCATGACCTGCACCGTTTAAGTTCCAATCTGAATCGCTTGCATCGTTTTTCCGGGCACTGTTGACGAGTATATGTTGTACATCTCTCCATGTCAGATCAGGGTTTTCATCCAACATGAGGGCAACTACACCAGAAACCAGTGGTGTAGCAGAAGATGTACCGCCGAAACTATTGGTATAACCATCATTGAGGTCGGTGGTAGTGATTCCGCTTTCTCCTCCATTTGATGGGGCTGCAATCAAGATATTTGCTCCATCTTCTGAATACCATGATTGGCCACCCCAATCAGTTACGGCTGCAACACCAATAGTGAACCTGGAATTTGCATATCCATCATAATTTGAGTTATCATCCTCTGCTCGTCCATTTCCACCTGCTAATGTGATGATGATTCCTTTACCGTCTCGTCCTTCATAGACATTTTTCTCGAGAGAATTCAGTAATAATGGCCCCGGTCCTTGCAAGGTTTGTCCATCATCAGATGGGCCCCAAGAATTTGATGAGATATCAATTTCACTTCTCGAGTGACCGAGGGCGTTTGCTTCTCTGGTATCGGAAAGGGAACAAGCAATCAATCGAATACCGATTAAATCAGCATTCATGGCAGCACCCGTTCCTCCAATGCCATTATCACCAATCGCTGCGGCTACTCCCGCTGAGTTTGTTCCATGTGAATCGCCATTTGATGGATTAGGATTGTTGTCATTCCCGCAGTAATCATAATCGAGTGAAGTTTTGTAATTTGGTGACAAATCCGGGTGATCGGTTTCAACCCCGTCATCGACGACGGATATCAAAACGCCAGTTCCGTCAGCAATATCCCAAGCTCCAGTGAGATTGGCATCCTCACCACTTGAACCGGATTGGCCGTAATTCTCAAGATGCCACTGGTCAGAGAATCTAGGATCATTTGGCGTATATCGGCTCTCACGTGTCCATTCGCTCAGAGGATACCATGCTTGAATGCCCTCATCAAGCGAGCCAGGAAAAACGATTTCTTCCTTGAAATCAAATTGCCAAATCCCAGAAATGTCCGGTGTGGATTCAACATTGACCAGTCCAAGAGATTGATATGTTGAGATCATTGATTGCGGTAAACTTTCACAAAATGGTGTCGAGATGAGCCATGAATTGCTCGATTGATACTCATTCATACTTCTTTCAAAAGCGATTTGAATATTTCTTGAAAAGGTCTCAAAACCACAATGTTCCTCATCTTCAGCGATCAATTTTTCAGGACTGAGACTACCCATGGCTCCAACAACAAAACATTGGGAGGAAAGCAGGAGAAAAACCAGTAATGAAATGCGCTGCACAGTAAGAAACCCTTCCTCTACCTTGATAGGAGTGTCTATGCGTCGTATCACTCTAATTTAGTAATGATTGTATTCATTGCTGCGCCAAGACGATTAAGTTCAGAAATCAAATCTCTACCAGGTAATTCAGGTAATTTGATTCGTTTTTCGCTCTTTGCAAGTTGTTCAATGGTCGATAGAACACCTGCACCACTCATCATCCACAATTGCATAAACGTCAGCAGTTGAGGGTCATTCTCGATTGACAACACATCGTCTACCATGTCATCTCCTCTATGGGAGAGTCCTTAATCTTGCATCAGGCTTTTGGCAGGGGTACTTCGCTCTTCAAATCCTCTTTTTCAAGAAGTAGAGTAAGTTCTGTATCCAATTTCCATCGTAGTTCTGCACCCACATGCGTTGACAAGAGACCAGAACGCTCAGCTCGAGAAATAGCCGTTTGCTGAATGGCTTTGAGCCGTGCTTCAATTCTACCCTCTAATCTTGATTGGAATTGTTCCTCTTGGATGATTTTTTGCAGGTTTTCTAGCGCTTCATCCTTTTGAGCCGTTAGTTTTTCTTTCTGCTTATCTACAATTTCTTGCTTGGTGATTCCCAATTCAAGCATCCTGTCAAGTTCATCCAATGCGGCACTACACTTTACCAAAATACCGATATTCTTCTCAAAATCATGTGATAGACCATCCGCAGGATCACCAACACCCAATTTCTTCATCAGTGGCTTGATCGTCAATCCTTGAACAATCAGCGTCCATAGCACTACAGCAAAGGACATCACCAATATTTCATCATAAACGGAGGCTAATAGTGAGGCATCATCAACCAATGAATCAGCTGGATGGGTGATCCACAAATCGAGCAAAATGAGCATCAAAGCAAGTGGTATACTACCTCTTAATCCACCCCAAAATAGAACATGTCTCCATGCGAATGGAATATTGCTGTCATGGGTTTTCTCAGTAACGAACCATCCAATCGGATAGACTGCTAAGCGAGCCACGAGGGAAGCGAAGATAGCCGTGAATGAGAGCATGATGATGCTGCTACTGAATTCGACGCGATTGATGATTTCGAAACCAATGAGAAGAAACAAGATGCTGTTGATCAAAAAGGCCACCATCTCCCAAAAATTGTCTAAAGCTACTCTTGCCTGAGGTGTCATTTCGTCATGCTTTCCAGTATTTCCAAGCACCATCCCAGCGACGACAACGCCAATGACACCACTCCCATGGAAAGTTTCAGCCAAGAAGAAGGAGCCAAATGCGAGGGTTACTGTAACGGCCACTTCCAAGAGATGGTTTTCAGTCCACCTCAGTGCCAAGTTTGAGACATAAGCCAAACAGCCTCCTACTGCGCCACCGATAATGACCATTTGTGCAAACATAGCAGCACCAGAAAGTAAGGTAGTGCCTAAGCCGGTCGTATCTCCAGATAGAGAAGCGATAACCAAACTCAAGACCACTTGAAACATGACTACGCCGGTACCATCATTGAACAAAGACTCAGATTCAACCATGGCAGCCAAGCGATGTGGAGCGCCACATTCCTTGAACAAAGCCAAAACACTCACCGGGTCTGTTGGTGCCAAAATCGCTCCAAGAAGCAGGGCAAATAGGAACATTTCACTGTCTGCACCCCAAACCAGCACCCAAGTGATCAAGGCGATTACGAACATGTTCAAGATTACTCCAGGCACAGCCAAAAGAGACGTGAGTCGCCAAATTCGTTTGAAGGAGCCCCAATCCAATTTTGAGGCACCATCAAACAGTAAGGGTGGAAGGATCAAGAATAGAATAATTTCAGCAGTCAGGATACCATCCAAATCAAAAGAAATCTGTGACTGAACTTGGGCAAACAAACCCAGCAGCAGGCCTGTAATTACCAGAGCAATGGTATATGGCATATTCAATTTTCGAATGAATAAGGCCACACAGATGGCTGAGAAAAGAGCCACTAAAATTGGTGCAAGATAGGCCGGGGGAACTGCGCTCATGGTGTTAAAGTGAAAAGAAAAGAAATGAACTTATGCCAACACTGTGTTGATATGATCATAAATTGAGGGTATTATCGCAAATTCGAATCGGATAAATCTCACTCCAAACCAATAATTCTTCATCCTCGAATTTGGCAATTAAATCAAGAAAACCAGGAATGGTGGCCGAAGTAATTCCTCAGTACTTATACAACACCTTACATACTGAATTCTGTCGCACAGAATCATGATTGATTCGGAAACCGATATTCATAAAGTGGACTTGAATCGTTCAGTATTAAGTCGAACTTTTTGGTTCACTTGTGGATTTATTTCGATGGTCATCGGTCTAATTGGAATACCA